>NZ_JBHSNY010000009.1:0-464898 GCF_042657145.1 Streptomyces bullii
AGGGCCCGCTCCCGCTCCACCAGCAGCGGCAACGGCTCACTGCTGGTCACCAGCTCCCGCAGCGGATGACGGGCCAGCACGGCGTCGACCTCCGGGGTGAGCGCCGCCGCCAGCCGCGCCGCGGCCGGGCGGTCCTCGTCGCGCAGGGCAGCCGCGGCGGCCAGCACCACATCCCTCCCGCCGCCGTCGGGCACACCGGCGGCGGCACGCTCGTACAGCTCGGCACCCTCCTCCAGGACCAGCCCGGGGTCGATGCCGGCCGGAACCTTTATCCCGGCGACCCGCCGCCAGGTGGTGACCGGGTCGCCCCACGCCTCCACGCGGTAGGTCCATTCGCCCACGGCGTCCGCGGTGATCTCGGCGCCCCACCGGTCCGTGCCCGGGGCCAGTTCCCGCATCGGCGTCCACGGCCCGGGACGGCCCTCCGGATCCTTCAGGACCACATTGGCGGCGACCGCGTCATGTCCCTCACGGAACACGGTGGCGGTGACCTCGAACGTCTCTCCCACGACCGCCTTGGCCGGCAGCCGGCCGCACTCCACGGCCGGCCGCACGTCCCGCACGGGGATCCGGCCGATCGCCTGGGTCGTCCTCATGAGTCCTCACCTCCATCGTGCTCGACGCCGGGCCGGAGCCCGGTCGGGGATCAGGGGCCGAACTTCCCCCGGAAGGGCGTCATGTGCCTGCCGGGGAACGCTCCGCCGCGGGCGGGCCCCGCCGTACGGCACCGGCCGGGCGGGGTCGTTCCAGCTGCTCGCGCGGCGGGGACTCCTGCAGGTGCGGGCGGGAGAGCCGCAGATAGGTGACGACGTTCGTGCGCAGATACCGCTCGGCGGCGTCCGCCGCCTCCCGCGCACAGCGCTTGCCCATCAGCACGCACAGGGTGTAACCGGAGTCCTCGAAGGTGGCCCGCACCGTGCGGTCGGCCGGTGCCGCGAGCATGACGCGTTCCCAGGCCCGGTAACGCCGCAACTGCCGGGCGACCTCGGCTTTGGCGGGTAGCAGCATGGCGCCGTTCACCTCACCTTTCCGGGCTCGATGGGGCACGTTCTCCCGACGGTCGGGCGGCGGTCGTGCGCGCGATGGCACGGACCCCGTAACGGCGATCGAGTTCTTCACACATGGTGCACGCGTGATGACGCACCGTCTTGTTGGATCTTCAACCACTGGAGTGGGTGCCCCGATGAGCGCTCCACCGCCTCAGGTGTGCGCTCGTGTTGCACGAATGGACTAGCACCCTCAGGCTGAGGGGTGACTCAGAAGCGATAAGCGCTCACGTTCCGTGTTCGGGGCTCGTCCCGCTGGGGCGAGAAGGAGCGGGAGCTTCGCGGTGAGGAGCCAACCGATGAAGACCGCAGTGCCCTGCTACTACCACCTCGAGGTGGAAGTGAGCCCGGAACGGGTGGGACAGGTCAGCCGCATTCTGGCCGCTCACCTGAGGTACTGGGACCTGGAGAACCTGGTCGAGCCGGTCTGCGGCGGTGCCGAGATGCTGCTCAGGGCCATCGACGAGTACGCCACGGACAAGAACACGTCCATCGAGATGTGGTGGAACGGACAGCACCTCATCACCGCCATCGGCGACAACGACCGCGCCCTGCGCCCCGACCAGGAGCTGCGCGGCTGCCTGGAGCACCTCGCCGCGATGAGTGACGGCTGGGGCTGCTGCGCCACCGAGACCGGCAGCAAGGTCATCTGGTTCTCGCAGCGCGCCCGCGCCGGCGAACGCGTCCCGCTGGTGCCCACCGCACCCGCCCCGAACCTGCGCGAGGGCCTCGAGGTGCCCCGCGAGGTACGGGTCGCCCAGCTGGCCGACCCGGCCAGTACGCCGAACGAGGTCCTGGAGGAGGCCCGGTGACCCGGCGGCGCGAAACCCGGACAGGGGTGCCCGCCTGGAGCGGGCACCCCTACCCGCTGGGCGCGGCCCACGACGGCGAGGGCACCAACTTCGCGTTGTTCAGCGAGGTCGCCGAACGCGTCGAACTGGTGCTCGTCGACGACGACGGCAGCCACACCCTGGTGCCGCTGACCGAGGTCGACGGCTTCGTGTGGCACGGCTACCTGCCCGGCGTGGGCCCCGGCCAGCGCTACGGCTACCGGGTGCACGGGCCGTGGGCCCCGGCACTCGGCCACCGCTGCAACCCGGCCAAGCTGCTCCTCGACCCCTACGCGCGGGCCGTCGACGGGCAGATCGACAACCACCCCTCGCTCTACGAGCGCAATCCGGACGGGCCCGACCCGGCCGACAGCGCCGGGCACACCATGCTCGGCGTGGTCACCGATCCGTCCTTCGACTGGGGCGACGACAGCAGGCCCTGCCGGCCGTACGCCGACACGGTGATCTACGAGGCCCACGTCAAGGGCCTGACCCGCACCCACCCCGACGTCCCCGAGGAACTGCGCGGCACCTACGCCGGGCTCGCGCACCCCGCGGTCGTCGAGCACCTGACCTCCCTGGGCGTCACGGCGGTGGAGCTGATGCCGGTCCACCAGTTCGTCCAGGACGGCGTGCTGATGGACCGGGGCCTGGCCAACTACTGGGGCTACAACACGATCGGCTTCTTCGCGCCCCACAACGCCTACGCCGCCCACGGCACGCGCGGCCAGCAGGTCACCGAGTTCAAGCAGATGGTCAAGACACTGCACGCGGCCGGGCTCGAGGTGATCCTCGACGTGGTCTACAACCACACGGCCGAGGGCAACGAGAAGGGCCCCACCCTGTCCTTCCGCGGGATCGACAACTCCTCCTACTACCGCCTGGTGGACGGCGACTGGGAGCACTACTACGACACCACCGGCACCGGCAACAGCCTGCTGATGCGGCATCCCTACGTGCTGCAACTGATCATGGACTCGTTGCGGTACTGGGTCACCGAGATGCACGTCGACGGCTTCCGCTTCGACCTGGCGGCGACCCTGGCCCGGCAGTTCCACGAGGTGGACCGGCTGTCGGCGTTCTTCGACCTCATCCAGCAGGACCCGGTGATCAGCCGCGTCAAGCTGATCGCCGAGCCGTGGGACGTCGGCGAGGGCGGCTACCAGGTCGGCAACTTCCCGCCGCTGTGGTCGGAGTGGAACGGTCTGTACCGGGACGCCGTACGGGACTTCTGGCGGGGCGAGGACCACACTCTCGGCGAGTTCGCCTCCCGGCTCACGGGGTCGTCGGACCTGTACGCGCACAGCCGTCGCCGCCCCCGCGCCAGCGTCAACTTCGTCACCGCGCACGACGGGTTCACCCTGCGCGACCTGGTCTCGTACAACGACAAGCACAACGAGGCCAACGGTGAGGGCAACCAGGACGGCGAGTCCACCAACCGCTCCTGGAACTGCGGCGCGGAAGGCGACACACGCGACCCGGCCGTGCTGGAGCTGCGCGCCCGCCAGCAGCGCAACTTCCTCGCCACGCTGCTGCTGTCGCAGGGCATCCCGATGCTCTGCCACGGCGACGAACTGGGCCGCACCCAGCGCGGCAACAACAACGCCTACTGCCAGGACAACGAGATCTCCTGGATCGACTGGCGGCTGACCGACGAGCAGCGCGACCTGCTGGAGTTCACCCGGCGCGTCATCGCCCTGCGCATCGCCCACCCCGTGCTGCGCCGACGGCGCTTCTTCCGCGGCGAGACCGTGACCCACGCGGGCCAGCCGCTGCCCGACCTGGTGTGGCTCGCGCCGGACGCCCGGGAGATGACCGACGACGACTGGCAGCGCGCCGACGCGCACAGCGTCGGTGTCTTCCTCAACGGCGACGCCATCGCCGAACCCGACCGGTGCGGCAGGCCCGTCGTCGACGACTCCTTCCTCCTGCTCCTCAACAGCCACTGGGAGCCGGTGGACTTCCGCCTGCCGGACACCACCTACGGGGAACGCTGGACGGCCCTGATCGACACCACGGACCCGTCGGGCACGCCCGACGAGGCGGAACACAAGGCACACACCCGACTGACGGTCGGCGCCCGCGGTCTGGTCCTGCTCTCCCGCCCGTCCCGCAGGGCGGCCGGCTGAGAGGGCGGTTGCCCGGTCTGGAGCCTGGCGCGCCCTTTCCCGGACGTCCGGGAAAGGGCGCGCCAGGCCGGTGAGACCCCGCTCAGCGCCCCCGGCGTGACGTCACCGTGAACTGTGCGCCGTCCGGGTCGCGCAGCACCGCCTCGTCGCTGCCCTTGGACAGGACGCTGCCGCCGTGCAGTTCCGCGGCGCGGGTGCAGGCGGACACGTCCGTCACGGTGAAGTGAACCTGCCAGTGCGGCCGGATCGTCGGGTCGGGGGCGGCCTCCAGCGCTCCCGACTCGATGCGCGCCACCACGTCCCCGCGGCTGCGCAGCACCACCTCGCCGCCTTCGTACTGCACCTCGCAGCAGCCGGGAGTGTCCGAGGCCCAGTCGAGGACCTCGCCGTAGAAGATGGCGGCGTCGAAGGCGTCACGCGTGTGGAGGGTGATGAAGGCCGGCTGAGCGTGCCGCCAGGTCTCCCAGTCGGTGAACAGCTCCCCCTCCCAGATCCCGAACGTCGCCCCGTCCCGGTCGGCCAGCAGCGCCGCGCGCCCGGGCGGCAGGGAGATCGGCCCGACCGCGGCCGTGCCCATGCGCTCCTGCACCCGGGCCACCGCCTCGTCCGCGCTGCGCACCGCGAAGTACGGCGTCCACGCCACCGCCATCTGCCACATGGTGGCGACCCCCGCGATACCGGCCACCGGCGCGCCGTCCGCCAGGGCGATGCGGAAGCGGTCGCCCAGCCGGGCCGGCCGCCACTGCCAGCCCAGTACGGCCCCGTAGAACTCCTCGGTCGCCTTCAGGTCCCTGCTGGTCAGGCTCACCCAGCAGGGCGCTCCGAACACGGAGTGCGTGGACATCTTCGCACCGGCGGGGGAGGGCATGTCGTGTTTCATGGCAGTCGCGTCCTGATCTCGTCGGCCGGCAGCCACCGGAGGCATGACACCAGTGTCCGACCGGAACCGCTCGGGGCGCCTGTCGAGTACCCCCGCGACGCTACCGAAACGGCGGCGGAACCCGGGGCGGGCCGCCCGGTGGCACGGTGCGGCGCGAGTGAGGACGATGGATGGGTCGGACCACGGCGCACCGCACCGGAGGTGACCATGCCCACGGACGGGGGCGGCTCGGAGCGGATCTTCGAGCTGCAGGAAGAGGTCCAGCAGCTGAAGGAGGCGGTCGTCTCCCACGCCGTCGTGGACCAGGCGATCGGCATGATCGTCGCCCTCGGCCGGGTGGCGCCGGACGAGGGATGGGCCGTACTGAAGGAAGTCTCCCAGCACACGAACATCAAGCTTCGCAATGTGGCGGAGATGATCCTCATCTGGGGACGCGCGGGTGTCATGCCCCCGGAAATAAGGGCCGAACTGGAGGACGCCCTGGACCGGTTCGGTCCCACGCAGATCCCCGGAGCGCCGCCGGAGCGGTGACCCGCCCGGCGGCGCCGGATGCCGTGCCCGCTCCTCAGCGGACCTCGGTCGTCAGCTCCTCCCGCAGGTGGGCGAAGCAGCTGCTGAGCAGCCGGGAGACGTGCATCTGCGAGATCCCGAGCTGCTCCGCTATGCGGCTCTGCGTCATGCCTTTGAAGAACCGCAGGTAGAGGATGACCCGCTCGCGCTCCGGGAGCGCCTCCAGGCAGGGCTTGACGGCGACACGGTTGACGACGATGTCGTAGGCCGGGTCGGGTCCGCCGATCGCGTCGCCGAGGGCGTACCCGTCGGTCCCCGGCATCTCCGCCTCCAGCGACAGCGCGGAGAAGCACTCCAGCGCCTCCATGCCGGTGCGCACCTCGGCCTCGGTCAGATGCGCGTACTCGGCGATCTCCGCCACCGTCGGGGCACGGCCCGGAGCGGTCTGCGACAGCTCCTTCCCGGCCTGCCGCACCCGGTTGCGCAGGTCCTGGACCCGGCGCGGCACGTGCAGGGTCCACATGTGGTCACGGAAGTGGCGCTTGATCTCGCCGGTGACCGTCGGCACGGCGTACGCCTCGAAGGCGTTGCCGCGCGCCGGGTCGTAGTGGTCGACGGCCTTGACCAGGCCGAGGGCGGCCACCTGGTAGAGGTCCTCCAGGGCCTCGCCGCGCCCCCGGAAGCGGACGGCGATCCGCTCGGCCATCGGCAGCCAGGCCTGGACGAGTTCGTCCCGTAGCGCCTTGCGCTCGGGCCCTTCGGGAAGCTGTGCGAGACGTTCGAACGCCGCGGCGGTGTCCGGGGCGTCGTCGTGGGGGTGCGATGTGGTGCTGCCGGTGCGACGCATGTGCGCACCTCCTGAGCAGGTGCCGAATGGACAGACACCGTGGGAAGCGCGGACTCGGACCTGGCGGAGAACACCGGGGTCGGCGGACCGGATCCCACGGACGTGCCTCCTGTCCGAAGCACTGAAGTGCCCATTCCCGGGCACGGATATTTCGAAACAAATAAGACAATACCGGAATCACGCTCGGCTGGGTCTCTCTGGCGTTCTCTTGGACCGACGGCCAGGCTCAGCCCCCGAGCGGCCTGCGAGATGCCGATGCGCCGTCCGGCGGCGGATCGGGTGCCGGACCAGGTAGCCCGCCCGGGCCGGACCCTGCCGACCGGCGGGCCGCCCGCCTGCTGCTCCCCCGGTGGCCGAGGCGCGGCTGACCGAGCGGCGCAGACGCCGCGCCGCCCTCGTACGGAGCCGGCCGGCCCGGCTGGTCGCGGCGTACCGGCAGGCCCTGTACGCGGCGCTGCCCCGCCCTGCGCAAGCTCGCCGACACCCTGCACGAGGACGCCGAAGAACTCATGAGGCGGAATACCCGCCCCGGAGTCCGCCGTCGCCAGTACCGGGCTCACAGCACCGGCGGGCAGGTCGTTGTGGGTGGTGTGCAGGCTGTGACCCCGAGGCTGATGCTCGCACAGCGGTACAGCGAAGCGTCTCGGCGCAGCCTTCCGGAACGGCCGGCCGATGGTTGCCGTAGGTGCCGGTTCGGCAACGGCGCGCACCCCGAGCGCAATCAGGGTGCCGTCGCTGCGCGCCCCCGGTGACCGGTCGCGGAAGGCGCGACGGGGGCGGCGGCAGCTCCTCGGCTCCGCTGTACTCGATCTCGACGGGGCGCCCGGCGAGAACCGCGATGTCCTCAGTCAGCATCTCCTGGCTGCCGCCGAAGGCGCCGCCCAGGCGTGCGGCGGTGACGTGGACGTTGTGCGGGGACAGGCCGAACAGGCTCCTGATCTGCGGTCACGCACGACATGGCACTCCGGTGCGGTGTGCTGTACCCGGGGGAGGCGGTAGGTCCGGAATGGACGGCGTGGTGTGGATCCGGTGGGCGAGGTTGCCGCCGGAGGCAGGCGAGCCGCGCCGGGCAGGATCGCCTGTTCTCGGCGGCGGGCGGGACCCAGTAGGTGATGCGCACCAGTCGGCAGGCCTCTTCGGCGGTGGCCGCGCTGTAGGCGACGGCGGCGGCGACGCGCTGCCCGACATGACGCACCACGGCGTCCAGGACACGGGTGTCGGGGGGCGTCCTCCGTCCGCTCGTGCAGGGCGGTGGCGGCGGTCCAAGCATGCCGGCGTGCCGGTGCGGGAAGCGCACCACCTTCGTGTGCAGCCGCGTGTCCGGGGTGCATATGTCCAGGGTGAAACGCGCGGTGCCGTACACGTCGGCGCGGGCCGCCGACGGCTCCGGACGCGGGGCGGCTGCCGCGTCGGTGCGGCGGTGTGGGCATCTTGCCGTCGAGGCTCACCCTCGTCCCGGTCTCGTCGATGCCGACGCAATCACCGCCGACAGCAGTCCCCCGTTCCGCGACCCGCGGATCCCAGGAACTTTCTTGAGAAACGCACCCCAATTCCCTTCGGACCGGCTGCAGTCCGCGCAGACGACGGGCCGCCAGCATCGCTGTTGACCTTGGCCGACCCGTAGCTGCTGCCGATCACCAGAATCGCGCTCAGAGCCAGAGCCAATCAAGCGGGGCCCGATACCCACTCGGCAATCCTCAAGCCACGTCCAGCGCGACCCATGTCACGCCACTTTCCCGGGCCTGAACGTCGCGCACCATGAGCGCACGGGTTCCCGCGCTACCGTCGGTGCGAACGGCAGCGCGGGAACCGCTGGGGCTGCGAAACCCAGAACGTCATGGATCTGGCGATAGTTCACCTGGCGTCCCGCGTTAGCAGGCCTCGAAATACGGACGTGCCACCTTCGCCGCGACGGAGACTGGGCGGAACTCCCGGTCGGTGAACACGCGCCAGATAAACTCCCCGGTGGACATGTCGAACCGGTGCCATTCCTCAAGTGGGTCGGTCCGTGCGACGACAGGCCATTCCTCCGGGCGCTTCGATGCATCGGCCAGCCAACAGTACGACGCTTCAGTCACCGATACACCCCAGAGGATGAGACCGCTCTCCTCAAAGACCCGGTACGGCTCAAAGAAGGAACGCACCTGCGGGCTGTCCCGTCGGCTCTTCAACTCCTCCCACCTCCCGACCAGACTATACGGATCAGTGGAGTCCACCGGCAGCAGCAGTTCCAGGTATCCGCAGAAACTGCCGGGGCCGAAGACTTCGCAGATCTCCTTGAAGTCGGCAGGCAGTGGCGTGCCGAACTCGCGCTCGACACCGCTCCACTCCATCTCCTGCCGCCCGGCCTGCCAGCCGGTCAAGGATACGAGTTCCCTCACCCATTCCATGACGTCTCTTTCCTTTCCTGACGTCAGCCCGTACCGGCGACGTACTGCCACGGATACGATCCGCCATCCCCGTCGATGACCTGGGCGTACCCCGTCAACGTGGGTTCCGTGCTCTTGCCCCGGTAGGTTGCGGTGATGGTGTAGTAGACCGTGTTGCCCTTCGCCAGCTCCTCTGTGATGGCATCCTCCCACCCCCGCATGTCGACCTGGTTGACGCGCCAGGGCAGCGATACCAGATTCCGGCGGTCCGTCCCGCTGCCGCCGAAAGTCCGGGCGAGGAGATGTGCGCGGTCATTCCCTGACCTCGGCTTCCATCCCTTCGGAGCGTTGTCCCAGTCGTCGGGCGAGTCCAACGGCCAGGGAGCTGGACTACCGATGATCTTGGTCGTGAGATTCGGTCCCTGCAGTTTCCCTTCGTCGTCTGTGTAGTTGATGTCCGCGGCGGTCAGGCACGCGTTCACGCCGGTGGCGCGTCCCTGGGAATCCAGCGGCTTGTAGAAGACCTGACTCTTCCCCTTGCGGCAGTCCCCCTGGTCGAAGGGGAGCTGGTCGACGGCGGGCGTCCACTCCACCTTCTTCTCCGGAGTGACGAGCAGACCCTTGCTGTAGTCCGGCCGGTCACCCGGTTCCGACTCGTAGCCGCTGGGCGCGGTGGACGTGTTCCAGCCGATGCCGTCCAAGAAGACCTGGACGGCCGTCAACAACCCACCACCGCCTTTCGGGGCCGTCTTAGTGGTCGACCCGCCGCCCGAGAACCAACTGACGGGGTTCCACCACTCGTGGCCGTCGAGTTCTACCCTGCTGGCGGGGTTCCCGCCGGTGAAGGCGTACCGGTTGCCGGTGAAGGGGTCCATGCCCAGGTTCATGTCGGCGAGGGCGCCGCTGTACATGTCCCGGGTGGTGAAGCGGTTCAGGCCCGGGTTGTAGTCGCGGAAGCCCATGTCGTATGTGCCGGACTGGGCGTCCCACCGCTTGGCGTTGAAGCGGTAGGGGTTGTATGCCTCCTTGGTCGGGTCGGCCGCGTCCGGCTTGTCGATGCCCGTGAACTCCGACTTGTCGTCGGCGCCGTAGGCCGTGTAGCCGTATGTGGCTTTGGCGTCGCCGTTCTTGTCCGTGAGGGTCTCGACGTCGGTGTGGCCGTTGTAGCCGTAGTAGCCGTCCTCGGTCGTGCCGTCGCTGTTGTGCTTGACCTGCGACAGGCGCTCGCCCCACGGGCTGTACTGGTACGACTTGGTCAGCTCGCCGGCGACCTTCTCGTCCAGGACCTCGCTGGACAGGCCCAGGTACTGGAAGGTCGTGGTCTTGCCTTCCGCCGTCTTGGACGCGGTGCGGTCCAGCGGGTCGAACGTGAAGGTGGTCGACTTCATCGCACCCGTGGCGTCCATCTTCTGGGACTCCACGACGTGGTCGAAGCCGTCGTACACGCTGCGCTCGATGATCTTGCCGCCCGACGTCACCGACTCCTGACGGCCGAAGGGGTCGTAGTTGTAGGTGGACGTCGTCCCGCCGACAGCCGTGGCGCTGAGCAGGCGGTTGCGGTCGTAGTCGTAGGTGGTGGTGACGTCCTTGATGGTCTGGCTGATGACGTTGGCGTTGTCGTCGTGGACGTAGGTCTCGGTGCCCGCGCCGTTGCCGGTCTTTACCACCTTCTTCAACCGGTCGGCCGGGTCGTAGGTGTAGTCCGTGGTGGACGACAGGTATGTGCTCTTGTCGTCGGCGTTCATCTTCTTCGCGACGTCCTGCGCCTTGTTCCCGTTCCGGTCGTAGGCGTAGGTGTGGGAGTTGACGAGAGTGCCGTTGGGTTTCTTCTCTGTCGACGACTTCAGCACCGCGTCCAGGTAGTACGTGTAGTCGACGGTGTTGCCGTTGGCCTTGGTCTCCTGGAGCTTCAGACCACGGTCGGTGTAGGTGTAGGACGTCACCTTCGGGTTGGTGTCCGTCGCCGTCTTGCCGACCCAGACCGTCTTCACCAGCTCACGCAGGTCGTACGTGTACTTGGAGAACTGGTCCGGGTGCGTAACCGTCTCCGGCTGGCCGTTCGCGTCGTACGTGTACGACGTGGACTTCCTCTCCGTGCCGGACAGCGACTCGGTCACCTTCTGGACCTGGTTGAGGCTCGTGTAGGTGATCGCATACGCGTCGATCTTCGCGGTCGAGGAGGTGTCGTCGATCTGCGTCAGGTTGCCGTTGAGGTCGTAGGAGTAGGCGAAGTCGTTCTTCTCCGTGTCGGCCGGGTCGCCGCTGGTGTCACGGACGAGCTTCACACCGTCCGCGACCACCACGCCGCCGCTGTTCTGGAACAGCTGCAGCTTCGCCGCGTTGCCCTGCTTGAAGGAGTAGGAGCCCAGCGCGACCCATGTGTCCTGGTTCGCGGTCGCGTTCTGGTCGATCGTCTTGTCGACCGTCCCGGTCCCATGGGTGAGCGTGTACTTGGCCGTCGTCGCGGCGCCCGTCACCTTCGGGAACTTCACGTACGCCGTGTACGTGCCGTCCTTGGGGACGTTGAGTGTCCACGTGAAGGCGTCGGTACCGGTACCCGCTGTATGGGTCTCGTGGTTGTAGCCCTGCTGGCCGGCGATGTCTCCCTTCGCCCAGGTGCCGGTCTTCGAGGTGTTCTGGCTGTCGGAGTTGTCCACCAGCACGACCGACTTGCCCACCGGGACGCCGTCGTCCGCCCGCGACTTCAGCGAGCCGTCGGGGTAGTACGACCACGTCATGGTGCGGTCGGAGGAGCCGCCCGCCGAGGTCAGGGTCCGCTTGGTCTGCTGACCCGTCTCGTTGTAGTCGTAGGTCGTGACGATGTCCCACGGGTCCGTGGACGACTTCACCCAGCCGTTGTCGAAGTGGCTGAAGCTGGTGTCGTTGCGGACCGTCTCGCCGTCCGACGGCGGCAGCGAGGTCTTCGCCACCCGGCCCACCTTGTCGTACGTAGTCTCCGTGTAGACGTTGGGATTGTTGTAGCGGGTGTCCGCCGGGTCGTAGGGCAGGTACTGCTTGAACGGACGGTTCAACGCGTCGTACTCGGTACGGGTGGTGAAAGCGGTGGTCGTACCGGCCGCGACGGCACGCGGGGTAATGACCTTTGTGGTGTTGCCGACCTGGTCGTACTCGTACTTCGTCGTGCGGTACGTGATGGTCGACGTGCCGTCGTGCGGGACCTTGACCTCGATCTGCTTGCCGCGCTCGTCGAAGCTGATGAGCGTGGTGTTGTTCTCCGCGTCGGTGGTCGAGGTGACCAGCGAGTCCTTGTCGTAACCCCGCTTGGTGGTCTTGCCGGCCGCGTCCGTGACGACCGTGACCCGGTGGTTCAGATCGTAGTCGGTCTTGGTCGTGTAGTCGGTCGTGTCGGCCGTGGCGTTCTTCTTGGGGTCGATGACCTTGGTGACGTTGCCGACGTTGTCGTACTCGTAAGAGAGCTTGTCGCCCTTCGCGTTGACGACGGAGGTGAGCTGGTAGATCTCGTTGTAGTGGTTCGTTGTGACGTAGTCGGTCGTGTCCGTCGTTGTTGCCGTGCCCTTGGGCTCCGTCGTCGTCTTGAGGTTGCCGACGTTGTCGTATGTGTACGTCGTGGTGCGCGGGTTGGTCTGATTGTTCGCCGGCGCTGTTGCCGACGTGATTTGGTCCGTGGTGTCGTACACCGCAGTCGAAACCGCTCCATTCGGTGCCGTCGACTTGGTGACGTTGTCGTTGGCGTCGTACTCCGGCGCCGGAGTCGTGATCAGAACGCCCGCGTCCTGGTCCTTGGGCACCGTGTTGACCAGCGGCCGTCCGAACGTGTCGTACGTCTGAGTAGTCACCTTCTGGTTGGCGTCGGTGACCTTCGTGACCTGGCCGCGCTCGTCGTACTCGTACTTCTCCGGGATGCTCTTCGCGTCGGTGATCGTCGTCGGGTAGCCCGTCGGGCCGAAGTCGCCGTACGTGGTGGGGTTGCCGTTGGCGTCGGTGGCCTTGGTCAGTTGCCCGTAGGAGTCGTACGTGTACTTCGTGGTGTAGCCGTTGGTGGTCGGCTCACAGACGCCCGTGGTCCAGGTGGCCGTGCCCTTGGGGTCGGTGACCGTCTTGAGGTTGCCGAAGCAGTCGTAGCCGAACTTCCAGGCGCGTCCCTCGGGGGAGGTCTTGCGGACCAGGTCGGCGGAGTAGCCGTCGGCGCGGGTCTGGTACTCGTACGTCGCCGCGTTGGCGGGCCACTTGGAGGGGTCGGTCACGTTGGCCGTGCCCGTCCAGCAGGTGGTCGCCTGGTCCGGCACGCCCGTCTTGTTGTTCTCCGCGTCGCGCTGCCAGAGCGGGTAGCCGGTCTTCTGGTCGTAGCAGTAGGCGGTCTTCGCCCCGTTGTCCTCCTCCAGGTACGTGACGTTGTTGTCCGAGTCCCAGCTCATCTTCGCCGTCTGGGACTTGGCATTCGTCGTCTGGACCGGGCGGCCGAAGTCGTCGCTGAGGTACTTCGTCGTGCGGGACTCGGCATCCGTGATCGTCGTGTCGGTGAACTTTGTGTTCGTGGCGTTGGGCGCGTAAACGAACCCGGTGTCGTAGCCGAGGCGGTCGGTGATGGTCTTGGTCCACCAGTGGTACTTCGGGTCGTCCGTCGGCGGCTGGTTGTAGGCGAGCCGGGTGCTGTTGCCGCGCGGGTCGGTGGCGGCCACCAGCTTGACGTTCTTGTTGCCCTGGACGGCGTCGTAGGTGAACTTGAAGACCTTCGGCTGGCTGGAGCCGTTGCCGTCGACCATGCGGCCCAGCAGGCCCGTGTCGGTGTAGTAGAAGGAGATCCGGCGTCCGGAGATGTCCGTGATGGACGCCACGTGGTCGTAGATGTCGGGGTCGGTGAGGTTGGTGCCTGAGACGAGGGCCCCGCTGTCATTGACGTACGAGTAGGTCGCGTCGCCTCGGAGGTAGTAGCCGATGCGCAGTGACTTGCGGCCGGCCGGGTCGGTGATGTACTTGAGGAACTTCGTCGGCCTGTGGTTGGACTTGCGTTCCTCGTAGGTGTACGTCTGCGTGTTGCCGTTCTTGTCGACCACCGAGGTCAGGTAGCCGTCGCAGCCGAAGAGGAAGCGCGTGCCGTCCGGGCGCAGCATGGTCCAGGCGTCCGGGACCGGGTCCTTGTTGGGGGTGCAGTCCAGGCCCGCCTTCATCGTGATGCGGTAGTGGACGCCTGCCGGGGCCTTCCAGGTGCCGTCGGCCTGCTTGCGGAAGACGTGGGTGGTGCCGTCGCCGTCCGGGAGACGGATTTCGGTGGCGTTGGCGTTGGGGTTGGGGTGGAAGTCCAGGTGCCCGCCCAGCCGGATGGGACCGGCCAGCTGCGCCGACCAGCCCGGACCGGAGACGGTGTCGGAGGTGTCCAGCGAGTTGTAGGCGAACCGCGCGAAAGTCGTCAGACCGCGGCCGGGGTTGGTGAACGCGTTGTAGGACCAGACGCTGTTGCCGAAGGCGAGGTTGTTCATCACCGTCGAGCCGGCGCCGGTGTTCTTGCCGGTGTAGGAGTAGAACTTCTCCAGGCCCAGGGTGTTGGAGGTGGGGTCCTCCACGGCCACGTTCTGCTTCAGCGGCGGGATGCCGCCGGTGCCGGCGGACAGCCAGCTGCCGTCGGAGACCTTGCGCACGTCCCAGCCGAGCACGTACTCGGTGCGCTTGTTGCCGGAATCGGAGTTGATCGGTGTTTTGACCTGCGCCTGGAGCACGGCCGACTGGCCGGGCGCAAGGGCGGGGATGGCCGTGGTGGCCTGGTTGCCGCCGTTGGTGACGTCCGTGCCGTCCGGCAGCTTCCAGGTGTAGGACAGCTGCCGCTCACCGGCTGCCCAGGCGGTGCTGGTGGTGTTGGTGACCGTGAAGTCCACCGTGTAGGTGGAGTTGGGGGTCATACGGGCCGGGGTCTGCGGAGCGTAATAGGTGTCGTCGGTGGTGGAGTCGACGTAGATGACGCGCAGCAGCGGGCCGAGCTGGTAGTCGGACGCCTCCGAGGCCAGGAACAGGGTGCGCTCCTGCGGGCCGGTGGACGACTCGTCCTTCAGCCTGACCATCGCCCCCTTGTTGGAGGTCGGGGTCTTGATCCAGCCCTGGGTGAGCGAGGTGGCGTCCCAGTCGTGGCGGCCCACCTCCGACACCTGCGCGACGGTGTCGGAGACGGTGCCGGAGTGGTCACCGCCAGCCGTGGTCCACGCCGTGGTGGACGTGGCGTTGTTCCAGGTGGCCGACGTCTCGGCGAAGTCCCGGTTCAGACTGCGCAGTTCGTAGATCGCGCCGTCGGTGCCGGTGGTGGTCTCCGCGCCCCACATGAACAGCCGCGACTCGGTCACCGTGGCCGTGGTCGGGATGTCCGACGTGGTGAACTTCATCACCGCGCGGGTCTTGCCGTACGTGGAGGAGTTGTTGCCGACGCTCAGCCACTTCTGGCCCACACCGAAGGACTGGATGGTGTCCTGGTTCGTGGTCGGCTGCGCCGAGGACAGCGTCGTGTCGGCGACGCCGGAGGTCCCCTGGATCAGCCGCATCGTGCGGCCCGTCTTGGGCACGCCCACGATGCGCGTGGGCGAGCCGAGCAGCTGGCCGTCCGCCGTCTTGACCGCGAGCTGGTAGTAGTACGACCGCCCGATCTCCCCACTGTAGGAGTTCGGGGTCGGAGTCGCGGTGGTGTCCGTGTACGTCGTGGCCGACTTGTCGATCGGCGCGATGAGTGTCGCCGCGGACGGCGTGAACGCCTGCTGCGTGGAGCGGTGCAGCTGGTACTCCACGATGTCCAGGCCCGCGTCACCGGTGGTGTTGGAGTACGCCTTCCATGACAGCTCAGGGCCGGTGGAGTGCACCACGGTCGGCGAGTTCAGCGTCGTGCCGACCTTGCCGTAGGTCACCGTCAACCGGGGGATCGTGGACGTTTCGCCGCCGTAGTCGCTGCCGTCACCCGCCTCATAGCGCGGTCCGCCGGTCGGGGCCGTCGACGACTCGTCCGTGGCCTTCAGCACGAAGCCGTTGTTGGTGGCCGTGCCGTCCAGCCACTTCTGCACGGTGTCCGTGACCGGGAACTTGTGCCACTGGTTGTACTCGCCGGTGTTCTTCACGATCGTCGCCGGGTTCACCCAGCGGACCGCGTCCGCGATCACCGCCGTCGAGCTGTCGGTGTCCCCCAGGACGACCTTGCCGGCCGTGCCCTTGGCGAAGTCGATCTGCGCGCCACCGTTGAGCGAGGCCCACACCCCGCCCGAACCGGCCGTCTGGTTCACGGTGTAGGTGGCGGTACCGTCCTGCCCGGTCACCGTGTACGGGGCGGCCGTCGACCGGTCCGAGTACTGCACATAGTGCGCGTCGACCCGGTAGGAAGCCGTCTCCGGGATCCTGGGCTGCCAGGTGTAGGTGTCAGTGGTGATCGAGTCCTTGTTGTACAGGTAGTCGCCGTCGATCCCGTACGTCTGCGACCCCGGCTTCCACGAGCCGACCGCCGCCGTCGTCCCCGCATCCCCGTCGTCCACCTGCACGCTGGTCCCGGACAGCTCGCCCACCAGTGAACTGGTGTTTGACCAGGTCGCCGTCGACTCACTCCACGCCCCGGTCGCCCGGTAGGCGCCCATGGTGACGTCATTGGCGTTGGTGGTGTGCGCCTGGTCGAAGTACATCTCCAGACGCGCCGAGTCGATCTGCGTACCCGAGGGGATCTCGCTCAGCGGAAACTTGATCAGCGACCGGGCCGTGCCCGTGTCGGTCTTGCCCGCCGACAGCTTCCAGCTGGTGTTGAAGTTGACCGACGCCTGGTCCGACAGGACCATGACATCCTGGGAAGCGGACGGGCTCGGCGCGATCGTGATCGTCGGGTCGATGACGACCGGATACTGCCGCTCCTTCGACGCGAGCCACTTCGCATCCGGGGTAACCGTCAGCTTCCAGGAGTCGCCGTCCTTGGTGAGCTTCTGGCTGACCTTGGTGCTGTAGGTCTGGCCGAAGACGGAACGATTCGCCTTCTTCGCGTCCGTCATGTACGGCGCCGGGATCACCAGCTCCGGCGTGTGCGGCAACTCGCCGTACAGCGCGATCGAGCCGTCCTTGCGCGCCTTCGGGGTCAGCCCGTCGGTGTCCAGCGTGAAGGTGAACCTCACCGGTCCGTCGGGGCGTTCGGCGAGAGTGATGTTCTCCTTCACCCGGCCCGGGCCGACCACGTACTCAAGGTCCGCACCGTGCACCACGTCCCGGTAGGTGACCGTGGAACCCTTCGCCGTGGGCTTCAGGTCCTTGTCCACACCGTCCAGACCGAGGGTGACCGACCGGCCGCTCGGCGAGGCGAACCGCACCAGCCGGTCGGCGTCCCCGCCGAACCAGCTGCGTCCGTTGTTGGTGGTGTTGGCGAAGTCGAAGCCCTTGGCCCTCG
The DNA here is from genome assembly GCF_042657145.1 of Streptomyces bullii. Taxonomy (NCBI): domain Bacteria; kingdom Bacillati; phylum Actinomycetota; class Actinomycetes; order Kitasatosporales; family Streptomycetaceae; genus Streptomyces; species Streptomyces bullii. Next base: position 16,980 of record NZ_JBHSNY010000009.1, read on the forward strand.
TGTCACGGACGGTGGTACTGATCGCCTTCCAGGCCGCCTTCTTGCCCGTGCCGGAGCGGTACGACGTCGCAACCGCCGACAGCTCCGCCTCGATCCGGCCGTCCGACAGCTGCCAGAACCGCGCGTGCGCCGTGCGCCGGCCGGTCAGCTCCTTGACCCGCTTCGCCCGCGGAGCGACCTTGCCCTTCGGCAGCTTCTGCCGGTCGGCTATCTCCAGTTCGTCATACGACGGAGGATTTTCACTTCCCTCGTCATCGTCCGAAAACCAGCCTTTGACGGTATCGACAATTCCCTTGCCGTCATCGTCTTCAGCCGGCGCCGCATAGGCGACCTGGGGCAGCGCGGTACTTGTCACCGCGGATACCACCAGGCACGCCATAAGCCTGCCCAGTCTGGGTCTCACGCCAAACCTTTCCTCGAATGTCACGGACCAAACACGCCGCCGGAAACCGTCTCCACCTGTATGGATGAAGGTCACAGACAGCGGCGCCGGGTTTCTATTCACTCCGGTGACACGTTGTCAAGCGCCGGGACATCCAGGCCAGTTGGGGCGAAACTGGGCGGGTGATGTCCGTTATCTCCGTTCACTTGCCAGCCGTTCGCGGCATCCGATATAACCGCCCGGATCAATTCCGAGTACTCCGATTACGAGGGAGACATTTCATGGCCGGCGATATCCGGGAATCCGATGCACCACGCCCGGACCCGACGGAATCGGAAACGCAGGCCGATCCGGAACCGGGCGGCGATCCGGACGACCTGGTTTCGGTCGGCGCCGGGGAAGGCGCGCTGTCGGAGCACACCGAGACTCCGGCCCGCGAGTCCTCCCGCCGCCGGCGCGCGGACCGGGCCGGCTTGTTGATCGCCGGCGCCGCGCTGGCCGCCTGCGGCGGGCTCGTCCTGTACGGCGTGCTCGACACCGGCGACGCGGTCGACAGGCCGGAGCGCCGCATCCCCACCGCCGCGGTGACCTACGAAGTAACCGGCCAGGGCACCGCCGACATCACCTACCAGGCCCGCAGCGAAACCGGCCAGGCCGTCGTCGTCAAAGCAGCCACACTGCCATGGCGCAAGACCGTCCACGTGCCGCTCGGCAAGGACCCGATCGTCAACATCGTCCTCGGCGAAAAAGGTGGACAGGCCCGCTGCGCCCTGGCCATCCGCGGCACACACGTCCAAAGCGCCACCGCCACCGGCACGTTCGGCCGCGCCACATGCTCCGGCACACTGGCCCGGACCGCCGCGACCCGAGGCTGACATCCCGCTGTCAAGCAACGGTCGGCATGTCGCACCAGGCGTGCGAGAGCGGGCAGGGGAAAGGCAGCGAGTCCCTGCCGCGTCCGCCGGAACACCAGCGGCCCAGCCGGCCCAGGGCCGGACCGCGCGCCTGGGCAGGTCCGGAGGATGCGCGCCGCCGTACGGAGCCGAAACGCCGACGGCGAGTCCACCGCCGGAACTGTCCTTGGCTCCGACCGGCTGAAGGGCATCGGACAGGGCACAGGAGGGGTGATCACCACGCCGCTGTTCGTCGGCTCCAACACCCTGCACCCGCCGTCCGTCATGCCCGGCTGCTCCAGGCCGTCGGCAAGACGGAGCCACTCGGCGGCCGGCCCGTTGATCTTGGCGTGGAACGTGATGTACCGCACGCTCGGGCAAGCGCTTTCGAAGGTCGTCGGCGGATTCTTCCTGCGCACGGCTTGATCAGCGATCAAAAGGGGTGAACTGCCAGGCCACAGCGCATTCTGCTCATTTGACAGTGCCCTGAGCACACAGATAGGAAGCAGCTTCCAGAGGTCGAGAGGTGCACTGTGTACGAGCCGAACGTGGTCGGGGACTGGCACGAGTACGACGAGCATGCCGGTCTGCGGGTCCGCGTCCACCGTCTGGAACTCGCCGAGCCGCCGCGGGGACGTGACGACGCCGCCGAGGGCCTGACGTACTTCAGTCTCCGCGTGACCGTCGAGAACCGCGGCAGCCGCCACTACGGCATCCACCTCGAGGACGGCCAGGTCGACGTGCGGATCGGCTCGGACGGTGAGAGCGCGTTCATCGACTGGCGCAACTCGCAGTTCATCGAGGGCTTCGACGTCTACCCGCTGCGCCGGGCCACCGCCGTGCTGTACGCGGCCGGCCCCGAGGCGTCCCTGAGCCATGTGGACGTCCAGGTTCAGCTGCGGGTCGAAGAAGAGTGGACCGACCGGCGGCTGTGGGCGGGCGGCATCGGGGTGCACGAAGGGGTCGTCGGGGCCCAGCCGGGCGCGGCCCGGGAGAGCCTCGCGCACCAGGTGAGCGTCTTCCTGCAGGACCAGGCGGAGGAAGGCACCGCCTGAGCCGGCGTCGGCGCGCCCGTCAGGGCGTCAGTGCGGGATGCCGTCGATGATCTCGCGGGCGCCCTGTCGCAGCAGCGCCACGGCGACCGAGGTGCCGAGCGTGGCCGGATCGAGCCGGCCCGCCCACTCGTGGGCGTTCAGGCGGGTCTTGCCGTCCGGGGTGAACACACAGGCCCGCAGGGACAGCTCCCCACCGCGGTCCACACGCGCGTACCCGGCGATCGGGCTGTTGCAGTGCCCCTGCAGGACGTGCAGGAACATGCGCTCGGCGGTGGTCTCCCGGTGGGTGTCCGGGTGGCCGAGGCCGCTGACGGCGTCGATGAGGTCGGTGTCGTCCTCGCGGCACTGCAGGGCGAGGATGCCCGCGCCGATGGGCGGCATCATCGTCTCGGGGGAGAGGACCTCGCTGATGACGTCCCGGCGGCCGATGCGCTCCAGGCCCGAGACCGCGAGCAGCAGCGCGTCCGCCTCACCGGCGGCGAGCTTCTCCAGACGCCGGTTGGCGTTGCCGCGGAACGGCACGCACTCCAGGTGCGGGTGGCTGGCGGCCAGTTGCGCGACCCGGCGCACCGAGGAGGTGCCGATGCGGGTGCCGTCCGGCAGTTCGTCGAGGGTGAGCCCGCCCGGGTGCACGAGGGCGTCGCGGATGTCGTCCCGCTTCAGGAACGCGGCGAACACCGTGCCCGCCGGCAGCGGCCGGTCGGCGGGCACGTCCTTGACGCAGTGCACCGCGAGGTCGGCCTCACCGGCGAGCAGCGCGGCATCCACCTCCTTGGTGAACGCGCCTTTGCCCTCGACCTTCGACAGGTCGCCCATCCACTTGTCACCGGTCGTCTTCACCGGCACGACCGCGGTGCGCACACCGGGATGGAAGGCCGCCAACTCGGCCCGGACACGCTCCACTTGGGCGAGCGCCATGGGCGAGTCGCGGGAGACGATACGGATCAGTTCAGGGACGGACATGCGGACACGATAGACCCTCGGTGAGGGGTGCCCGTGCCGTATCGCCCGAACCCCGGACCGCCGTCGGCGCGTTCACTCATGTCGTTCACCCCATGACGTTCGCCGCATGTCGTTCACCACACCTCGTTCACCGCGTCGTTCGGCGGACGTCGCCGTCGACCGTGTCGGCGCTCCAGGAGACGAGCCGGGCGGGCAACGGGCCGGACCCGTCGAGCACGTGGGGCACGAACGCCTCGCGCTCGTGCGCCAGCAGTGCCGCCTCCCACACGCAGGGCGCGAGCCCCGCCCGGCCGGAGTTGCCCCGGCCGCACGGCGGGGCCGGTGAAGAGGGCCAGGTCCGACGTGTGGCCCTCGATCCAGGTGTGGACGAGGACGTAGTCCCCGTCGCCGCCGGCGTGCACGATCAGCACGGCGAGCCCGAGAGAGCCCCGCTGTCGCCCCGAGTCGCAGATGGGCCTCGGCGATACGCAGCGCCGCCTCGGCGTCCGCCTCGGCCGCGGTGCGGCCCGGAGCCCGGAGGGCGTACACCTTCACCAGATGACCGGCGGCCTCCCATGTCCCCAGGGGCCGGGCGGAGCGGCCGTGGTGCGCGTCGGCGAGAGCGAGCCATGCCGGGACGCTGTGCGGCGCCGCCACCCGCACGGATCGGGCGAGCGGCGGAGACGGGCCCCGGCCGGGGACCCAGTACGCCGGCCGGAGCCCTGACCGCCGGCCCGCGTCCGGGCCGGCGGCCGGAGCCCGCGCGGCTCAGGCGTTCGGGTCGAAGGCGATGCCGGACGGTTTGGCCGCCGCCAGGTGGGAGGTGAAACTGCCGTCCTTCAGGCCGAAGTTGGCGCTGCCGAAGTCGTGCGCGGTCAGTTTCTCGCGGATGCCCGCCGGGTAGCCGTTCCAGCCGACCAGCGGCGGGTACTGCCAGGTGCCCTTGTGGTTCTCCGGCGGTTCGTCGCCCGAGCCGGCCCGGCGGAAGCAGTGCGTCCTGATGCCGTCCTTGTGGTAGACGATCTTCGGGTGCGTGCCGTCGAAGCGGACCGCCGACCGCGCGTGCACGGTGAAGGAGCCGTGGTTGGACGTCGAGACGTACTGCACCGTGCCGTTCTGCACCCACACCACGACGTGTTCCCAGTCGTGCCGGTGCCCGCCGATGCTGCTGCCGGCGACGGCCTGGTCCTTCTCGAAGTACAGGGCGTAGACGATGGCGCACCAGCCGTTGTTGCACTTGGAGCGCGCGTAGCCGTTGGTGTTGTCGAGGTCGGCGGCGTCGTGGCAGCCGCCGTTGAGGGAGCCGGTCGGCTTCAGGCCGCCGTTGACCGTGCCGTCCGCGCTGATGGCGGGTGTCGGGTAGCAGCCGTCGGTGTCGTAGTCGTAGGCGGGCTGGTACGTCTGTTCCAGCGCATCGGCGTTGGCGGGCAGCGCCGGGGGCGGTGCTGCGAACGCGGTGGTGGGGAAGGCGACGACCAGGGCGGCGGCACCGGCCAGGCCGGTGAGCCATCTCCTGCGGTGGGTTCGGGGTGTAGGCGACGACACTGCGTCCTCCTCTTGGTCCGGGCGCAGCCCAACGGCTGTGGGGAGCGGGGGAGTTCAGCTTCCCGATTAGACGCGTCCATGCCAAGAGGGGGTGGGTGACTCCGTGATGAAGAGCGGCCGAGGACCTGGTGACCGGCGCCGGTTCACCCCAGGTCGTCCGGAAGGTCGGCCGCCGCCTCCTCGGGCGCGAGGTCCGGCCGCAGGCGCACCCAGGACGGCTGGCGCAGCATCCCCTCACGGGTGCGGGTGCTGTAACGGACCTCGCCGACCAGCGACGGCACCACCCAGTGGGCGCCCGGCGCCGGCGGGACCGGGTCGAAGGGGCACACCTCGGTCTCGGCGGCCCGCAGCAGCGCGGCGAGCTCCGTCCGCTCGGTCTCGCTCCAGCCGGTGCCCACCCCGCCGACGTACCGCAGCCGCCCGGCGGCCCGCTGGCCGACCAGTACGGCGCCGGGCAGACCCGTCAGACGGCCCTTGCCGGGCAGCCAGCCGCCGATCAGCACGTCCTCGGTGCGCATGTTGCGGATCTTGACCCAGGCGCGGGAGCGCACTCCCGGCTCGTACGCCGAGTCCAGCCGCTTGCAGACCAGGCCCTCCATGCCGTGCTCGCGGGTGGCGCGCAGGGCCTCGGCGCCGTGGCCGACGAGCGCGGCCGGGGTCGACCAGGACGGCCCGGCGAGGCCGAGGTCCTCCAGTGCGGCACGGCGTCCGGTGTAGGGGAGACGGAGCAGGGAGCGCCGGCCCAGGTGCATCAGGTCGAACAGCACGAGGTGGACGGGAACGGTGGCCGCGCGCCGCGCCGCCCTGCCGGGCGCGTGCGCCAGCCCCATGCGGGACTGCAGCAACTGGAAGTTCGCGCGGCCCTGTTCGTCCAGCGCGAGGATCTCGCCGTCCAGGACCGCGGGCGTGGTGCCGAGGACGGTGCCTAGCGGCAGCAGTTCGGGGTACGCGGCCGTGATGTCCTGCCCGGACCGGGCGCGCAGCAGCACGCCGCCGTCCCCGGGGAGGTAGATCACCACGCGCTGACCGTCCTGTTTCGTCTCGTAGGCCCAGCGCGCGTCCTGTGTGGCGGGCGGCAGAGTGCCGGGCGTGGCGAGCATGGGAGGGATCAGCGGCAGGTCCACGGGTGAGTTGTGGACGCGTCCGTACGCCCTCACGCGCGTTCGCGACCGGTTTCCCCTGAACGGCGCCACTCGGGCGCCCACCGGACGCCGGCGGCACGGCGCGGCCCGGGGTCCGGCCGGCGGTCGCTGGCGAGGGGCCGGCCGCGCGACGGTCCGGCCCGTGGCCGCGCGCGTCTCCCCCCCCGTCGACGGGGGACCGGGTGCTGTCGTGGCGCCCACCGCTGCGGGCCGGTCCTCCGCCAGTGCGTTCCTCGAGGAGTCCGCCGCTCTATCGGTGGCACGCCGGGCACCACGACCGGCGTCCCCGGATCTGACGGCGACCCCGCGTCCACCGCGCGTCTACCGGCCAGTAGGATCACGCGGCAGGCCATCAGAGGAGGAACCGTGCCCCGGTCCGAACGCTCGCCCCTGCTGCTCGCCGGCCTGCTGGCCGCCGCGGGCGTCGCCCACTTCGCCGCCCCCCGCCCGTTCGACGCGACCATCCCGCGCGGCCTGCCCGGCTCCCCCCGGACCTGGACCCGCGTGAGCGGCGCCGCGGAACTCGCGCTGGCCGCGGGCGTGGCGCTGCCCCGGACCCGCAGGGCCGCCGCGCTGGCCACCGCGGCGTTCTTCGTCGGCGTGTTCCCCGCCAACGTCAAGATGGCCCTCGACTGGCGGCACCGCCCCGCGCCGCAGAAGGCCCTGGCGATCGGCCGGCTGCCCTTGCAGGTGCCACTGGTGCTGTGGGCGCGCGGCGTCGCCCGGAACGCAGAGGGCCGGTCGTGACCGGGCGGGTGGAGACCGGCGACACGGTCGAGGACTTCGCCCTGCCGGACGAGACCGGCACCGTGCGCCGGCTGTCCGACCTGCTTGCCGAGGGGCCGGTCGTGCTCTTCTTCTACCCCGCCGCCCTCACCCCGGGCTGCACCGCGCAGGCCTGCCACTTCCGGGACCTGGCTGCCGAGTTCGCCGCCGTCGGCGCCCGGCCGGTGGGCGTCAGCGGGGACCCCGTCGAGCGGCAGCAGGAGTTCGCCGGACGGCACGGCCTGGGCATGCCGCTGCTGTCCGACGCCGACGGCACGGTCCGCGAGCGGTTCGGCGTCAGGCGGGGCTTCACCCTGGCACCCACCAAGCGCACCACGTTCGTCATCGCGCAGGACCGCACCGTCCTCGACGTCGTCCGCAGCGAACTGCGGATGAACGCGCACGCCGACCGGGCACTGGCCGCACTGCGCGCCCACCGGGCATAAGGCGGTACCGGGCGGGCCGACCCCGGTGCCGGGAGTCCGGCCCACGGAAAGGAACCGGGCCGTGACGCCCGGTCACCGGGCGCGGCCCGGGACCGGCTGGGCTCTCCGCGGTTGAACCGGGGCCGTAATCGGATAATCCTGGACGACATGGAGGACGCCTCCGCCGCGGCGGTCATCGACGCCCGCGGCTTTGTGACGGGGTGGAGCGAGGGAGCCCGGCGGCTGACCGGATACCCGGCCGAGGAGGCCGTGGGGCGGGCCGCACGGGAGCTGCTCGCCGAGGAGGTGCCGCCCGCCGCCGTATCCACGCTGTCGGGTGTCGTCAGGGTGCAGCACCGCGACGGTTCGGCCGTGACGCTCCGGGTCAGGGCGTGCGCCGTGGCCGGGGCGGCCGGCGCACCGGACGGATACGTGGTCACCGCCCTGCCGCCCGGCGAGCCGGAGACCAGCCTGGCCGGACAGGCCTTCCAGCAGGCGTCCATGTCGATGTCCGTCTTCGACATCCGCCAGCACTATCTGCGCCTCAACGAGGAGGCCTGCCGCGTCATGGGCGTGTCCGAGGAGGTCCTGCTCGGACGCCACTTCCCGGACACCGTCGAGGAGGCCGAGCACAGCCGGGGCTTCAACTGGCACCTGCGCCAGGTCGTCGAGACGGGAAGGCCGTGCCGGTACGAGAGTTACACGGGCGCCCCGGCCCTGAACCGGGAGCACGCCTGGACCACCGAGATGTGGCCGGTGCACGACCCCTCCGGCGAGCTGATCGGCACCGCCCTCGCGGCGTTCGACAGCACCGAGCAGTACTGGGCACGGCAGCGGCTGGCCCTGCTGAACGAGGCGGCTGCCGCCATCGGCACCACCCTGGACCTGGTGCGCACCGCCGAGGAGCTGATCGACATCGTGGTGCCCCGGTTCGGCGACTTCGCCAGCGTCGACCTGCTCGACTGGGTCCTCGGCGCGGGAGAACAGGAGGCGATGCCCGACACCGAGATCGCGCTGCGCCGGGTCGCCCACGGCTCCGTCACCGAAGGCACCCCGGAAGCGGCCGTGCACCTGGGCGAGATGGACGTCTACCCCGCCTACTCCGCGCCCGCACGGGCGATCCGGGAAGGCCGCGTGATCCTCAGCCAGGCCGGTGAACCCTCCTTCATGCGGTGGGTCGCGGACCGCAACGCCCACGCCCCGCAGGGCCGTGCCTACCGCCGGGGCGTCCACTCGATGATGGCCGTGCCGCTGCGCGCCCGCGGCACCACCCTGGGTGTGGCCGTGGCCATCCGCATCGCGCAGCCCGACGACTACGGCGACGACGACGCCGTGTTCGCGGAGGAACTCGCCAGCCGGGCCGCCGTCTGCATCGACAACGCCCGCCGTTTCGCCCGCGAGCGCACCACCGCGCTGGCACTCCAGCACAGCCTGCTGCCCCGGGGGCTGCCCGGACAGGCCGCCGTGGAGGTCGCCCACCGCTACCTGCCCACCGGCTCGGCGGCCGGCATCGGCGGCGACTGGTTCGACGTCATCCCGCTGTCCGGCAGCAGGGTCGCCCTGGTCGTCGGGGACGTCGTCGGCCACGGCATCCCCTCCTCGGCGACCATGGGCCGGCTGTGCATGGCCGTGCGCACCCTGGCCGACGTGGACCTGCCGCCCGACGAACTCCTCACCCACCTCGACGACCTGGTCACCCACCTCGCCACCGGCGACGGCGCCGACGAGGTCGCTGAACTCGGCGCCACCTGCCTGTACGCGGTCTACGACCCCGTATCGCGCCGCCTCACCACGGCAGCCGCGGGGCACCCCCCGCCGGCCCTCGTCCTGCCCGGCGGCACGACCCGCCTCATCCCGCTGACGGCGGGGCCGCCGCTCGGCGTCGGAGGGCTGCCGTTCGAGGCGACGGAACTGGAGGTGCCCGAGGGGTCCGTCGTCGCCCTCTACACCGACGGCCTCGTCGAGGACCGCGACCGGGACGTCGACCACGCCACCGACGAACTGTGCCGCGCGCTGGCCGTGCCCGCCGACTCGCTCGACGCCCTGTGCGACACCGTGCTGAAGGCGGTCCTGCCGGAGGAGCCCAGCGACGACGTGGCGCTGCTGCTGGCCCGCACCCGGGCGCTCGGCGCGGACCAGGTCGCCACCTGGGACGTCCTGCCGGACCCCGCGCACGTGGCCGCCACCCGACAGGCCGCCACCGAGCAGCTGTCCGCGTGGGGACTGGACGAGGCCGCCTTCGTCACCGAACTCGTCGTCAGCGAACTGGTCACCAACGCCATCCGGTACGGCGCGCCGCCCATCCAGTTGCGCCTGATCCGCGACCGTACGCTCATCTGCGAGGTCGCCGACGGCAGTTCGACCTCGCCGCACCTGCGCCGGGCGCACGCCTTCGACGAGGGCGGCCGGGGACTGCTGCTGGTCGCCCAGCTCACCCAGCGCTGGGGCAGCCGGCAGACCCCCAGGGGCAAGACGATCTGGTGCGAGCAGTCGCTGACACCGCTGTTCTGACCACGGCCACCGGCTTCAGCGCCGGGTGCCGTCCGCCGCGACCTGGGCGAGGGTACGGCCGGACTTCACCGAACGCGCCCGGCGGGGATCGGGAGCGCCGTGCCCGCGCGATCCGCCCTCGGCCGTCCTCACCAGCAGCCACGCCTCCTCGTCCCGCCCGCCGCGGAAGCGGGTCAGGGCGTACTCGCCGCGCAGCTTCGCGCCGTGGAGGCGGAACCGGGCGTGGCCGCGGTCCAGCGACTCCCCGAAATCGACGGGCCGGCCCCGGCGGTCGTGGCTCAGCGGCTCGTACGTGCCGTGGTCCCAGACGATCACGGTGCCGCCGCCGTACTCGCCGCGCGGGATCACACCCTCGAACTCCTCGTACTCAAGGGGGTGGTCCTCGGTGGGCACGGCCAGCCGCTTGTCCTTCGGATCCGACGAGGGGCCCTTGGGGACCGACCAGGACTTCAGGACGTCGTCCACCTGCAGCCGGAAGTCGAAGTGCAGGGTGCGAGCGTCATGGATCTGCACGACGAACCGGGGCTCCCGGCCGGAGGCCGCCCGGTGCCCCCGGGGCTCCCCGGTCCGCTCGAAGTCACGCTTGCCGCGGTAGTCCCGCAGCCGGTCCCGCTCACTCACCTGCGGCTCCTTCCCGTCCTGCCGGTCCGGGTACCCGGTGGGAGCTCGACCTCTCCGGGGCCGTGCCGTCCGTGCGGCGGCACGGATAGGGTGAGGAAAGATCAACCGGACCGGTGGGGGATGAGGGCGGCGGACGGCATGGACAGCGCCGAGGAGAAGCGGACGACGGGACCCGCGCGTCCCACCTCGCGGGACGTGGCCCGCCTCGCCGGCGTGTCGCACACCGCCGTCTCCTTCGTGTTCAACGGCCGGGCCGAGGGCAACCTCTCGCCCGCCACCCAGGAACGCATCCGGCAGGCCGCCGCGCAGCTCGGCTACCGCCCCGATCCCGTCGCCCGCGGTCTGCGCCGCCGCCGTACGGCGGTGATCGGCCTGGTCACCGACGAGATCGCCTCCTCCCCGTTCGCCGGACGGCTGCTGCGCGGCGCCATGGAGACCGCCTGGGCCGGTGAACACCTGGTGCTCACCGTGGACTCCGGCGGCGACCCGGCCAAGGAGGACGCGGCGGTCGCCGAGCTCCTCGACCGGCGGGTGGACGGCATCATCTACGCGGCGATGTCCCTGCGCCGCGTCCGCGTCCCCGAGGGCCTGCACCGCACGCACTCCGTGCTGGCCAACTGCCTGCCCGAGGACGACTCGCTGCCCGCCGTCATCCCCGCCGAACGCGCGGGGGGCCGCACCGCCGCCCGGCTGCTGCTGGAGCAGGGGCACCGCCGTGTCGCCCTGGTCGGCGGGCAGGACGACATCGCCTCGGTCGAACGGCTGCGCGGCTTCCGGGACGCGCTGCGCGCCGAGGGCATCACCGTGCCCCGGGAGTGGGTCGTCCGGACCGGGGGCGAGATCTCCGGCGGGTACCAGGGCGCCACCCGGCTGCTCGACGGGGTCCGCGCCGAGCAGCGCCCCACCGGGATCTTCTGCTACAACGACCGGGTCGCGGCGGGCACCCTGCACGCCGCGACCCGGCTCGGCATCGCCGTGCCCGAGGAGCTGTCGGTGGTGGGCTACGACGATCAGGAGCACATGGCCGCGCACCTCACCCCGCCCCTGACCACCGTTGCGCTGCCGCACCGGGCGATGGGCGAGGCCGCTGCCCGGCTGCTGCTGGACGCCATCGCCACGGGACGGACCCCGCCCGCCACCACGCGGCGCCTGGCCTGCCCGGTGATCAGCCGTGCGTCGGTGGGACCAGCTCCCATCCCGTGACCGTCGCCCCGTCCGGCACGGTCAACTGCCGTACGTCGTCCGGTCGTCGGTAGATCCGCTCGGTGATCACGGCCCGGTCGCCGACGAACAGTTCGTACAGCGAACCGTCGACCAGGACGCGCAGGCTCAGCTCCACGTGGCACGGGACGCGCACCACGACCGGTGCCGCGTCCTCGCCCTGCGTGCGGGGCCGGCCGGAGCGGTCGAGGACTACGGTGCCCTCGCCCGGGTCCAGACGGACGGTGAGGTCCGCGCCGGCGGCCGACCGCAGCAGGCTCACGGCCATCGGGGTGCGGGCGGTGACGGACAGGTCGTACGCCTCCGGGAGCGGGCTCCGGCCCGGCGCCGTGACAAACGGCTCGGCGGCGCGCAGCAGGTCCAGCTCCGGGGCGGGGGTGACGCGGAGCGTGCCGTCGGGATGGACGTCGACGACCCGGGGCGCGGTGAGAACGCCCGCCCAGCCGGCCCGCTCGCACTCCTCCTGGTCGCGGGCCTCCCACGACCATCCCCACATCAGGGCGCGGTCCGGCTCCTGGAGCACGGCGGGGGCGTAGAAGTCCCGCCCGTGGTCGAGCCGGCCGCCGGTGCGTGGCTCCAGGCGCAGACCGCCGTCGCCGCCTGGCACCAGACGCCCCGTCAGGTAGCCGGTGCGCAGCGGCGAGCCATCCCACAGCGACACCACCAGCACCCACGCGCCGCCCCGAGCGGCGTACAGCTGCGGGCACTCCCAGCCGGTCGCTCCGGTGCCGAACGCCTCGACGGCGACCGGGTCGGTGCCGTCCAGGAGCACCCCGGCGAACCGCCAGTCGGTCAGTTCGTCGCAGTCGTACAGCAGCACCGACGCCGTGCCGTCGGCGTGCCCCGCGCCGACCAGCGCCCAGCGTCGGCCGCCGTGCCGGAAGACGAACGGGTCGCGGAACATCACCACGTCGAGGCCCGGGGGCGGGCCCGTCACGACCGGCGTGGGCAGCGGCGTCCACTCGGTCAGCGCGGGGTCCTCCGGGTCAGCCGCCCGCGCCAGGCAGATCGTGCCCAGGCCGACGTGGTCACGGTCGACGCCCGTGTACACCGCGGTCGGCACGCCCCCGTCGTCGACCACGCACCCGGACCAGCAGCCCGCCTCGTCCGGGCCGCCCGGCGTCGGGGTGAGCGCGAGCGGATGGTGCTCCCAGCGGGCCAGGTCCGGGCTGGAGACATGGCCCCAGTGGACGTTCGCGTGCACCGGGGCATCCGGATTGTGCTGGTAGAAGAGGTGGTAGCGACCGCGCCAGCGGAACGGGCCGTTGGGGTCGTTGATCCAGTTGGCGGGCGGGCGCACCCGGAAGCGTGGGGCGTCGGGGTGGTGCGGGGGAGCGGCGAGGCTCAACGGTTGACTCCTGCGGAGGTGATGCCCTCGCGGAGAGGGCGCTGGCCGACGACGAACACGGCGACGGCGGGGATCATGGACAGCACGACACCGGCGAGCACGACGGAGATGGAGCCCGTGCCGAGGTTGCCCTGGAGGGAGACCATCCCCAGCGGCAACGTGTAGTTCTGGGCGGAGGTCTCCAGGATCAGCGGCCGGAAGAACTCGTTCCAGTGGTAGTTGAAGGCGAGCACGCCCACGATCGCCAGACCGGGCGCGGCCAGCGGGGCGTACACGGACCGGAAGGTCCGCCACGGCCCGGCGCCGTCCAGCATCGCCGCCTCGCCCAGGTCCTTGGGCATGCCCAGGAAGTACTGGCGCATCAGGAACGTGCCGAAGGCGGTCGGGAAGGCCGGGACGATCAGCCCGAGCAGGGTGTCGGTCAGGCTCATCGACTTCAGCACCAGGAACACCGGCACGATGGTGACCTGCAACGGCACCATCATCGTCGCCAGGACCAGAGCGAACAGCGGCTTCTTGAAGCGGAACTCCAGGCGGGCGAAGGCGTATCCGGCCAGGCCCGCCGTGACCATCTGGCCGACCGCGATCAGCGCGGTCACCAGCGTGGAGTTCAGCGCCAGGAGCCACACGTCGATCTGGTCGAACACCCCTCGGTACGCCTCGGTCGACGGGTTCGTGGGGACGAGCTGCGGTGGCAGGCTGAAGGCCTCGGCGGGCGTGCGCAGCGAGGTCGAGACGGTCCACACGACCGGTCCGAGCGTCAGCAGGGCGCACACGGTCAGCCCGGCGATCCGCGCCCAGGGCGCGAGCCCGTACCGGACGCGGCTGACGGACAGGGTTGCTCGGCTCATCGTTGCTTGGCTCACGGAACTCACCCGGCTCACTGGTAGTGGACGAAACGCCGGCTGAGCCGGAACTGGAGGGCGGTGACCGCCATGATCAGCACGAAGAGCAGCACGCCCACCGCGGACGCCTCACCGAAGCGGAGCTGTTCGAAGGCCCTCTCGTAGATCACCATCACCACGGTCCGGGTGGAGTCGCCGGGCCCTCCGTCGGTGAGGACGTACGGCTGCTCGAAGACCTGGAGCGCGTTGATGATGCCGACCACCGACGCCACCAGCAGCGTCGGCGACAGCAGCGGCAGGGTGACCGTCAGGTGCTTGCGCAGCCCGGTCGCGCCGTCCAGGGCGGCCGCCTCGTGGATCTCCTTGGGGATGTTGTTCAGGCCCCCGACGAACAGCAGGAACGAAAACCCGAACTGCTGCCACACATAGACCAGGACGACGGTCGCCATCGCCGCGTTCTCCGACGTCAGCCACGGCACCGGCGCGATCCCGACGAGGCCGAGCAGCCAGTTCACCACCCCGAAGTCCTGGTTGAACAGGTACTTCATCACCACCGAGATCGACGCGGCGGACAGCACCAGCGGGAAGAAGAACGCCGAGCGGAACACCGAGCGCAGCCACACCGGCATGCGCCCGTTCACCGCCAGCGCCAGCACGAGCGCGACCGTCAGTTGCAGCGCCACCGCGAACACCATGAAGACCAGCGTGTTGCGGAACGACACCAGCACCGTCGAATCACTGAACATCTCACCGTAGTTGGCGGCTCCGGCGAAGCGCGGCGCGTCGATCACGTTCCAGTGGAACAGGCTCAGCACCACCGACCCGACGATCGGCACGACCGTGAAGACGACGATGCCGACGATGGTCGGCGTCAGGAACAGCGTGGCCAGCAGCCGTGTGCCCCGGTCGCGCGCGGAGAGGCGCGGCGCGGCGGTGGCCGGCGGGGCGGCCGCGGGGCGTGCCGCCGGTACGGCCGGTATCTGGGTGTTCGTCATGCGTCACGCTCCATGGCCTTCTCCAGGTCGCCCTGCATCCGGCGCAGCGCGGGACGCACCGCGCGCGGCGAGGACAGGGCGGTGCCGGTGTGCTTGAGCAGGACCTGCTCGACCTCGGCGACCTGCGGCGGCGCGGGGATCGGCCCGGTGTCGGGGAACTTGTCGAGGGTGTCGTAGAAGACCCGCCAGTGCGCCGGGCCCATCTCCCGGTAGCGGTCGGCGGTGAGCATCGAGCGGCGGGCCGGGGTCGTCTGGTTGGTCTCGAACAGCCGCATCAGGGTGTCCCTGCGGGTCGCGTACTTGATGAACTCCCAGGCCTCGTCCTGCTTGCGTGAGGTGCGCAGCAGCGCGTAGCCGGCCGCCCCGTACTGCATGCGCTGGGTGCGCCAGCGCGGGAAGTACTGCACGTCGAACCCGTCGGGCTTCATGCCCGCCAGGTGCAGGCCGCCCGCCCAGAAGCCGCCCGCGGGCGTGACGCCGACGCGGCCGGTGGAGAACACGCCGATGAGGTTCTGGCCGTTGCCGCCCTCGGGGCGGGTGCACAGGCCCTCCTGGATCAGCGAGGCGAGGTAGTCGTACGCCTCCTCCACCCGGTCGTGGGTGGCCTGCGGGGTGGTCCAGCGGAAGCCGCCGCCGCGTCCGCGCCGCTGGGCGGCGGGGTAGAAGCCGTCCCACAGCCAGGAGCCGCCGGGCGCCTTGGACTCGGCGAGCAGGTTGGTGTCGTTGGCGAACAGCCAGGGCACCACCCCGCCCCACAGCCGGTTCGTCCAGAAGTACGGCGTGAACTGCGAGCCGCTCGACTTCTTCATGTCGCGCAGCAGCGCGGTGAAGTCGTCGCGGGTCCAGTCGGGCGGCGGGAAGTCGGCGCCCGCCCGCTTCAGCACCTGCGTGTTGAAGTACATGTCGGCCGCGTTGAACTCCACCGGCAGCTGGTACAGGCTGCCCTCGTACATCATCGACTCCACCAGCGAGGGGTGGACGTCGGCGAAGTACTCCTTCAGCTCGGCCGCGTCCCGCTTCACCCACCGGTCCAGCGGCACGCCGAGCCGCTGCGCGAACAACTGCACCCCCTCGGTGGCCACGTAGACCAGGTCGGGGGCGGTGCCCGCCGCGATCTGCGTGAGGATCTTCGCGAAGAAGTCCGACCAGTCGACGGCCTGCACGGCGTTGATGCGGACCTTGATGTCGGGGTGGACCTCGCGGAAGCCGTCGGTGAGCGTGCGGATGGCGGTCGGGCCATAGGCCGGGCCGAGCGTGGCGATGACGAGGGAGCCGTCGTCGCGGCCGGGGATGTCGGCTCCGGTGAGCCGGTCCCAGCCGGCGGCGGTGCCGGCCAGGGCGGCGGCTCCCGCGCCGTAGGCGCCGTACCGCAACAGGGTGCGGCGGGAGAGGTGCGAGTCGGTCATCGGGCGGGCCTAACTCGTGTTAGTCAAGGATTGATGCCCTGATGATGGGAACCGTGCACGGGCATGTCAAGACGCGGGAACGCCTGACCTTTAACGAGTTAGGAGCACAGCTGCGCCGCACGGACGGCGGGGAGGCCCTGTCGCCCCGGACGGGGATCGCTGTCACGATCTCCGGGAAGGACCACGCCCACGGACGAGCAGCGGAGCGCGTATGACGACGGACGGCCGCAGGACGGACCACGCGGTGCGGGACGCCGGGATCGAGGTGAAACCGGCCGCCGGTCACATCGGAGCCGAGATCACCGGCGTCGACCTGGCCGGTGACCTGGACGACGCCGTGATCGCCGCGATCAGGGCGGCCGTGCTGCGCTGGAAGGTCGTGTTCTTCCGCGGGCAGCGGCTGGACCACGCCGCGCACGTCGCGTTCGCGCGCCGCTTCGGCGATCCGGTCGTCCTGCCCCGGCGAGGCAAGGCCTCGCCGCCCGGCTTCCCGGAGATCGAGACGACCGCCGACCGGCTGGAACTCGGCGGCCGGTACGGCATGGAGCACGACGAGTGGCTGCGGCGGCGCCGCCACACGCTGCTGCGTGGCTGGCACTGCGACCACGGCGCCCGCGTGGACCCGCCCGCCGCGACGATCCTGCGCGCCGAGACCGTCCCGCCGTACGGCGGCGACACCACCTGGTCGAACCTGGCGGCGGCGTACGCCGGACTGTCCGGCCCGGTACGGGAGTTCGTCGACGGGCTGCGCGCCGAGCACCGGCTGGGCGTCGGCTACCAGCCGCGGCCCGGCGACGACGCCTACGTCCGCCACCTGCTGGACCACCAGGTCGCCACCGTGCACCCGCTGGTGCGGGTCCACCCGGAGACGGGCGAGCGGATCCTGTACGTCAACGGCTACTACGTCGAGCAGATCGACGGCCTGTCCCGGGCCGAGAGCACCGCGATCCTGCAGATGCTGCTGGAGCAGGCGGTCCGGCCCGAGTACACGGTCCGGTTCCGCTGGGAGCCCGGCAGCGTGGCCTTCTGGGACAACCGGGCCACCATGCACCTCGCGCCGAGCGACACCGCCCACCTCGACCACCCCCGGATCATGCACCGGGTGATGCTCGCCGGTGACGTCCCGGCCGGGGTGGACGGCCAGCCGTCGGCGGCGATCGTCGGGAGCGAACCCGGCCGCTGGTGACCGGCCGGGGGAGTCACCCCAGGGGAATCGTCACCTCGTCCTCGACCGGAGGGTCGGTCTCCTGCGCGCGGTTGCCGGTGGCCGCGTAGCAGCGCAGCCGGACTGACTCCGGGCCGACGTCCAGGCGCAGGAAGCACTTGAAGAACGGCGGGCTGTACGTGGCGGAGCTCGGCGAGAACAACTGGGTGTAGATCTTGCGCACCGGCAGCCGGAACCGCTTGGCCCGGTCGGGGCGGCGGGCGGTGCCGAGCAGCCCGGCGACCAGGCGGACGCGCCGGGTGACGCGGGCGTCGCCGCCCGGCGCGCGGGTGGGCGGGATGCCGAGCCGTTCGGCGATCACGGCCGTCGCCTCGGCCTCGGTGAGGGTGAAGAAGCGGCGCAGCCGCAGCCGGCGCCCGTAGAGCCGGCTGTAGAAGGCGAGGGAGTCGCCGCGCAGCGGGTAGCAGCGGAAGTCCCGCTCGGTGACGCCCGCGACCGAGACCCGGGGGATGGTGTGCGTGGCGTGCATGAACGCGCCGCCGCCGCCCGCCACCACGTACTGGAGGGTGCGGCCGTCGTCCAACCGCACCGGATAGCGCTGGTAGTTGTGGATGTCGCCGCCGATCGCCGCCACGTAGTGGTGGGCCGGGTCGCGGACGATCTCGTCGACGGTGCCGCCGTCCTCGATGGCGCAGGGTTCGTGCCTGCCGTCCACGTACAGCGGCGAACCCGTGATGAGGATCTTCGGGCGCGGTCCTTGGGAGACCTCGCGCAGCCAGGCGCCCTGCTCGGCGTCGACCGTGCCCAGCAGACCCGTGTCGATGCCGACGATCCGCACCGGCCCGGCGTCGATCGCCCAGTAAGGGCCCGGCTGCACAGCCTGCTGGGCGGGCGCCGACCGCATCGTCCGTGCCTCGGCGAGGTGCCGGCCGTCGTCCGGACGGGGCCGGTGCCACAGCAGGGAACGCAGCCAGGCCCGGGTCAGCGGGCGCGGTGCGGGCTCGGGCGGCAGGGGCGGGGCGTCGTCGCAGAAGACGCGCATGAAACCGCCGAGGTCCTCGTACCAGTCGTGGTTGCCGGGTATCGCGTAGACCGGTGCCCGGTAGTCCTGGTACGGGCGGAAGAACTTGGTGCCGTAGTCGTCGGCGCTGCCCACCGGATAGATCACGTCGCTGGCGACGACGGCGAAGCTGGTGTCCCGACCGACCTTCAACATCCCGGGCACGACGGCGTACTGCGGGTCGTCGCCCTCGCCGGTGTCCCCGATGACCAGGAAGGAGAACCGGTCCGGGTCGGTGCGCCGGATCACCTTGTCCGCGGGCGCCCCGGCGGCCCGCCGCTGCGCCACCCAGCGGCTCCGGGTGCGGCCGGTGGGGTCCCCGAACCAGGAGGCCAGCACGCCGTTGCGGGCGGCCCAGAGCATCCTCGGGTCCAGCCAGGAGACCTTCTCGGTCCTGTGCGGCATCAGCCGCCGGTACACGCCGAGTTCCGCTGTGCCCCAGCCGGCGCCTTCGGCGGTATCGCGTGAGGAGTCAGACACCGGTGCACCGTAACAACGATCCACCGGCCGGCCGGAGCCGGGTCCATCACCACCCGGGGCGGGACTCCGCGCGGACGGCGGGGAGTTGACGGCCGCACGGCGAGCCGGGCACCGGGCCGGTCCGGTGCCCGGCGGGTGGGCCCGACCTTCTCGCCGACGCGCGCCGGGCGTGAGCCGGCCGGGCGTCAGAACGTGCGTTGCAGCAGGTCGAGCAGGGCCGTCCAGTGGCGCTCGTCCGCCGCCTTGTCGTACGCGGCCGTGTCGGCCTGGGTGAAACCGTGCTGGGCGCCGGCGTACACCTCGCAGCGGTGGCGGACCCCGGCCGAGGTCAGTGCCTGCTCCAGCCGCTCGATCTGCTCCGGCGGCATCCCCGGGTCCTCGTCGGCGTGACCGAAGTACAGCTCGGCGGTGACCCGGTCGGCCACCAGATGCGGGCTGTCCGGCGCCTCGGTCGCCAGACGGCCGCCGTGGAACCCGGCCGCCGCCGCGACACGGTCCGGATACGTGCCGGCGGTGAGCAGCGCGAGACGGGCCCCCATGCAGTAGCCGGTGACGGCGACCGGGCCGTCGGCCGCGGCCGGGCACTCGGCCAGCCGGCGCAGATACGCGCCGGCGTCCCGCATCGCCGTGCCGGCCGTGAGGGCCCGCATGATCGGGCCGAGACGCTCGAAGATCTCCGGACGCGCCCCCGGGTCGATGAACTCGGGCAGCTCGACCACCGGGGCGCGCCCGTGCCGGAAGAACACGTTGGGCACCAGGACCGTGTAACCGGCCGCGGCCAGCCGGTCCGCCATGGACCGCAGCCGCGGACGGAGCCCGAAGGCGTCCATGTAGAGCAGCACCCCCGGCCGCGGGCGCCCGTCGGCGGGATGCGCCAGATAGGCGTCGGCTGTGCCGTCCTCGGTGGGGATGTCGACAGCGTTTCCCTGTACGGCGGTCATGGCTGGGCTGCCTCTCTACGGACGTCGGCCACAGATCCGCACCCGCGCAGGGGGCGGAGCACGGCCATCCTGACAGCCCCGGCCGGGCACGCGTCGCCTGCCCCTGCCTCTCTGACCTGGCCGTTAACGGGCCTTGGCGAGCCCATTACTCGAACCGTGCGGTGTCCCCCGCGCCGCGCCGGACGATCTCCGCCTCCCCGCCGGAGAAGTCGATGACCGTCGTCGGTTCGGTGCCGCACTCGCCGGAGTCGACCACCGCGTCCACCACGTGGTCGAGCCGGTCCTTGATCTCCCAGCCCTGCGTCATCGGTTCCTCCTCGTCCGGGAGCAGCAGCGTGCTGGACAGCAGCGGCTCGCCCAGCTCGGCGAGCAGGGCCTGGGTGACGACATGGTCGGGGATGCGCACGCCGACGGTCTTCTTCTTCGGGTGCAGAAGCATGCGCGGCACCTCCTTCGTCGCGGGCAGGATGAAGGTGTAGCTGCCCGGCGTCGACGCCTTGATGGCGCGGAACACGTCGTTGTCGATCCGCACGAACTGGCCGAGCTGCGCGAATTCCTGGCACACCAGGGTGAAGTGGTGCCGGTCGTCCAGCCGGCGGATGGTGCGGATCCGGTCGATGCCGTCACGGTTGCCGATCCGGCATCCCAGGGCGTAACACGAGTCCGTGGGGTAGGCGACAAGAGCGCCCGAACGGACGCTGTCGGCGACCTGGGTGATGGTGCGGGGCTGGGGGTTGTCGGGGTGCACGTCGAAGTACTTCGCCATCCGTCGAGCTTATGCCGCTCCCGCACCTCGCCGGTGCAGGCCGGGCCCGGCCCACGGACGGCACGCCCGCTCGGGACGGACCCCCCGTTCGGGTGAGGTAACGTCCCCGACCGAGACCGGGGAGGCGCGAGGACGAGGGGAAGACCGAGGTGGCCGGAGGAGAGGACGGAACAGGGCGCGACGGAGGGACGGCCGGCGCACGTCCCACCTGGGCGCGCGAACTGCTCGACCATCTGCGGCCGGCCGGGCGGGACGTCGGCCGGGTCGTCGACTGGCTCGCCGGCACCCTGCGCGCGACGGCGGCCCTCCTGGACGCCGGGGGCTCCCTCCTCGCCGGAACACGGCTGCCGGTCGAGGACGGCCTCGTCGCCGACCTCACCGCGCGCCGGCTCGCCTCCGCCGCCTGGGAGGGGCACGGGCGCCACCTGCGCCTGGTCCGGGTCGACCATCCGGCGGGCCCCTGCGTGCTGGCCGTCTCCCGCGACACGCCCTTCGACCGCCCCGCCTCCGACATCGTCACCCACACCGCCCAGGTGCTCGAACTGCTGCTGACCGCGCACGAGTCGACCGTGGCCGGGCACCGGCTGAGGCGTGCCACCTCCGATCTGCGGCTGGCGATCCTGCAGCTGCTGATGGTCGAGGACACCGTCGCGGCCCGCCGGGTCGCCGCCGGTCTCTGGCCGGGCCTGCTCGACACCGACACGGCGTGCGTCTACGTCGTCGAGAGCAGCCCCGCGGCGCGGGACCGGCTCGCCGAGGAGTGCCTGGACACCACCGGCGAGGAGGCCCTGGTCGTGCGATGCCCCGCCATGGCAGGGCATGTGATCGTCGTCGGGCCGCGCGAGACCACGGGCACCGACCTGCGGTCCCTGGTCGGCCGGCACCCCGGCACGTTCCTCGGCGGCAGCGTCCGGCAGAGCCTGGCCCGGACCGCCACCGCCTACGGACAGGCCGTCAGCGCCCTCGCCGTCGCACACTTCCGGCCGGACAAGACGGCGGTCTACGCCGAACGCACCCACCCCGAGCGGCTGATGGACCCGCGGGCGCTGCGCGGCTGGACGGGCCGTGTGCTGCGTCCGCTGGACGCGCTGCCGCACCACACGCGGGCCGAACTCCTCGCCACCACCCGGCTCGGGCTGGAGTTCACCGCCGTCAACGCGGCCAAGGTCCTGGGCGTGAGCCGCAACACCGTCCGCGCCCGCATGGAGCGCGTCGAGGCCCTGCTGCGCACCGACTTCACCGACCTCACCGTCCGCGCCGTCGTCCACCTGGCGCTGAACACCCAGGTCGGCCTCGCGGACGGACAGCCCGACGGCGACGCCGCACCCCCCGGCCTCCGGGTCGCCGACCTGCTGGCCGGGCCCGCGCTGCGCACCTGGGCCGGGGACCTCCTGGGCCGGCTGGAGGCGGACGCCCGGGACCTGCGCCGCACCGTGCGCACCTGGATCGCGGCCGGAGGCAACGCCGAGCGGGCCGCGCAGGCCCTGGGCGTCCACGCACAGACGGTGCGCGAGCACGTCCGCAGCGCCGAACCCGTCCTCGAACGCCAGCTGCTCGCCGCCGGCACCGACCTGTACGAGGTCGTGCTGGCCCACCTGGCGGTGGGTGACCTCGACCCGCCGGTCTTCCCCGGACCCCCTTCCGGCGGGACGAATGCGGGCCATTCGGACTCACCTGTGCACGGCTGAGCCTTCCGGCGCCCACAGCGGGCATCGACGCGGTTCACAAGGCCCGCCGCCTGCCCGTAGGTTCGACGGGCCGCCAGGGCACGACCGGAACGGGGGACCGGTCGCGCCCCGGCGGCCCGTCACCGGAGCGCTCGGCTCAGCCGTGCCTCAGCCGCGCAGCCGTACCGGGATCTCCCGCCAGCCGAAGGCGATGAACGACGGCACCTGCCGCAGCCCCTCCTCGCCCTCGGCGAGCCGCAGGCCGGGGAACCGGTCGAACAGCGCGGGCAGCGCCGTCAGTGCCTCCACCCGGGCCAGCGGCGCGCCGATGCACCGGTGCACGCCGATCCCGA
Organism: Streptomyces bullii; assembly: GCF_042657145.1. NCBI lineage: Bacteria > Bacillati > Actinomycetota > Actinomycetes > Kitasatosporales > Streptomycetaceae > Streptomyces > Streptomyces bullii. The sequence goes on from NZ_JBHSNY010000009.1 coordinate 39,508, forward strand.
ACGCGAGATGGTCGTCGGCGGCGCGCGTGGCGTCGAAGACGTCCGCGCCGGGCCCGTAGTGCGCCGGGTCCAACCCTGCTGCGGCGTACGTCGTGATGATGGCGTCGCCCGCCGGGACGGTGACACCGCGGACGGTCAGGTCGGTGACGGCGAACCTGAGCGGCAGCGAGGCGATCGGCGGGTGCGCGCGCATCGTCTCGTCGACGACGGCGCCCCAGCCGACCTCCCCGGAGCGCACCCGGGCCAGCTGCCCCGGGTCGCGGAGCAGGGCGACCGCCGCGTTGCCGATCAGGTTGACGGTGGTCTCGAACCCCGCCCCGATGACCAGCAGCAGCGTGTACAGCAGCTCCTCGTCGCTGAGCCTGTCGCCGTCCCCGTCCCGGACCCGGATCAGCTCCGTGGTCATGTCGTCGCCGGGGTGCGCCCGCTTGTGGGCGATGAGCGCGGGCAGCACCGTGCCGATCTGGTGCTGCACGGACGCGGCGTGCTCCGGGCTCGGGTCCGAGGTGTCGATGATGGCCGCGATCAGCCGGGCCGTGTCCTCCCGCAGATCCTCCGGGACGCCGAACAGCTCGCAGATCATCCGCATCGGCAGCGGATGGGCGAACCGCTCCCGCAGGTCGACCGGGCCGTCGCCGGCCGCGTCCAGCGCGTCGAGCAGCTCGGCGGTGATCGCCTCGACACGGGGCCGCATCGCCTCGGTGCGCCGGTGCGTGAAGCTGGGCGCGACCAGTTTGCGCAGTCGTGCGTGGTCGGTGCCGTACGTGGAGAGCATGTTGACCACGCCCACCCAGCCCAGGATCCACGCCCAGGACGGGCGCTCGCCGATCTCGGGCCACAGCCGCCAGTGCAGGCGCGGGTCCTTGCTGACCCGGGGATCGAGGATGAGCTCCTTGAGGACGTCGTACCCGGTGGGTGCCCACGCGGGGATGCCGCCGGGCAGCGCGACGGGCACGATCGGGCCCAAAGCGCGCAGCCGGGCGCTCTCGGCGGGGATGTCGGCGCCCAGCGGGTCGAGAGCGATGCGGTCGGTGACGGTCACGACGGGCCTCCTGGCTGGTCGGGAGAGCGGGGAGTGAAACGCACGGGCAGCGCCGTCAGCGAACGGTGGAACGGGCCGGGCCGCCAGGTGAGCCGCCCGCGGGGCAGCACGGGTTCGAGGCCGGGCAGCCACTGGGTGAGCCGTTCGATCGCCTCGGTCGCGATGAGCAGGGTGGGTTGTCTGGCCGGGCAGGCGTGGGGTCCCGCCGACCAGGACAGGTGCGAGGCGTCGCCCGGGTGCCGGGACGCGCCGTGCTCCCGCTCGGCGGCGTGCGCGAGCGCCCCGTACGAGACGACCACGGGCACCGCGGCCCGGATCCACACGCCGTGGAAGCCGACGGGCCTGCGGGCGTAGTGGATGCCGTAGTTCGCAAGGGGCGTCTCGTGGCGCAGCACGTCCAGCACCGCGTCCATCACCGGACGGGCGCCGCTGGTCAGCGTCGAGTAGTACGCCGGGTTGCCGAGGATCCTGGACAGCGCGTTCGACACGAGGTTCGCCGTCGGCTCGTGGCCCGCGCCGAGGGTGAGGAACACCTGCCAGGTGACTTCGTCCGGGGTCAGTCCGGCGGGGTGGTCCAGCAGCCGGCTCGGCAGGTCGTCGCCGCGCCGCTGGGTCCTGGCCGAGATCAGCTCCAGCACGTATCCGCCGTACTCGGCCTCGCCCTCGGCCGCCTGGGCGCCGCCCTCCATCATCTTGCCCAGCGCCGCGTCGAGCCGGTCGCTCTGGTCGTCGGACAGCCCGAACAGGTCGTTGAACACCAGCGCCATCAGCGGTCGGGCGAACTCGCCCACCAGGTCGGCCTCGCCGCGCGGCCCGAACCGGCTCACCAGCAGGTGCACCGCCCGGTGCACCCGGGCCCGCAGGTCGTGCGGCTCGATCAGATCGAAGGCGTCGATGAGGGTGGTGCGGTAGCGGACATGGGCGGCGCCGTCCGCGAACAGCGTGTTGGGCCGCCAGCGCATCATGCCGAGCACCGGCAAGTCGTCCGGGACCGTGGCCTGCCACGGCCGCGGGTCACGCGAGAAGGTCTCCGTGTCGTGCAGCAGGTCCAGCGCGGCCCGCCGGTCCGTGACGACGTACGCCGGCACCCCGGGCGCGAGTTCCGCCCAGCCGATCGGCCCCTGGGCGCGCAGGGCTGCGTAGTAGCGGTAGGGATCCACGGCGAAGCCGTCCTCCCACAGCCGCACGGGTGTGGTGAGGGAGAAGGCCTGCTGGGCGGGGGAGTGGGTGGTCACCGGCGCTCCGGGGTGTGACGGTCGATCAGGTGCCGGACCAGTGCGAGCAGCGCGTCGGCGCAGGAATTCCGCTCCCGCGCGTCGCACGTCACCAGCGGTGTGGCGGGCTCCAGGTCCAGGGCGGTGCGCAGCTGCTCCTCGGTGTGGTGTCGGGGCGCGTCGGGGAAGGCGTTGAAGGCGACCGCGTACGGCAGTCCGGCCTCTTCCACCAGCCCCAGCACGTCGAACGAGGCGTCGATCCGGCGGGCGTCGACCAGCACGAGCGCGCCGAGCGCCCCGTAGGCGATGTCGTCCCACAGCGACCGGAACCGCTCCTGGCCGGGCGTGCCGAACAGGTACAGCACGACCTCGCCCGGGAGACTGATCCGCCCGAAGTCGATGGCGACGGTGGTCGTCGTCTTGTCCCGCACCCCGGCCAGATCGTCCACCTGGCAGGACGCCTCGGTGAGCCGCTCCTCGGTGTGCAGCGGCCGGATCTCGGACACGGACCCGATCAGGGTGGTCTTGCCCACCCCGAAGGGCCCGGTGACCAGGATCTTCACCAAGTCGCGGGCGGCGCGGGGCAGATGGATGCCGACGGCACCGTGGGGGTCGCCGGACCGGCAGGGCCTAGGGGTGCTTGAGGGAGCGGAGGCCATCGGCGACTCTCTTCAGCAGGTCGGGGTCGAACCGTGCGGCGGGCGGGATCGGCGGGCGGGCCAGTGCCAGGTCCCGGTCGACGAGATCGGCGGCCAGCACCCGGACCGCGGAGACCGGCAGCCGCAGCAGCGCCGCGGCCTCCACGACCGTCAGCGGCCCGCCGTCCAACGCGTCCAGCAGGGCCGCCTGGGCGGCCGGCAGGCCGGCGGGCGGAGGCGCGCCGCTGCCGGTGAGCACCGACAGCCGCTCCAGGTCGTGACGGCCGGGTTGGGCCACGCCGCCGGTGGACAGGTACGCGGGAACCAGGGGACGGCCACCGGGGCGGCCGGTCATGCGGTCGCGTCGCCGTCGGCCTCCCGGGGCGCGGCGGCCATCGCCTTCTCACCCAGCCGCGCGACCTGCGAGTGGACCCGGTGCGCGAGCATGTCCAGGCGCACCTCGGGATCCCCGTACGCGGCCACACAGGTGCCGTGGTCCGTCGGCACGATCAGGACGTACCCGTGGTCGGACTCGATGACGACCTGCCGCACCTCGGCACGGTCCCGGTCGGCGAACGCGGCGGCGGCGGTCCGGCACGCGCCCTGCACGGTGCTGGTGATGGCGGCCACCCGCTCGGCCGACGGCTGCTCCAGCGCGTCGGTGTAGCCCTTCACGAGTCCGTCCCGGGTGAGCAGAACGGCGGCCACGACACGCGGCACCTGCAGGATCGGGTCCAGTACCCACGCCGTGTCGCCCCCATCGCGGCTGGTCATCGGGCCGCTCCCCCTTCTTCCTGTTCTTCCTGGTCGGTACGGATTTCCTCGTGGCCCTTCCGGCCCGGTTCGGTCCCGTCGTGGCCCGGCTCGGTCCGAGGTTGGCCGGTGGCGGTCGCGGTCCGGTCGGTCCCGCCGCCCGCGGCTTGCGTACCGGTGAGTCCGGCGTCCTTACGTACGGCCGGGGTGGCCCGGCTGTTCGGTCCGGCCGGGATGCCCCAGCCGTCCGGACCGGCCTCGGCGCGCGCGGCGGCGGTGCCGGACTGCAGGGCGCCGAGTGCGGCGGCGGCCTCCTCGGGGCTCCGCGGCGGAGCCGTCGGCGCGGGCGCGTCCGGCGTGGCGGCCCTGCTCCGGCCGCGGCGCCGGCGCTGCGGCAGGCCTCCGGTGTCCCGCGGATCCTGGTGCCCGGCGGCGGGGGAGGGGGCGTCGTCCTGGTCGGACCCGTACCCGTGGGACACGGCGAACCTGGCCGGCTCGTCGGGCGCGGCCCTGCGGGGCGGCTTCCGCGGTGCGGAGCCGCGGGTCGGGCGCGGGGCGCTGGCGGCCGGCGGCCGCTCCTCGGGATCGATGCGGGTCAGCAGGTGGCTGTCGACCCGCAGCACCGCGCGCACACCGCCGTACGGGGACGGCGACGACAGGTCGACGCCCAGGTCGAACTGCCGGGTCAGCTGGCCGATCGCGGCGAGCCCCATGCGCGGCGGGTCACCGAGGTCGGTGAGGAGGATCGGATCGGTTCCGGCCACCATCCGCTGCGCGCGGGCCCGCTCGTCCTGGCTCATGCCGAGGCCCGCGTCGTCGATGGTGACGCACACGCCGTGGTGGACGTGCTCCAGGTTGACCACGACCTCGGTGTCCGGCGCGGAGTGCCGCAGCGCGTTGTCGAGGAGCTCGGCGACGATGATCGCGACCGGTTCCACGGCGTGCGACACCAGCGCGGTGCCCGGCTCCAGATGGTTGTGGACCTCGACCCGCTGGTAGCCCGCCAGCCGGGCCTGTCCGCCCGTGACCGCGTCGACCAGATGGGACTCCGCACGGGCCAGACCCACCCAGGCCCCGCACACCACCGCGGCGACCTGGGCCCGGCGCAGCGACTGTTCGTTCTCGTGGTCGAGTTCGAACAGGGTTTGGGCCAGCTCCGGGTCGTCGTAACGCTGTTGCAGCCCGCGCAGCGCGTCCTGGAGGCGGTACAGGGCTGCCTGGATCTCCCGCGTGGCCCCGCGCATGCCCGCCTGCGCGGCGGCGTCGATCCGGGTGCGCTGCGCGGCCAGTTCGGCGCGCAGCCCGTCCAGTACCCCGTCCAGCGCCGTGCCCAGCGGCGAGCCGGCGGTCTGCGAGTGCAGCGGGCCCGGGACCGGCACGTGCGGGTGCGCCGGCTGCCGGGCGGCGGCGGGCAGCCGCCGCGCCGCCAGGTGCTCCACCTCGGAGATGAACATCCTTGACGTGCCGTGGAGCTGGGCGCGCAGCGCGGCCGTCTTCTCGCGCTGCGCGGCCAGTTGGCGCCGTGATCGCAGCAGCCCGCCGCCGAGGGCGAGCGCGGACAGGGTGCCGACGGCGAGACCGCCGACGGCCAGGTCCGGTAATTCGATCATCGAGGCGGTTCCAGGGGTGGTCGGGCAGCACGGAGTACGAGGGCCCCTTGGGCGAGACACTCGGAGGACAGTACACACCGTCATCGACCGCTCTCGCACGGTGTCTCGGCACTTCGTTCCGAAAGTGACCGGCGTCTCTCCGCTTCTGCGTGGAGTGGGTGAATTTCCGTGGAGGAGAGGGGAGTTGTGCCTTCTGGGGCGGTCCGCCGGCCGACGGCGCGGGAGGCCGGGCGGCGACCGCGGGACGGTGGCAAGGCGAGCACCGGTTTCCTCCGGCCACTCGCTCGGACGCTGTGTGCTCCGGCGGAGGACGGGTACCCGGCCCGCGCTGAGGAGTCCGCTCCCCGGGTGCCGCGGGCCCGGGCCCGTGCGGACCCGGAACGACTACCGCGACAACGAGTGCCGCGAAAAGGAGGCCCGCATGACCAGTGACACCGAGACCGGCGGCGTGACCGGTACCCAGGACAAGGACTACAACCTGATCTGGTACGTCGAGGCGTGCCTGAGCAACGCGCTGCGGCTGGAGAGCTACATCCAGGACGCGGAACGAGCCAAGGACACCGAGGTCGCGGACCTGTTCCGCAAGGCGCAGGCGGACAGCCGCAAGGGCGCCGAGCTGGGCAAGAGCCTCCTGCGCTCGCGACTGAACGGCGGCTGACGAGCGCCGGCCCGCAGGGCCCGGACACCGTGGCGAGCGCGGTGCCCGGGCCTTCGTCGTGCCGCTGTCTCTTCTGGGCCCGGCAGCGGTGACGACCGCCCCTGCCGCCGGTTACCGTACGCGTCAGTAACCGGACCGGTGATCGCAGGAGGCCCCCATGCCGCAGCTCGAAGTCGACGGCGCGCGACTGACGTACGACGACGAGGGGCCCCGGGACGGCGACGGCGTCCCCCTGGTGTTCGTCCACGGCTGGACGGCGAACCGGCACCGCTGGGACCACCAGATGGAACACTTCGCCTCCGAGCGGCGCGTGGTCCGGCTCGACCTGCGCGGGCACGGGGAGAGCACCGGAGCCGGGGCGCGCACCATCGAGGAGCTGGCGAACGACGTCCTCGCCCTCCTCGACCACCTCGGGATCGACCGGTTCGTGCTCGTCGGCCACTCGATGGGCGGCATGATCTCCCAGACCATCGCCCTCGCCCATCCCGAGCGGGTGGAGCGCATGGTGCTGGTGAACTCCATCGGCCGCATGGCGTACAGCCGCGGGCGGGGCCTGCTCATGGCCGCCTCCACCCTCGTCCCCTTCCGACTGTTCGTCGCCGCCAACATCCAGCGCGCCTTCGCCCCGGGGTACCCGCGCGAGGAGATCCGGGAGTACATCCGGGCCTCCGCCGCCACGCCCCGGGAGGTGGTGATGACGCTGTACTCCGCGATGCGGGCCTTCGACGTCCTCGACCGCGCCGGGGAGATCCGCGTGCCCACGCTGATGGTGCACGGCTACCACGACGTCCAGCTGCCGGTGAAGCAGATGCTGCGGCTGGCGAAGGGCTGCCCGGACGCGGTGATCCGCATCCTGGACGCCGGCCACGAACTGCCGGTGGAGAAGCCCGCGGAACTGACCGCGACCCTCGACTGGTTCCTGTCCCGCTGACAGAGTGGGCGCACCGACCGGGGGGAGCGGGGCGATGGGTGCGGCACGCCAGGGGCCGGGCGCGTGGCGAGAACGGGATCTGCGCCTGCGAAGGGAACGGCTGCGCGCCGCCCGGCGCGCCCGGGAGCAGGCCGACCTCAGGCGCCTGACGGGGGTGACGCCGGCCGAGATCCGCCGCCGCGTCCGTGCCCGGTGGCGGCGGGCCTGGGCCGTGGCCGCCGTCGTCCTGGGGGCCGTCCTGCTGTCGCTGGGGGTGGGGGAGCTGGCCGACATGCGCGAGCCGGCGGGCGGCCGGGACGGCTCGCCCCGCGGCTCCGCCGACGCCGCGGAGACCGGTGCGGAGGCCTCCGTGGCGCTGGCCCTCGCCCTGCTGGCAGCCGGGTCCTACGGCGTGTGCGCCGGGGTGGTCCTGCTGCGCCGCGCGCGCCGGGCACTGCCCGAGGGGCTGGCCCTGTGGGGCCTGACGACCTGGTTCGCCGTCGTCGGCGCCATCCCGGCCTACCGCTACGGCGATCTCCTCGGAGGCCCGGCCGCCGTGACGGCGGCGTGGACCGCGCTGGTGCTGGTCCTGGTCTGGCTCGCGCACCGCGAGTCCGGGCTCTGACTCCACAGCGGCCGCGACGGCCGGTGAGTGACGCCACCGGTCGGGTACCCGGGCGGTCCGCCGCCACCGGCCGGGGGCCGCCCACCGGCCCGACCCCGCGACGCCCCCGGCCACGAGTCCAAGGAGCTTGCGAACATGACGGACGTATCCGGCACCGGTCCCGCTCCCGGTGACGACCGCAAGGTGCTCACCAACCGCCAGGGCCACCCGGTCCACGACAACCAGAACCAGCGCACCGTCGGCGCCCGCGGCCCCGCCACGCTGGAGAACTACCAGTTCCTGGAGAAGATCAGCCACTTCGACCGCGAGCGCATCCCCGAGCGGGTCGTGCACGCCCGCGGCGTGACCGCCTACGGCTACTTCGAGGCGTACGGCACCTGGGGTGACGAGCCGATCGGCCGCTACACCCGGGCCAAGCTGTTTCAGGAACAGGGCAAACGGACCGACGTGGCCGTCCGCTTCTCCACCGTCATCGGCGGACGCGACTCCTCGGAGGCCGCCCGCGACCCGCGCGGCTTCGCCGTGAAGTTCTACACCGAGGACGGCAACTGGGACCTCGTCGGCAACAACCTCGGCGTCTTCTTCATCCGGGACGCCATCAAGTTCCCGGACGTCATCCACGCCCTCAAACCGGACCCCGTCACCTTCGAGCAGCAGCCGCGCCGCATCTTCGACTTCATGTCCCAGACGCCCGAGGCGATGCACATGCTGGTCAACCTGTTCAGCCCGCGCGGCATCCCCGCCGACTACCGCCACATGCAGGGCTTCGGCGTCAACACGTACAAGTGGGTCAACGCCGACGGCGAGACCAAACTCGTCAAGTACCACTGGATGCCCAAGCAGGGCGTGCGCAGCATGACCGCCGAGGACGCGGCCAACGTACAGGCCGAGACCCTGGGCCACGCCACCAAGGACCTCTACGAGGCCGTGGCCCGCGGTGACCACCCCGAGTGGGAGCTGCTCGTCCAGATGATGGACGACCACGACCACCCCGAGCTCGACTTCGATCCGCTGGACGACACCAAAACCTGGCCCGAGCAGGAGTTCCCGCCGAAGCCGGTGGGCCGGATGGTGCTCGACCGGATGCCGGAGAACTTCTTCGCCGAGAACGAGCAGATCTCCTTCGGCACCGGCGTCCTCGTCGACGGCCTGGACTTCTCCGACGACAAGATGCTCGTCGGCCGCACCTTCTCCTACAGCGACACCCAGCGCTACCGGGTCGGCCCCAACTACCTGCAACTGCCCGTCAACCAGGCCAGGAACGCGGACGTGCGCACCAACCAGCGCGACGGCCTCATGACGTATCACGTGGACGGCGCGGGCGAAAACCCCGACGTCAACTACGAGCCGTCGATCAGGGGCGGGCTGCGCGAGGCCGAGCATCCGACGCACGACGAGCAGGGACCGGAGATCCGCGGCCGGCTCACCCGCGCACGCATCCCCCGCACCAACGACTACCTGCAGGCCGGGCAGCGCTATCTGCTGATGGAGGAGTGGGAGCGCGACGACCTGGTGAAGAACCTCGTCGACCAGCTCTCCCAGTGCGACCGGCCCGTGCAGGAGCGCATGGTGTGGCACTTCCTGCTCGTCGAGAACGACCTCGGGCTGCGGGTCGGTGACGGCCTCGGCATCAGCCCGCAGGACGTCGCAGGGCTCCAGCCGCTGGCGAGCCAGGACCTCACCGACGAGGACCGCGAACGGCTGGCCAACCTCGGCAAGAACCCGCCCCGTGACGTCGAGGGACTGACCATGACCCACTGCGTCCCCGACGAGCACCACGTCGTGACGCGCTGAACGGTCACCGGCTCAGCGCCGTACGGGCCACGGTGAGGGCCTGCTCGGCGTAACCGCGCCCGAACAGCACGGCGTGCACCAGCAGCGGGAACAACTGGTGCACGCCGACGCGCTCCGTCCAGCCGTCGGCGAGCGGCGCAACCTCCTGGTAGCCGTCCAGCACGCCGTCCAGGTGGGGGCAGCCGAAGAGGTGCAGCATCGCCAGGTCGGTCTCCCGGTGCCCGCCGTGCGCGGCCGGGTCGATCAGCCACACGTGCCCGTCGTCCGCCCACAGCACGTTGCCGTTCCACAGGTCGCCGTGCAGCCGGGCGGGCGGCTCGGCAGGCCCCGCCAGCTCGGGCAGCCGCTCGCACAGCCGCTCGACGACGGGCGCCTCTCCGGGGCGGACGGTGCCCTGGTCGACCGCGCGCCGCAGGTACGGCAGCACCCGGTGCTCGGCGTACCAGCGCGGCCAGTCGGCGCCGGGGACGTTGCGCATCGGCGCGCGCCCGATGTACGCGTCGGTCGGGCCGTCCGGGGGCGGGGCACCGAACGCGGGCGCGCCGGCGGCGTGCAGCGCGGCCAGGCCCCGCCCGAACCGGACCGCCGCCTCGCGGCCGGCCCGCCCCTGCGGGACCCGGTCGGTGACCAGCCAGCTGTCGTCCTGGCCGTGCACGGCCGGTATCCGGACCGCGCCCGCGTCGGCCAGCCAGCGCAGCCCGGCCGCCTCCGCCCGGGTCGCCCCCGGGCCGTCCCCGCGCTTGACCACCACCACCCGGCCGCCGTCCACGGTGACCTCGGCGAGCGACCCGGACAACGCGCGCTCACCTGCCACGGCCCACCCGGTGAGCCGCGCGGCGGCGGCCCCGGGCCCCTCGCCGTCCGCGCCGGCCGACCGGCCGGTCCCCTCATGGGCGGTCATACGCGGACCTCCACCCGGGCGCACGGCGCCGCCGGGGCCCCGTCGGCCGTGTCGGGTTCGCCGTTGATCCACCAGTAGTGCACGGCCCCAGGGTACGAACGCGGCCGGGCAGCCGGGAGGGGGCAGTCGTACGGCCTGACGCCGTCGTCTCGTCTCCCGATGTCTCCGCCCCGGCCGCTGCCGCGCCCCGACATTCGCCGCAGGAACCGTCACGCGGGACGGTGAAAACCCGCCGCCCACCGCTCGAACGCCCCGGCACACGGGGACCAGTCGAGGCATGACGAGTTCATCGTTCCAGCGCCACATCACGTTGCCCGCCCCTGTCTGCGAAGAGGCCGCAGAGCATCTGGAGCAGGCCGCGCGGCGGGCCATCGACGGAGTGGCGGTCTGCCTGAAGGCGTTCCGTGCTGCCGCCGACAGCGACTACGCGCTCCCCGTCCCCGTCGTCGAACAGGCCGCCGCCTGTCTGCTGGTCCTGGCCACCGAGACCGCCCAGACGGTACGCCCATCGGCCCTCAAGGCCACCATCAGCGTCGCCCTGCGCCTGCGCGACGCCGTCCAGACCGCCCACCAGCCGGTCCTCGACCACAGGCTCTGGTGAGCCGCCGGGACCCGCCGGACGATGTGGCCGAAGCCACAACGCGGACGAGGTCCCGCTCACGTCCCCCCGCCCGAGCCGGCCGCTACCGTTTCCGTGCATCCTCTCCCCAGCAGCTCGGACGGCCCGGCAGTGCAAGCAGATCTCTCCCCGGTGATAGCGGCGACCGCCCAGTGGCTCACGCGTGCCTTCCCCGCCTCCGGCGGCGCGCTGGCCTCCGCCCTGTGCGAGGTGCAGGCGCGGCAGGCCGTGACGGTCGCGGCATGGCTCAGGTACCCGACGGCGATGGACGCCGCGCTGCTCGGCATGGCGGGCCCGGGCGGCTCCGCCCGGCTCGACTGGGTCACCGGCTCCGACCCGGCCGCGGCCGGCGACCTCGACGCCCACGCCTGGCGCACCTGGGTCGACGAGGTCGTGGCGAGCTGGGCGGCCTGTCTGCTCGCCGACCCCGAGCTGGCCGCGCTCGCGGTGGCCGCGGTCGCCGACGGCAGCCACGCCACCGGCACACCCGCAGCGTTCCGGCGGCTGCTCGCTCCCGACGACAGCGACCGGCGGGCGGCGGCGCTGCTGCGCCACCCCGACCTGCTCGCCCCCGTGGCCGACCTGCACCAGCCCCACCTCGTCGACCTCCTGAAACCGGGACGCACGCTCATCGCCTGACGCCGTACCGGGCGTGTGCTCGCTGTGTGCGGGGCGCGTGCTCATCGCTGAGGCCCTGTCGGGCTTCTGCCGCCGCCATGCGGTGCGCACGCTCATCGCCTGACGCCGTACCGGGCGCCTGCCGGTTGGACAGCCGTCGTCGGCGCCGACAGCGCCGATGAGCTGCGGTGACGGGCATCCGCCGCCCTTCGCTCACCCTCCGTGATTCACCGGTTTGCCGTACGCGACCGTGCCCCCGCCCCGCGCTGGGCGGACGCTGATCGTGGGCTCGACGGCCTCGGCCACCCTCGGCGGCCCGAGGCGGGACCGTCGTGCCGGGCACCGACGCCGCTGACGGAGGAGAGACCGAGATGACCACCGCCCCGACCCGGAACTGGGAACACGCCGTCGTCACCGGCGGCGCGGGATTCGTCGGCTCCCATCTGTGCGCCGCCCTCCTCGACGCGGGCGCCGCCGTCACCTGCGTGGACGACTTCAGCACCGGCCGGCCCGAGAACATCGCCCCGTTGCTCGAACGCCCCGGCTTCACCCTGGTGCAGGCCGACGTGACCGACGGACTGCCCGTCAAACGGCCCCCCGATCTCGTCCTGCACTTCGCCTCCCCGGCATCCCCCGCCGACTACCTGCGGCTGCCCCTGCACACCATGGAGACCGGCAGCCTCGGCACCCGCAACGCCCTGGAACTCGCCCACGCCTCCCGGGCCCGTTTCGTCCTGGCCTCGACGTCGGAGGTGTACGGCGACCCCCAGCAGAACCCGCAGGACGAGCGCTACTGGGGCCACGTCAACCCGGTCGGCCCGCGCAGCGTGTACGACGAGGCCAAGCGCTTCGGCGAGGCCCTGACCACCGCCCACGCCGAGACCCACGGCACCGACACCTGCATCGTGCGGCTGTTCAACACCTACGGCCCCCGCATGCGCGGCCACGACGGACGCGCCGTACCGACCTTCGTCCGCCAGGCCCTGGCCGGCGAACCCCTCACCGTGACCGGCGACGGGCGCCAGACCCGGTCGCTGTGCTACGTCGACGACACCGTCAGCGGCATCCTCGCTGCGGCGGGCCACGGCATGCGCGGCCCGGTCAACATCGGCAACCCGTCCGAGATCACCATGCTGGACCTGGCGCGGCTCGTCATCGAACTCGCCGAGTCGGACTCGCAGATCCGCTTCATCGAGCGCCCGGTCGACGACCCGGCCGTGCGCTGCCCGGACATCACGCTGGCCCGCGACAAGCTCGGCTGGGAACCGCGGGTGAGCGCCGAGGACGGCCTGCGCCGCACGATCGCCTGGTTCCGGGAGGAAACCGACCGCTGACCGCCGGCCCGCCGACCGGCACGGCAGCCCCGCCGGCCGAGCGAGCCGAGCGCACCGCGGTCCCGGCCCGGTCCCGCCCCGATTCCCGAAAGGCCCGCAACCCATGCGCATCCTCGGAATCAACGCCCTCTTCCACGACCCCGCCGCCGCCCTGGTGATCGACGGGCGGACCGTCGCCGCCGCGGAGGAGGAACGCTTCTCCCGGCGCAAGCACGGCAAGCGGCCGGTGCCGTTCTCCGCCTGGGAGCTGCCCGAGAAGGCCGCCGCCTGGTGCCTGAAGCGGGCCGGCCTGCGCCCGGGGGACCTCGACGCGGTCGCCTACTCCTTCGACCCGGCGCTCGCCAGGCCCGCCGAGGCCATGGGCCTGGACGACCCCTGGGACCACCTGCGGCTGACCTACGCGCGCGAGGCCCCCGGCTTCCTGAGCACCGCGCTGCCGGGCCTGGACCCCTCCCGCGTCCGCTTCGTACCGCACCACATGGCCCACGCCGCCTCCAGCGCCTTCGCCGCCCCCGACGCCGGGAACTCCTCCGTGCTGGTCCTGGACGGCCGCGGCGAACGCGCCTCCCACCTGGCCGCCCGCCGGGTGGGCGACCGCCTGGAGGCCCTGCACGCGCAGGAGCTGCCGCACTCCCTCGGACTGGTCTACGAGGAGCTCACCGAGCACCTGGGATTCCTGCGCTCCTCCGACGAGTTCAAGGTGATGGCGCTCGCCTCCCACGGCAGGCCCCGCATGCTCGCCGAGCTCCGCCGCCACGTGTACCCCACCGGCGACGGAGGCTTCCACGCCACCGGCGTGCCCTGGCACGAGCTGTGCGCGCCGCGCCGCCCGGACGAGCCGTGGACCCAGGACCACGCCGACATCGCCGCCGGCGCGCAGGCCGTGCTGGAGGAGACCCTGCTCGACCTGGTGCGCTGGCTGCACGGCCGGACCCACGACAGCGTGCTCACCCTGGCCGGGGGCGTCGCCCTCAACTGCGTCGCCAACTCCCGCATCGCCCGCGAGGGCCCCTTCTCACGGGTGTGGGTGCAGCCCGCCGCCGGTGACGCCGGCACCGCCCTGGGCGGCGCCCTCCTGCTGTCCGCGGGTGAGGGCGACCAGCCCGAGCCCATGACCGGAGCCGACCTCGGCCGGGACTGGTCCGACGCGGAGCTGGGCGCCTGGCTGAAGACGGCCGCCGTACCCTTCGAGCGGCCCCCGGACATCGCCGCGACCGTGGCCCGTGCCCTCGCGGACAACGCGATCGTCGCCTGGTTCCAGGGCCGTTCCGAGTACGGCCCCCGGGCCCTGGGCCACCGCTCCCTGCTCGCCCACCCCGGCCACGCCGGCAACCTGGAGCGGCTCAACGACGTCAAGGGCCGCGAACAGTTCCGGCCCGTGGCGCCGATGGTGCTCGCCGACCGCGCCGCCGAGATCTTCGACGGGCCGCTGCCCAGCCCGTACATGCTCTTCGTGCACGACGTGGCCGAGCAGTGGAAGGACCGCATCCCCGCCGTCGTCCACGTCGACGGCACCGCCCGCATCCAGACCGTCGACCCGGCGCAAGAACCCCTGGTCGCCCGGATGCTGAGCGAGTTCGAGGCGCTCACCGGGCTGCCCGTGGTCGTCAACACCAGCCTCAACACGGCCGGCCGGCCCATGGTGGACGACCCGCGCGACGCACTGGAGTGCTTCGGCTCCTCGCCCGTGGACCTGCTGGCCATCGGCCCGTACGCGATCCGGCGTGGGGACCTGTTCCGCTCCGACGACGGTGGAGGCCTGCGATGACCGAGTCCGACGGCATGACCGCGTACGCGGTGGTGATCCCCACCCTCGGCCGCCCCAGCCTGGGCGCCTGCCTGCGCGCGCTCGCCGCGACCGGCGGGCCCGGCCCGGAGAGGGTCGTCCTCGTCGACGACCGGCCGGGCCCCGGCGGGACGCTCGCGGCCGACGTCCCGCCCGCCCTGCGCACCCGCACCGTCGTGGTGCGCGGCGCGGCCCGCGGGCCCGCCGCGGCGCGCAACAGGGGATGGCGGGCGGCCGGGGACGTGCCCTGGATCGTCTTCCTCGACGACGACGTCATCCCCGGCCCCATCTGGGGCGACGACCTGGCCCTCGACCTCGCCACGGCGACCGGCCGGACCGCGGGCGTCACCGCCCGTGTCGAGGTACCGCTGCCCGCCGACCGCCGGCCCACCGACTGGGAACGCAACACGGCGGGCCTGGCCACCGCCCGCTGGATCACCGCCGACATGGCCTACCGCCGCGCCGCCCTGGAGGCCGTCGGCGGCTTCGACGAACGCTTCCGGCGGGCCTTCCGGGAGGACGCCGACCTCGCCCTGCGGATGCTCGACGCCGGCTGGACGCTCGCCGGGGGCCGCCGCACCACCACGCATCCCGTACGGCCTGCCGGACGCTGGATCTCCGTCCGCCTCCAGGCGGGCAACGCCGACGACGTCCTCATGACCCGCCTGCACGGCCGCGCATGGTGGCGCCGCGCGGGCGCGTCCCGGGGACGCCTGCCGGTCCACCTGGCCGTGACGGCGGCCGGAGCGACGGCCCTGGGGTGCGCCCTGCTCGGCCGGCCCCGCGCCGCCGCGGCCTGTGGCGCCGCCTGGCTGGCCGGCACCGCCGAGTTCGCGCTGGCCCGGATCCTGCCCGGACCGCGCACCCGGGACGAGATCACCACCATGGCCCTCACCAGCGCGCTCCTCCCGCCCGCCGCATCCTGGCACTGGCTGCGCGGGCAGCTGCTGTACCGCTCGATACCGCCGCGCCGGCCCTCCGAGGCCGGTGAGCCGGAACCGCAGCCGCGGCCGGCGGTCAGGGAACGGCTGCGGTCATGACCCGCCCCACCGCCCCGAGGACCCTGGTGACCGGCCCCTGGCTGCTCGGCGGGCCCACCGGTACGCCGCCGCCCCCGTGCGACCCGGACGCCACGCTCCCGGCGGCCGTCCTCTTCGACCGCGACGGCACCCTCGTCACCGACGTGCCCTACAACGGGGACCCGGAGAAGGTCGCGCTCATGCCGACGGCCCGGGAGGCGGTGGCCGCCGTACGCGCGGCGGGCATCCCGACAGGGGTCGTGACCAACCAGTCGGGCGTCGCCCGCGGCCTGCTGACGCACCGTCAGGTCATGGCGGTGCGGCGGCGCGTCGAGGAACTGCTCGGGCCGTTCGCCGTCTGGGCGGTGTGCCCGCACGGCCCGGCGGACGGCTGCGGCTGCCGCAAACCCGCCCCCGGCCTGGTGCTGGCCGCCTGCCGACGGCTCGGCGTTCCCGCCCACCGGACCGTGGTCATCGGCGACATCGGGACCGACATGGACGCCGCGCGCGCCGCCGGGGCCCGGGGTGTCCTGGTGCCCACCTCCCTCACCCGCCCCGAGGAGATCGCGGCGGCCGACGCCACCGCCTACGACCTGCTCGGTGCCGTACGCCTCCTGTTGCCGCCCGCCCTGAGGCGCTCCGTGGCCCGGACACGGGAGGAGGCACGATGACCCGCCCCCGCCGCCGACTGCCCCGCACACTGGTCGTCCGCCTGGACAGCGCGGGCGACGTGCTGCTGGCCGGACCCGCCGTACGCGCCGTGGCGGCCGGATCGGCCCACACCGCGCTGCTGTGCGGACCGCAGGGCGCGGCGGCGGGGCGGCTGCTGCCCGGCGTGGACCAGGTTCTGACCTACGACGCCCCCTGGGTGGGACTGGAGCCCCCGCCGGTCACCCGGGACGCCACCCGGCAGCTGATGCGGACGCTGACGGCCGGCCGCTTCGACCGGGCCCTGGTGCTGGTGTCGTACCACCAGAGTCCGCTGCCCGTCGCCCTGCTGCTGAAGCTCGCCGGCATCGGCTGGACCGCCGCCGACAGCGAGGACTACCCCGGTGCCCTGCTCGACCTGCGGCACCGCAGGCTGCCCCGCCGCCACGAGGCCCTGGCCGCCCTGGACCTGGCCGTGGCCGCCGGTTTCGCACTGCCGCCCGGCGACGACGGCAGGCTGCGCGTCACACCGCCGCCGGACACCACCCACCTGACCGGTCCCGGACCCTACGTGGCCGTCCACCCCGGCGCCGCCGTGCCCGCCCGCGCGTGGAGCGCCCGGCGGGCGGCACGGGCCGTGGCCGCGCTGTCCGCCGAGGGCTACCGGGTCGTCGTCACCGGAGGCCGGGCGGAGCGGGAGCTGACCGCCCGGGTCGCCGGCCGGCACGGGCTAAACCTCGGCGGCGCCACCGACCTGCGGCAACTGGCGGGCGTGCTGGCCGGGGCGCGCGTGGCCGTGGCCGGCAACACCGGCCCCGCACACCTCGCCGCCGCGGTCGGCACACCCGTCGTCAGCCTCTTCGCGCCGGTCGTCCCCGCCGAGCGGTGGGCGCCGTACGGCGTCCCCCACGTCCTGCTCGGCGACCAGCTCGCGCCCTGCGCCGGCACCCGCGCCCGGCACTGCCCGGTGCCGGGCCATCCGTGCCTGGACGGGATCGGCGACGCCGAGGTGCTCGCCGCCGTGGCCGCACTCGAAGAGGGCCGGGCCGGCCGGGGGGACCCACGGGACCAGGGGGAGCAGACGGAGCGAGGAGCTGCCGTATGAACATCCTGCTGTGGCACGTGCACGGCTCCTGGACGACGGCGTTCGTGCAGGGCCCGCACACCTACGTCGTCCCCGTCACCCCGGGCCGCGACCCGGACGGCCTCGGACGGGCCCGCACGTTCTCCTGGCCCTCCTCGGTACGCGAGGCCACCCCCGAGGAACTGTGCGACACGCCGGTCGACCTCGTCGTCCTGCAACGCCCGCACGAACCGGAACTCGCCGAACGCTGGCTCGGCGGGCGCCGCCCCGGACGGGACGTGCCCGCCGTCTACCTGGAGCACAACGCGCCGGACGGCGACGTGCCCCGCACCCGGCATCCGATGGCCGACCGCGACGACCTGACGATCGTCCACGTCACCCACTTCAACCGGCTGTTCTGGGACTGCGGCACCACCCGCACCGAGGTGATCGAGCACGGCGTCGTCGACCCCGGGCACCGCTACACGGGCCGGCTGGCCCGCGCCGCCGTCGTCGTCAACGAACCCGTCCGCCGCGGCCGGTACACCGGCACGGACCTGCTGCCCGCGCTGGCCGAGGCGGTACCGCTGGACGTGTTCGGCATGTGTACCGAGGGCCTGGCCGGGCACCTCGGGCTGCCCGAGGACCGGTGCCGCACCGCCGACCTGCCGCAGACCGACCTGCACGCCGCCCTCGCCGAGCGCCGGATGTACCTGCATCCGGTGCGCTGGACCTCCCTCGGCCTGTCCCTGCTGGAGGCCATGCACCTGGGCCTGCCCGTGCTGGCGCTCGCCACCACCGAGGCGGTGGAGGCGGTGCCGCCCGGCGCCGGCGTGCTCTCCACCCGCCCCGACGTCCTGGCCCGCGCCGCCCGCCGCTACCTCCACGAACCCGAGGCGGCGGCCGAGGCCGGGGCGCGCGCCCGGCAGGCGGCCCTCGAACGGTACGGGCTCAAGCGCTTCCTGACCGACTGGGAGCGTCTGATCACGGAGGTGTGCTCATGACCCCCACCCTCAGCCCCCTCCCCACCGGCCCGCTCGGCGGCGACCCCCTCGACCCGGGCGTGCTCTCGATCGCGCTGGTCTCGGAGCACGCCAGCCCGCTCGCCGTGCTCGGCGGGGTGGACGCCGGCGGGCAGAACGTGCACGTCGCCTGCCTCGCGGGCGCCCTCGCCGACCGGGGCCACCGCGTCACCGTCTACACCCGCCGGGACTCGCCCGACCCGCCCGGCCGGGTGCCGCTGCGCGACGGCGTCGAGGTGCACCTGGTGCCCGCCGGCCCACCCGAGCCGCTGCCCAAGGACGAACTGCTGCCGTACATGGACGAGTTCGGGCACTACCTCGCCGGCGTCTGGCGCAGACGAGCCCCCGACCTGGTGCACTCCCACTTCTGGATGTCGGGCCTGGCCGCACTGCGCGCCGCCCGCGAGCGGGGCCTGCCCCTGCTGCACACCTACCACGCGCTCGGCACGGTCAAGCGGCGGCACCAGCGGCTCGCCGACACCAGCCCGCCGGAGCGGATCCCCTGCGAGATCGAGGTGGGCCTCGGCTGCGACCGGATCGTCGCCACCTGCCGGGACGAGGTCGTCGAACTGGCCCGCATGGGCATCCCCGCCCACAAGGCCGCCATCGTGCCCTGCGGTGTCGACACCGACCTGTTCACCCCGAAGGGGCAGGCCGCGCCGCCGGGACCGTACCGGCACCGCATCCTCCAGCTCGGCCGGCTCGTGCCCCGCAAGGGCGCCGCCGTGGCCGTCGCCGCGCTCGCCCGGCTGCCCGACACCGAACTGCTCGTGGTCGGCGGCCCGCCCAAGGACCGGCTCGACGACGACCCGGAGGTGCGCCGGCTGCGCGGCATCGCCCGCGACGCGGGGGTCGCCGACCGGGTCCGCTTCACCGGCGGCGTGCCCAGCGACCAGGTGCCGCCGTTGCTGCGCTCCGCCGACGTGGTGGTCTGCCCCGCGGACTACGAACCGTTCGGCATCGTGCCGCTGGAGGCCATGGCCTGCGGTGTGCCCGTGGTGGCCAGCGCCGTCGGCGGACAGCTCGACACCGTCGCCGACCCGGGCACCGGGCGGCTGGTGCCGCCCCGCGACCCCGAGGCGCTGGCCCGGGCCGTCGCCGGGCTGCTCGCCGACCCGGCCGCCCGCGAGGCGTGCGGCGTCGCCGGCCGCCGCCGGGTCCTCAGCCGCTACGGCTGGGGCCAGGTCGCCGCGGCCACCGAGACGGCGTACTGCGAGGTGCTCGACGCCGAACCCGCCGCGACGGGAGCCGGCTGACCACCGGCCCCGGCGCCCGCCCGCCACCGATCCGCCGACGCCCCGCGTCCGAAGGGGCGGCCGACGACCGAAGTCCGAAGGGAGGTGCGGGTCCCGCCGCCGTCCCCGCGAGGCGGTACGCCCGATCAGCATGACCGAACACCCCGCTCACCTCGCGCTCGAAGCCGCGCGCCTGCACTGCCGGTCGCTGGAAGAGGCACTCGGCCGGTTCCGCCGGCATGGGCTGGACCGGATCGCGGACTGGGGCGGACGGCTCGCCGCCGTCCTCACCGACGGCGGCCGGCTGCTCGCCGCGGGCAACGGCGGCAGCGCCGCCCAGGCCCAGCACCTGACCGCCGAACTCGTCGGCCGCTACCGCCAGGAGCGGCGCGCCTACTCGGCGATCTCCCTGCACGCCGAGACGTCCAGCGTGACCGCCATCGGCAACGACTACGGCTTCGACCACGTCTACGCCCGCCAGGTCACCGCCCACGGCCGGCCCGGCGACGTCCTGATGCTGCTGTCCACCTCCGGCCGCAGCGCCAACCTCATCGCCGCCGCCGTCACCGCCCGGCAGGCGGGCCTGAGCGTGTGGGCCCTCACCGGACGCGGACCCAACCCCCTCGCCGAGGCCGCCCACGAGGCCCTGTGCATCGACGCCGACAGCACCGCGACCGTCCAGGAGACCCACCTCGTCGCCGTCCACCTGCTGTGCGAGGCCTTCGACACGGTCGTCTCCACGCCCCTGGCGCGGCGCACGATCACCACCCACGGGAAGGTGTCATGACCGGACCGAAACCGCTCGCCGTCGTCGGGGACGTCCTGCTCGACGAGGACATCGAAGGCGTCGCCACCCGCCTGACCCCCGACGCACCCGCCCCCGTCGTCGACGTCACCGGCGACCGGTGCCATCCCGGCGGCGCCGGACTGGCCGCCGCCCTCGCGGCCCGCGGCGGCCGGGAGGTGGTCCTGGTGACCGCCCTCGGCGACGACGACGCCAGTGAGGCCGTACGTCACGACCTGCACGGCGTGGTCCGGCTGCTGGAGATCCCGCTGAAGGGCACCCTGCCGGTGAAGACGCGCATCCTGGCGGGCGGCCGGCCCGTGATGCGCATCGACCGGGGCGGCGGCGAACCCGGGGAGCCCGACGACGCGGTGCGCGAGGCACTGGCCGGTGCCCACGCCGTGCTGGTCGCCGACTACGGCCGCCACACGGCCGGGGCACTGCGACCGCACCTGGAGGCGGTGGCCCGCCGCACCCCCCTCGTCTGGGACCCCCACCCCAAGGGCGACGCCCCGGTGCCCGGCGCCCGGCTCGTCACCCCCAACGCGGCCGAGGCGCTCGCCCTGTGGCCGGGGGACGGCGGTACGTCGCTGGGCGCCTACGCCGAGCGCGGGGCGAGGCTGGCGGAGCTGTGGCGGGCGGCGGGCGTCGCCGTGACGCTCGGCGACCGCGGGGTGCTGCTGACCAGACCCGGATCCGGCACGCCGATGCTCGTCCCGGCGCCCTACCGGGCCGGCGGGGACCCGTGCGGCGCGGGCGACTGCTTCGCCGCCACCACCGCCGCGGCACTGGCCGACGGGCTGCTTCCGGAGGAGGCGCTGCAACGGGCCGTCGCCGAGGCCGCCGCGTTCGTCGCGGCGGGCGGCGCGGGCAACCCGGAGCTGTGGCGCAACGAGTCCGCCGACGCTCCGGCGGACGAGCCCACGATCGACGCGTTCGCGCTGGCGGAGCGGGTCCGGGCCCGTGGCGGCACCGTGGTCGCCACCGGCGGCTGCTTCGACCTCGTGCACGCCGGGCACGTCGGCCTGCTGGAGAGCGCCCGCCGCATCGGCGACTGCCTCATCGTGTGCCTGAACTCCGACGCGTCCGTCACCCGCCGGAAAGGGCCGGGCCGCCCGCTCAACCCGGCGGCGGACCGTGCCCGCGTGCTGGCCGCGCTCGGCAGTGTCGACGCCGTCGTGGTCTTCGAGGAGGACACCCCGGAGGCGATCCTCACCCGGTTGCGGCCCGACGTCTGGGTCAAGGGCGGCGACTATTCCGTGCAGGACCTGCCGGAGGCGGAGGTGCTGCGCGGCTGGGGCGGGCAGGCGGTGGTCCTGCCCTACCTCGACGGGCGCTCCACGACGCTGCTGGCGCGACGGGCGGCGAAGGCGGCGGCGGTGGCGCTGCGGGCGTCCGGCGGGTGACGGGGCGGTGGGGCCGAGGCTGGGCCGGTCCCCATCTGACTGCGGGCAGTCGGCCTCCCCCCACGACTGCCCGACTGCCCGCAGCTGAGCAGCTGAGCAAGCGTCCGGCTGGTCAGGCAGCCGTGCCCAACGCCGCCTTGTCCGTCAGATCGCCCTCCTCCGTGCGCAGGACCACCGGCGCGGGGGTGCGGCGTTCGCGCAGCAGGTAGCCCGCGCCGATGGAGCCGGCGATGATCAGCCCCCCGGTGACGAGCGCGCCGCGCGCACCGGCCAGTTCCATCAGCAGGCCCAGCGCGGGCGGGCCGCCCAGGCCCCACACCGTGCCGACGCTGCCCCACACCCCGAGCACCCGGCCCCGCAGATGCGCGGGCGGGTCGGTCTGCAGGACGGCCGTCCCGGCGGTGTCGGAGACGGACTCCACCACCGCCATCGGCAGCACCAGCACCAGCAGCACGGCCAGCGACGGCGACAGCCCGGCCACCACCTGGAGCAACGCCCCGATGGCCGCCAGCGCGCCCACCAGTCTCACGGACGGCCGGCGCAGCCGGGCGCCGAGCACCGCGCCGAGGATGCCGCCGACCGCGAGCACGGTGGACACCGTGCCGAACGCCCCGGCACCGCCCGCGAGCGGCCCGGTGACGAGCACGGCGAGCGTGAGCCCGTAGTTGCGGCCGAAGACCGCGCTGACCCCGGTGACACCGGCGAGCGCGAGCAGACGGGGCCGGCGCACGAAGAAGGCCAGGCCCTGGCGGACCGTCATGGCGGGGGCGTCACGCCGCTGCGCGCTCCTGGTGCCCGTCGCCTGCCGGACCGCTCCGAACGCCGGGCGCAGGAAGGGGATCACCGAGGCCACGAAGAGGAACGACAGACCGTTGGCGAAGTACGCGGCGGACGTGCCGAGGAACCCGACGGTCACACCGGCCAGGGCGGCTCCCACGAGCCGCCCCGCCTGGTGCACCAGCGCCCCCACGCCGATCGCCGACGGGACGTCCTCGGCGGGCACGAGGTCGTTGCCGAGCAGAGCGCACGCAGGCCCGTCGACCGTGGCGACGACGCCCGTGACGGCGGCCAGCACCATCAGGGACGTCATGTCCAGCCGGTCCAGGGCCACCAGGACGGCGGTCGTGAACGCGACCGCGCCGAGGAGGGCCTGGCTGACGGCGGCCGTGAGCTTGCGCGGCCACCGGTCGACGGCCGCGCCGCCCAGCACGCTGATCAGCAGGGCCGGAGCGGCCTGCACGGACATGGACAGCCCCGTCGCGGCGGCGGACCCGGTGATCTGCAGAACCAGCAGGTTCTGCACCGTGAGCTGCATCCACGTACCGGCGTTGGACACGAAGTTCGCCACGGACCACCAGCGCATGCTGCGGTACCTCAGCGACCGCCAGGGCGAACGCGAGACGGTCCGGGCGGGCGGGGAGGCGGGCTCCGGGGCAGGGGAGGGCAGGGCAGGGGCAGGCGAGGCAGACACAGTGCGGTACTCGAAGACGAGTCGGACGACTCAGCAGGGGGAGCGACGAGTGCGAGAACACCGGCTGCGCTGCGCGGTGGCCCCCGTCGCCGGGACAGGCGCCGACCATCGTGGCAGAACAGATCGCCGAGTCGATGACGCCGCGGTCCGCGCAGGCGCCCCCGCCCCCAGCAAATCCCGTCCGTTCCTGGGGACTTGCTGCCCCGAGTGTGGTTGATCACAGGCGCCCGACGTCGCTCGGGACGGCCCGCCGGAGTGACGGTGACCACAGCTCGCCTGCTTCACGGAGCCCGCGAGTCACTCGGGTGGAAGGGGGGCGCCAGGTGTCAGAGCATGAAAGCGACTCGGGTGGGGCACTCGTGAGGCCGCCGTCACACAGCGCCGACGGGCGAAGTACGACGGGGGAGGAAGGACGTCCTCATGAGGCCGACGACGACGTTCACCGGCGTTCCGGCGGTGCCCGCCCCCTGGAGGCGGGCCCTGGTGACCGGCGGAGCGGGCTTCCTCGGCTCGCACCTGTGCGAGCGTCTGCTGGATTCAGAAGTCGAAGTCGACTGTCTCGACAACCTCTGCACCGGCCACGCCGACAACGTCGGGCACCTCACCGGCCGCGCCGGCTTCCGGTTCCTGGAGTGCGACATCGCCGACCCGCGCTGTCCGGACACGCTGCCCGGACCGTACGACCTCGTCCTGCACCTGGCGGGTCCCGCCTCACCGCAGGACGGGATACGACGGCCCCTGGAGACCCTCGACACCGCCGGCCTCGGCACCCGCAACGCCCTGGCCGTCGCCGACCGTGACGACGCCCGGTTCCTGCTCGCCTCCGCGCCCCGGCACGACGACGAGCCCCGCCCCGCTGCCACGAGTCCCGGCCACTCAGGCCGCGACACGGACTCCACGGACTGCGCCGGTGACATCGACGACACCGACCCTCTGGCGCCGCGCTGCCCGTACGCCGAGTGGCGGCGCTTCTCGGAGGCCCTGGTGGCCGCCCACGCCGGCGTCCACGCCAGCAACGCGGGGATCGTGCGCCTGTTCGCCCCGTACGGCCCGCGCATGCGCACCGACGACGGCCGGATGATCCCCACCTTCGTCCGGCAGGCCCTGGCCGGAGAGCCCGTCACCGTCGCCGGGGACGGCACAGCGCCGTGCTCCCTGTGCTACGTCGACGACGCGGTCGACGGCGTGCTGCTGGTCGCCGCGGGCCGGTCCGTGCGGCCGGTCGACATCGGGGCGGACGAGGAGGTCACCGTCGCCCAGGTCGCCCGCCGGGTGATCGACCTGACCGGCTCCGACGCCCCGCTCCGCTGCGTCGAGGCGTCGGCCGGCGACCCTCGGCCGCACCGGCCCGAGACAGGGTTCGCCCGGGAACTCTTCGGCTGGGTGCCGAAGGTGTCCTGGCAGGAAGGTCTCGAACGCACCGTGGTGGCGCTCACGGGCGGCTCCGACCACGTCCCGGCGGCCGTCGCCGGGCCGGGACGGGGGGAGTGGCTTTTGTGAAGGCACTGGTCGTTCCCCTGGAGGGGTTCGGCGGCACCCTCCTCGCGGGCCCCGCCGTCCGGGCCGTGGCCACGCGGGCCACAAGGGTGACGTTGCTGTGCGACCCCCACGGCGCGCCCGCCCGCGAGCCTCCTGCCCCATGTCGACGACGTCGTGGTCCGGGACGACGTCGACACACTCGGCACCGAGGCGCTCACCCCGGCCGGAATCTGCACAGACGAAGACGGTGCGGACGGAACCGGCCCCACGGGCGACCTGGTGGGGCGCCTGCGGGAAGGGGCGCACGACGTGGCCCTCATCCTCACGCCGTACGAACAGAGCCCGCTGCCGACCGCCCGGCTGCTGCGCAGGGCCGGGGTGCGCCGCATCGCCGCGACCGGCGCCGACCACCTCGGCGGGCTTCCCGACGGACTGCTCGACGCGCACCACAGGCGGTCGCCGGACCGGCACGAGGCCCAAGCCGCCCTCGACGCGGCCGCCGCCCTGGGGTGCTGCCCGAGGACCGGGGACGACGGTCGGCTGCGCGTGCTGCCCTCGCCCGACACCGCCACCCTCACCGGCAACGGCCCGTACGTCGTCGTGCACCCGGGAGCGGGCACGCCCTCCCGCACCTGGGACGCAGCACGGTGCGCGCAGACCGTCGCCCTGCTCGCCGACGCCGGTCATCGTGTCGTCGTCACCGGCGGGCCGCACGAGCGGGACCTGACCCGGCGCGTCAGCGGGGACACCGCCGTCGACCTCGGCGGCCGTACGAGCGCGCGGACCCTGGCCGGGGTGCTGCGCTGCGCCGACGTGCTCGTCGCCGGCGCCACCGGTCCGGCCCACCTGGCGGCGGCCGTCGGCACGCCGGTTGTCTCGCTCGCCCCGGTGGCCCCGGCCGAGCGCCGGGCCCCGTACGGGGTGCCCACCGTCCTCCTCGGCGACCAGGGCGCCGGCCTGGACGAGGCCGACGCGGCGGTGACGGCCACGGCGCAGGACGTGGTGCGTGCTGTGCACAAGCTGACGTAGGGCACGAAACAGGGGGCGAGAGGGCGGGCACGGAGAGGGCACGAGAAGGGGCCCGTCGCCTCGGCGACGGGCCCCTTCCGCGTTCTCGTGTGCCGCTCCAGGCGGCGTCAGCCGGACTTGCCGCGGCCGGTCAGCGCGTCCCGCATCCGGTCGACCATCCCGGCCCCGGGCGCCAGCAGCTTGTTCATCGGCGGCTTGTCCGGGGCGGACGGGTGCGGGCGGGTCGGGGCCGTCTTCTTCGCCTGCCGGACCTTGTCGCCCAGCTCGTTGAGAGTGTCCATGGAGCAGGCCTGGCGCAGGCTGGGGAAGAGGTTCTCCTCCTCGTCGGCCACATGCGAGCGGATCTCGTTCATCAGCATGCCGATGAGCCGGTCGAACTCGGCGTCACCCGCATCGCAGCCCTCCAGATCCTTCATGATCTGCTCGGCCTTGGCGTGGTCCTCGAGCTCCCGGTCGGCGATGCTGTCCCCGTTCGGCACATGCTCCCGCACCGCCGGGTAGAGGTACTCCTCCTCGGCCACCGAGTGCCGGACGAGCTCGATCGTGGCCTGGTCGGCGTACAGCTTGCGGTCCTGGTGACCGGGCGGCAGCCCCTCGATCTTGGCGAAGAGTTCCTCGACCTCCCGGTGATCCGTCACCAGTTCGTCGATGACGTTTCCTCCGTGTCCCATGTTCTTTACCTCCAGCCAGGTCGTGGCGGTTCCGGGCCGGACCCACCACGCCCCCCGGGTCCCCCGGTCCCCAAGGGGCTAACGCGGCTCCGGCGGCACCGTCAGACGGGGAGCTTCGCCCGGATCCGGCCGGCGGTCGCCGCCGGGCCTGTCGTGGCGCGGACCGAGTGGCGCAGCAGACGGGCCTCGCGGCGCAGATCCTGCGTGGTGTGCCGGCCGCGCCACAGCAGGGAGGGAGCGGCACCCGTGTCGTCGGCGGCGATCAGCAGGCCACCGAGCATCGAGAGGTTCTTGAAGAAGTGGATGCGCTGCTCAGTGCGCTCGGCGGAATCCTCCGCCTCCCAGAAGCGGTGGCCCGCCAAAGTGGTGGGGACGAGCGTGCCCGCGATGGCGAGCGCCGCCAGCCGGGGCATGCGGCCGGTGGCCAGCATCAGCCCCGCCGCGACCTGGACGGCGCCGCTGAGCCGGACGACCTGTTCGGTCCGGTCCGGCAGGACCGGGACGCGTTCCGTGACCGGTTCCACGACGGGCTCGGCGACCGGGGCGACCGCCTTGGGGTTGCGGACCGATTCCATGCCGCCCGCGATGAACATCGAGGCCAGCATGGGACGGCCGAGCACGCGCAACAGACTCATGGCCCTCTCCAGGATGTCGGTGGCAACAGCGGTCGCCGGGTTCCCCACCCGCGCCGGGGACAATCGGCACCGGTCCGGCAAGGCGCCCCTCACCGTCACCGCGGCCGGGCGTCCTCCTCCACGGGCCGTACGTCGAAACCGCCCCGCCCGTCGAAGCGGACGCTGAACACGGCGTCGAAGCCGTCGGCGGGGGAGGGCCGGCGCAGGCGGCTGTACGTGGCGTGGAGACCGACGTCGGGCACCCGGGCGCGGCCCGTGCGCGCGGCGTTGCGCAGCAGCGAGCCCGACAGGTCCGGGGGGAACCAGTACGCGGTGACGGTGGCGCCGTGGGCGTGCCCGGCGGCCACCAGCGGGCGCCACTCCTCCGGGGAGGGGTTGGAGTTGTCGACCGCCACCGGCTCCCCGGCGGCCAGGGCCTGGTCGATCAGCCGCATCTGCCGCTCCTGCCTGCGTCGGGCACCGCGCGGGAAGGCGTCCTTGCTGACCAGCGCGTAGCGGTCGCTCAGACGCTGGGCGTAGAACGCGGACTTGCCCGACGCCTGGAGCCCGACGAGGACGGCCAGGTCGAGCACGGTGCTCAGTCCTCGGCGGACTGCTGTGTGCGGGTCCAGGCGTACTGCAGCCAGTCGGCCATCGTGATCGCGCTCAGCCCGGCACACAGCAGCCGGGCGGCCCGCGGCGCGCAGGCGTAGGTGACGGTCAGGGCACCCGCCACCCAGGCGGACGTGCAGAAGGGGCAGGTCACCAGGTCGCCGACGGCGTGTCGCACCTCGCCGCCGCGCGGTGCGTCACTGACCTCGCTGCCCTCGCCCTGTTCCGTACGGCGCGTGAACGGCGCCCGCAGGAAGCTGGTCACCTTGTCCCTGGCCAGCAGCCGGGAGCCTTTGAAGGTGGCCGTCCCCAGCAGCGCGAGGTCCCACGGCGGCACCTGGTCGGGCAGCCGCAGCCCGCGCCGCCGCGCCGTCACGGCGAACAGCGCGATGCCCGCCGCGAACGTGCCCGAGAGCGCGGCATAGCCCTTCAGCGGCACCTCGCCCTGCTCGTCGTAACCGGAGTCTCCGGAAGCCGGCTCCGTCATGGCACCTCCCTTGGGGATCACCCTTGTCACCTGGGCGGACCCCGAGTGCCCCGGGACACCGCCACCACACACGTCAGCGGCCCGGGCCTGCCGCCGCGCGGTGCCGGGTCCAGGCCCCCTCGCACAGGCCCGGGCCGAGCAGCACGTCCGCCGCGGTGCACGCCAGGGCCTCGGTCGCCGCGAGCAGGACCTCGCGGGCCCGGTCGGAGGCGGCGGCCGGCCGCCGCCGGGCCCGGCGAGAAGCTGCTGCTGTCGGGCAACGCCCACAAGTCCGTCATCGCGGCCGTCGTCGTCAACGGCGTCGAACCGATCTGGGTGCACCCCAAGTTCGACGCCGAACGCCACCTGGCCCACCCGCCCGAGCCCGACGACGTACGACGCCGGCTGAAGGAGCACCCCGACGCCAAGGGCATGCTGCTCATCACGCCCACTGACTGGGGATCATGCGCGGACATCCGGGGAGTGGCCCGGGTGTGCCACGAGTTCGACGTCCCCGTCATCGTCGACGAGGCGTGGGGAACTCATCTGCCGTTCCACCCCGCCCTGCCGGCGTGGGACACCGACGCCGACCTGGTGGTCACCAGCGTCCACAAGATGGGCGGCGCCATCGAGCAGAGCTCGGTCTTCCACCTTCAGCACGACCGGGTGTCGCCCGAGGCCCTCAAACAGCGGGAGGATCTGCTCGGCACCACCAGCGCGTCCTCCTTGGTGTTCGCCACGCTCGACGGCTGGCGCCGCCAGATGGTCGAGCATGGGCACGAACTCCTGGAGGAGGCGCTGCGCCGCGCCGAACGGATCCGGGCCGCTGCGGCGGAGCTGCCCGGCCTGTGGCCGATGGGCCGGGAGATCGTCGACGAGGGCCTCGCCGCCGACCTCGACCCCCTCAAGCTGGTGATCGACGTACGGGAGCTCGGCATCAGCGGCATGCAGGCGGCCGAGTGGCTGCGCACCCACCGACACGTGGATGTCGGCGGCTCGGACACCTGCCGCATCAGCGCCTCGATCACCCACGCCGACGACGACACCACCGAACGGGTCCTGCTGGACGCGCTGCGCGCCCTGGTGGAGCACGCCGACTCCATCGAACGGCGCCCGCCGGTCCGCCTGCCGGAGCCCTCGGCGCTCGAACTGGAACAGGCCACTGCCCAGCGAGGCGTTCTTCGCACCGGTCGAGCACGCACCGGTCGAGCACGTGCCCGCCGAGCGCGCGGCGGGACGCATCTGCGCGGAGATGATCAGCCCGTATCCGCCGGGCGTGCCCGTCGTGGCGCCGGCGAGGTGATCACCGACGAGGTGCTCGACTACCTGCGCAGCGGCGTCGACCACGGAGTGCTGATCCCGGACGCGGCCGACTCCCCGGTGCGCACGCTGCGGGTCGTGGCACGGCACCGAGGAGCCGGGGCGGGATGAAGGGGGGCCCGCGCCTCAGTCGGCGAGGTCGGTCCTGCCGAACAGCACCGCGTAACCCGTGGGCAGCTGACTGATGAGCTGGTTCAGCTCACCGGGGGAGACCATGTCGGCCAGCGTCGTCAGCACCGCGCCGGCGTCCCCCTGCGCCGTGCTCTCGCTGGCCCCCGTCCGCTCGGCCACGCGCCGACAGAACTCCTCCACCCGTAGGACTCCGGCTGTTCGCTCGCCGCGGCCGTCACTTCGCGTCCAGCGGGGCGGGGAGCTGGGCGGCCAGATCCTTGGTCTCCGCGGAGGTGATGCGTCCGGCGAGGGCCTCCAGCACCGCTTCGGTGACCTTCGCGGCCTCGTCCTGGTCCGCGTACTCACCTCGGTCCCTGACCTGCGCGAGGAACTCGTCGTATCGCGTGAGACGGGTCCGTCCTGTCGAACCGGCCATGTCCTGCCGCCCGGGTGCCCGTGCCGCACGCCCCGACACCACGTCAGCCCGCTCGTACGGCGCCGCGCCGGGGCGGTGGCGGGCTGTCAGACGCGCTGCCACAGTGCCGGGGTGCCGGCCGGCCTCCACGCGTCCTGTGCCTGGTGGGTCTGCAGGCACTGGTACCGCACGCCGTCGTGGGTGACCGTGGCGCCCGCCTCGAAGACCCGGCCCGCTGCCCATGCGTCCGTGGCCCCGTCGTCCTGCGGGGCGGGCGTACCGGCCGGGGAGGACGCGGTCCTCAGGGTGAGGCCGAAGTGGTCGAGCAGCGCGTTGACCGGCTGGTAGAACGTCGTGCCCCCGCTCGTGCAGTCCCCGGTGCCACCCGAGGTCACGCCCTGCGCCTGCGCGCCCGCCAGGAAGGGACCGCCGGAGTCGCCCGGTTCGGCGCACACCGTCGTCTGGGTCAGTCCGTCGACCGTGCCCTCGGCGTAGCTGACGCTGGCGTCGTGCTGCTGGATCGTGCCGCAGTGCCACCCGGTGGTCGAGCCGGATCGGCACACGGACGCCCCGACGAGCGCCTGGACCGAACCGGCCACCCGCACCTTCTCCCCGCCCTGCCCCTTGACGTCGGCCGTGGCCGTCCACTGCTCGTTGACGCCCACCCACGCCATGTCCTTCCCGGGGAAGGCGGAGGCTTTGAACTCGCCCTGCTCGGTCTCGTCGAAGCCCGTCGTCCGGGCGCCCGGTGTGCCGCAGTGCCCCGCCGTCGCGAAGCCCTGCTCCTGGCCCTTGGTGACGGAGAAGCCGACGGAACAGCGGGCGGTGCCGTCGATGTAGTAGGCGTCGCCGCCGGTGATGTCGGAGAAGAGACGCGGCCGTTGCGCCATCACCCGGACACGTACGCCCTGCGTTTCCACGCCGGCTGCCTTGAGGAACGCGGCCGCGGCGGGGCCGCTGGTGGCCTGCACCGTGACCCGGTTCGCCGGTACGTCGACGTACCACAGCGGCGTCTCGCCGGTGTCGCGGCGCGCGGCGGCCGCGTCCAGCTTCTCCTTGACGGCCTCGAGGCCGGCCAGGGACCTCTTGACGACCGCGGCCTTCGCGCCCTGCGCCTCGATGGCGGCCACGTCGGCGGAGTCGGTGGTCGCGACCGTGAGCTCCTCGGCGGTGGTGCCGCGCACCCAGGCCCCGGCGAAACGGTCGCCCAGGGCGATACGCAGGCGGCCCGCACGGGTCCCGGCCTCCGCCTCGTTGACCAGCCGTTCCGTCACCTGCGCCGGTGTCAGCCGCAGATCGCGCTCCAGCGCGTGCAGCACCTGCGCCGACGGCTTGCCCGTGCCCGGTGTCCGGGCGGCGGCCGGGGCGGGCCCCGAGGCGGGCACCGGTTCGGCCGCCGCGACGGCGGAGGGGGGCTGGGTGAGCAGGAGCGTGCCGAGCGCGGCCAGCGCGGCGCCGCGACCGGCCACGGCATGTCTGTGGACCATGCGTTGTCTCCTTCGAGGGCGGAAGTAGCTGACGCAAGGCCTTAGGTCTTGCCCGGACCGACCGTGGCGATGTCCGAGGCGTCCGTCGTTCGCGCTTTTGGTGCCGGGAAGGGGCGCCATGTGCAGTACGGGGGCGTGGCGGGCGGCGCCCGGGGGAGGGCGTCGGTGAGGGGAGGGAGTGGGTGAGGCGGCGGGCCCAGAACAGGAAAAGCCGCCGGCGAGTGCCGGCGGCGGACGGGTGGGAGCGGTACGGGGGTTCAGCCGGTGACCGCCCCGGGGGGCGCGCCGGTCGTCACGCGTGCGCGTACCGGCAGGTGGTAGACGTGGAAGGCCCGGCCGATGACCGGCTGGGCGACGTTGCGGACCTTCACGCCGCCGCTTGTCATGCCGTGTTCGGAGCCCGCGTGGGCGTGCCCGTGCACGGCGAGGTCGGCGCCGGCCGTGTCGATCGCCTCCGCCAACAGGTAACTGCCCAGGAACGGATAGATCTCCAGCGGCTCCCCGGCCAGCGTCTCGGGGACGGGGGAGTAGTGGGTGAGGGCGATGCGCGCGTCGCAGCCCTGCGCGTCCAGGTCCTCCAGGGCCGCCCGCAGACGGTCGGCGCTGTGCCGCGAGTGCCGGACGAACTCCTTCATCACCGGCTCGCCGAACTCCCCGGCGCAGCGGCCGACGAACCCGCCGCCGAAGCCCTTGGTGCCGGCCACGCCGATACGTGCGTCCCCGCTCTCCACCACCGTGCCCCGTCCCTCCAGGACCCGGGCTCCGGCGTCCTGGAGGATGGCCGTGACCTCGTCGGGCCGGTCGTCGTGGTGGTCGTGGTTGCCGAGCACCGCGACCACCGGGACCGCGAGGCCCTCGATCTCCCGGGCCACCACCCGGGCCTCCTCCGGCGTGCCGTGCCGGGTCAGGTCCCCGGCCAGCAGCAGGACGTCGGCGCACTCGGGCAGGGTCTCGAACGCGGGGCGGAGCACGCCCTGGTTGTCGGGGCCCATGTGGATGTCTCCGACGGCGGCGATCCGGATCATGCGAGTTCCTCCGCGTGGTCGGGTGAGGACGTGTCGGTGACCACGATGTCGCAGTGCACCGGGTGTCCGGCCAGCTCGTCCCGGGCGAGGCGCAGCACCTCGTCACGGCACTGGGCCGAGGGGACGGTGCCGGTCAGCAGCACCGCCTCGCCCCGCACCTCGACGCGTACGCCCAGCTCACCGAGGTCCCCGCCCGCGAGATGGTCCTGGAGGTGGGCGACGCGGTAGTCCAGGTTCGGGGCCGCGGGTGCGTCACCCGCCCGCTGTGAGCCGTGGTTGCTCATGAGTGCTCCTTCTGCGGGGGGATGACGTTCAGCCGTTCCAGGAGGAAGAAGAAGGCGGCCGGCATGGGCGCGTCCCCGCAGTCGCGCCGCACCAGCTCCCAGTCGACCTTCTCGCGCAGGGCCCGCGCGATGGGCAGCAC
Organism: Streptomyces bullii; assembly: GCF_042657145.1. Classification (NCBI taxonomy): domain Bacteria; kingdom Bacillati; phylum Actinomycetota; class Actinomycetes; order Kitasatosporales; family Streptomycetaceae; genus Streptomyces; species Streptomyces bullii. Next base: position 72,311 of record NZ_JBHSNY010000009.1, read on the forward strand.
CGCGCCGAAGTCGCAGTGGTGCTCGGAGAAGGCGGCGACCAGGCTCCACAGCAGGTCGGTCGGGGCCAGCACCGGCATGCGCACCGACTCCACCGACAGCTCCTCCGCGCGCCCCAGCATGTCCGTGCTGACGGGCCGGTGCGCCAGCTCGAAGATGATGTCGACGGACTGCCCGAAGCAGGTGGCCTTGATCAGCCAGTCCTCCGGCGGCCGGTACACCGTGAGGCCCGCCTCCCGCAGGGTGGCCGCCACCGCCTCCGCGTCCTCGGGCCTGATGCAGAAGTCGACGTCGTGCTGCAGGTTCTTCTCGCCGCCGTGGGCATAGGCCGCCACGCTCCCGGCCAGCGCGAAGGGATGCCCGTTGTGCTTCAGCAGGGCGCCGACCTGCTTGGCCGCCTCCAGGATCGCCTTGTTGCGGTCACGGGGCAGGAAGTCTTCGGGTTCCTCGTGCGGCGGGCTCTCGGCCGGCGCTCGACCGGGTGTCTCGGGGGCGAGGTGGAGGTCGGGGATTACGGGGCGCCTGGCGAGCGTCGCGTCCTCACCGTTCTGCGTCATGACCACTCCATTCGCCGACGGAACTGTCTGTGTTCTGCCTGGTGTGCCGGGCCCGGGACGGCCTGCGTGCGAGCTCTGAGTACCCGGCGCTTCCGCTCCGACACGGAGCATCCGCGCCGATCGGGACACCCGGGCAAAATCAATTGCACACAACTGAATGGCGCGCTATCATTCACGCTGTGCCGCCACTCCCGGTTGAACCGCCGACGGAGTCCGCCCCGGCACCACCGATCTGAGGAGATCGCCATGACCGAGCGCACCGCCCCCCGCCCCGTCCTGGAACCCGCCGCCCAGGCCTTCACCGAGGCCACAGCGAATCCGCCCTACCTCTTCGACCTCGGTCCCGTGGAGGGCCGCAAGGCCGTGGACGAGGTGCAGGCCGGCGACATCGACAAGCCCGCCGTCGACGAGGAGTGGGTCACCGTGCCGGGCGGGCCCACCGGGCCGGTCCGCACCCGCCTCGTCCGCCCGGCCGGGGCCACCGGCGTCCTCCCGGTGATCCTCTACCTGCACGGCGCGGGCTGGGTCTTCGGCAACGCCCACACCCACGACCGGCTGGTGCGCGAACTCGCCGTCGGCGCCGGCGCGGCCGTCGTCTTCCCCGAGTACGACCTGTCGCCCGAGGCCCGCTATCCCGTGGCCATCGAGCAGAACTACACGGTGGCCCGGTGGATCGTCACCGACGGCGCCGGCCACAGCCTCGACGCGGACCGGATCGCGGTGGCCGGCGACTCCGTCGGCGGCAACATGGCCGCGGCCCTGACCCTGATGGCCAAGGAACGCGGCGACGTGCCCCTGGTCCAGCAGGTGCTGTTCTACCCGGTGACCGACGCGGCCTTCGACACCGGCTCCTACCACCAGTTCGCCGAGGGCTACTTCCTGCGCCGGGACGCCATGCAGTGGTTCTGGGACCAGTACACGACCGACGAGAAGCAGCGCGCCGAGATCACCGCCTCGCCGCTGCGCGCCAGCACCGAACAGCTGGAGGGCCTGCCCCCGGCGCTGGTCATCACCGCCGAGGCCGACGTCCTGCGCGACGAGGGCGAGGCCTACGCGAACAAGCTCCGCCAGGCCGGCGTCCCCGTCACCGCAGTCCGCTACCAGGGCGCCATCCACGACTTCGTCATGCTCAACGCCCTGCGCGAAACGCACGCCGCCGAGGCCGCCATCACCCAGGCGGTCGGGGTGCTGCGCGACGCCCTGGGCGTGGCCTGACCGGGGTGTCGGGCCACCCCACCCGTTCCGGGGCCGCCCGGCAACGGGTGGGGTGGGCCGACGCGGCCCTGGCAGCGGAGCCGGCCCTGTCCGGGCCTGACCGCCCGGACGCCGCTCGTCGTCCCGGGGGCGCCGACGATGCCGCGCCCTCCCCGGGCACGGCCCGACGGAGCGCCTGCCCAGTCCCTTGCGGGCATCGGCTCGACCGAGGGTCTGCCTGACTTTCCTTCCGGCCTCGGTTGCCCGGAAGGTGATGGACGCCCACGCAACCTGCGGACGCGCTCGCGGGTGCCGCCCGTGTGGGTGCCAGTGGTGGCGGCCCGTGCCCGCACCGGCGACGCTGATACGGCAACGCCGGCCCCCGGGCGACATGTCCCGGGCCCCCACGGGGGTGAGGTGCCGTAAGGGGGGTACTCCACAGCGGCCGCTCGGACGCCGGAGACCGCAGAGTGTTCCCGCCCGGCAAAGGCCGAATAGGGGGCAAAAAGCGGGGAAACTGGTTAAAGGCCCTAGGTGACGCGCTCGTGGAGGTCGACATGAACCAGGTCAAGGAACAGTCGTCGGATCTTCCCCAGCCGTTGCGAGCCGTCGCCGCCGGCCTGCGGCACCTGCCCGGAGCTGAGCAGGTGGGCAAGGTGGCCGAGACCACCCTCGACCACATCGGAGCGGTCTCGCCACGCGGCCGCCGCATGGCCGTCTACGCCGGCGCCGGAGTGCTCGGCGTGGCCGGAGTGGTCGAGTGGCCCGTGGCACTGACCGGCGCGGCCGTCGCATGGCTGACCCAGCCCCGGCCGGGCCAACGGCCGGACGAGGGCACGGCGGACGACGGCCCCGGTTCCGCCGCGGCCGAGCAGCACCGGGCCTCGGCCGGCGTGGCCGGCGGTACGGAAGCGGGCCCCGGCGCCGAACGGTCGGCGCGCTACGGCGCCGGCGACAAGCTGGAATCCGCCCGACACCGCCCCGACCAGCCCGAACACCACGTGCACGAACAGCCCGCCAAGGTCGGCGACACCGCGACGGCGTCCGCGCTGAAACAGGTCGCCGAGGCCACGGCACACCACGGCACACATCCCGAACACCCCGGCCGGGACACGGCCCATCGGCACGGGCACAACAACGGCCGGCCCACCGGCGACAACCGGTAGACCTGCGGAGTCTGGACAACAGGAGATGCTCACACGCTTCGACGTGGCCCCGCTCGTCGGGGCCGTGGCAGGGGCGGCGGCAGGCGCCGCCCGCACCACAGCCCAGGGAGTGACGTCCGCGTACGACACCACGCGGCGCGTCCGGAACGTCGCCCGCAACGCCCTGGCCGGCGACACCCACTGGCGGGCCGGGCACCGCGTCCACGTGGCGCTGCGCCACCCCGGCGGCGACGCCGCCGCCCTGGCCCGCAAGGTGGCCGCCGAACTGCTCGACCACCCGGACGTACTGGCGGCCTACTGGGACGAGGGGCTGTCCCGTCTCGTCGTGACCGCCGTGGAGGAAGCGGCCACCGACCGCGTGACCGAGCGCGCCGGCGAGCTCGCCGCCCGCCTCGGGCTCGCCGAGGGCGCCGAACCGGAGGACGAGGACGAGGCCGTCCACCCGGGCGACCCCCGTGAGGTACGGGTCGCCGTGGCGGGACTGCTGCTGGACGCCGCCGGCACGGCCGGCGCCCTGGCCGGCCGGTCCCTGCGGCTGCCGCCCTCCCCGCGCATGGTCACCGCGACGGTCACGCTGCTGCGCGAGAACCCCCGCTTCCGCGCGCTGCTCAGGCGGCGGTTCGGCCGCACCGGCCGGGAGCTGATCCTGGCCGCCACCAACGCCGCCGTGCACGGGGCGGGGCAGTCACCGGTGTCCCTGGTCCTCGACGGGCTGCTGCGCACCGGGCAACTGACCGAGGCGGTGGCCAGGGCCGCCGCCTTCGAGGCGCTGCACGACGACGTCTGCCTCCCGGAACGCACCAGCCTGCCCTGCCCGCCGTGCACCCGGCCGCCGCTGCGGGTCACCCCCGCCAAGGAGTACGCCGCCAACGCCAGCGCCGGCAGCCTCGCGGGCGCCCTCGCCACGCTGCTCGTCATGCACGACCCGAACGAGGCCGCCGAGGCCGTCCTGGCCGGCTCCCCGAAGGCCGCCCGCTACGGACCGGCCGCCTTCAGCGCCGCCCTCGGCGCCTTCCTGGCCCGCTCCGGCATCCTCGTCCGCAGCGCGGAGCGACTGCGCCAGCTGGAGATCGCCGACTCCCTCGTCCTGCACGCCGACGCCCTGCGCAACCGGCGCCGGCCCGACTCGGCGGACGACTGCGCCCCCGACGATCCGGCCGACGACCCCATCGACCCCTTCGCCGAGGCCGTCCTCGACGCCGCCCGCCGGGCCGGGCTGCACGTCGTCATCGCCGGCGGCTCCGACCTGAAGGACATCACCCGGCTGGCCGACGAGGTCGCCCCGCCCCGTCGTCCGTTCGGCGACGTCGTACGCACCCTGCAGGGCGACGGACGCTGCGTGGTGACCGTCGCCCGCCTGGACGAGACCGGTGACGACGACGTGGCGCACGGGCTGCCCGCCGGTGACGTGGCCATCGCGCTCACCGACGCACGGGCGGCGATCGCCTGGGGTGCCGACGCGCTGGCCCCGGGCGGACTGGCCGACGTGTGGCGGATGCTGACCGCGATCCCGGCGGCCCGGCGGGTCGGCCGCCGCTCGCAGACGCTGGCCCGCGCGGGCGCGGCCCTGTCGGGGCTCATGGTGGCCCGCGGCAGCAGCCCCCGCACCCCCGGATGGCTGCCGTTCAGCCGGCACGCGCCGGTGAACCTGGCCGCCTGCAACGCCCTGCTCACGGGGTGGATCGAAGCAACCCGAGTGGCCCGGGCCACGCCGCCCCCGCCCCGGCTGCACATCCCCTGGCACGCCCTGGAGCCCGACGAGGCACGCGCCAGGCTGCGGCCCGCCGAGCCGGACCCCGAGCTCAGCGGCCTCGCCCTGCTCGCCGACCGCACGCGGCAGCGGGCCGCACGTCTGGCCCGCAACCCCGCCGCGGCCCCCGCCCGCTGGACCTGGCAGGCGGCCGGTGCCGTGCGCCGGGAACTCGACGATCCCCTCACCCCCGTCCTCGCCACCGGCGCGGTCGCCTCCGCGCTGCTCGGCTCCCTCGTCGACGCGCTGCTGGTCGTCGGCGCCATGGACATCAACGCCGTCGCGGGCGGACTGCAGCGGCTGCGCGCGGAGCAGGCCCTGGCCCGGCTCGCCGCCCGGCAGCAGCCGAAGGCGCGCAAGCAGAACGGCGACCGCCGCACGGTCACCGTCGACGCGGCCCGGCTCCGCCCCGGCGACGAGATCAGCCTCGGCGCGGGCGACGTCGTGCCCGCCGACGCGCGGCTGCTCGACGCGGACGGACTGGAGGTCGACGAGTCCGCCCTCACCGGCGAGTCCCTGCCGGTGACCAAGTCCGTCGAGGCGACGCCCGGAGCGCCGGTGGCGCAACGCGCCTGCATGGTCTTCGAGGGCACGACCGTCGTCGCCGGCCGGGCCACTGCCCTCGTCGTGGATACCGGCGAGCAGACCGAGGCGGGCCGGGCCGTCACGCTCGCCGCCCGCACCCCGCCGCCCGCCGGTGTGCAGGCCCGCCTCCAGGAACTGACCCGCAAGGCCCTGCCGGTCACCTTCACCGGCGGCGCGGCCGTGACCGGGTTGTCCCTGCTGCGCGGCAGCCCCATCCGACGCGCCGTCAGCGGCGGTGTCGCGGTGGCCGTCGCCGCCGTCCCGGAAGGGCTGCCGCTCGTCGCGACCGTCGCCCAGATGGCGGCGGCCCGCCGGCTCTCCCGGCGCGGCGTCCTGGTGCGCACCCCGCGCACCCTGGAGGCGCTCGGCCGGGTCGACACCGTCTGCTTCGACAAGACCGGCACCCTCACCGAGAACAAACTGCGCCTGGTCCGGGTCGCCACCGCCGACGGCGCCGTCCTCGAACCGGACGCGGAGCACGCCGTGCCGATCCTGCGCCTGGCCGCACGGGCCTGCCCGCAGGAAGAGACGGGGGAGGGGCGCCGCGTCGCGCACGCCACCGACGAGGCGGTCCTGGACGCCGCCCCGCCCGACGAGACCTGGGTCCCGGTCGGTGAACTGCCCTTCGAGGCCAGCCGGGGCTACGCTGGGGCCGTCGGCCGCGACGGTGTTGCGGGCGCGGACGGGCTGCTGGTCGTCAAGGGCGCACCCGAGACCGTGCTGCCCGCCTGCCGGGACCTGCCCGACGACGCGATGGACCGGGCCCACGAGCTGGCCGGGCGCGGACTGCGCGTGCTGGCCGTGGCGCAGCGGCCGTGCCGGGCACAGGACGCCGAAGCCGAACTCGACGCGGACCTCGCGGAGCTGGAGTTCCGCGGCTTCGTCGCCCTGGCGGACGTCCCGCGCGACACCTCGCACGCCCTGCTCGCGGAGCTGCGCCGCTCCGGCATCCTGCCCGTCATGCTCACCGGCGACCACCCGGAGACCGCCCGCGCGATCGCCCTCCAACTGGGCTGGCCGGAGGAGACCGAGGTCGTCACGGGTGACGAACTGGTCGCCATGGAACGCGGCGAGCGCGTCCGGGTGCTGCGCGGCGCCGGCGTCGTCGCCCGGGTCGCGCCCGAACAGAAGCTGCACGTCGTCGAGGCGCTGCAGCAGGCCGGCCGGGTCGTGGCGATGACGGGCGACGGCGCCAACGACGCCGCCGCCATCCGCGCCGCCGACGTCGGCGTCGGCATCGAGGCCCGCGGCTCGGCCGCCGCCCGCAACGCCGCCGACCTCGTGCTCACCACGGGCGACCTGTCCGTGCTGGTGGACGCGGTCGTCGAGGGCCGGGCGCTGTGGCGCAGCGTCGCCGACGCGGTGAGCATCCTCATCGGCGGCAACGCCGGCGAGGTCGGGTTCAGCGTGCTCGGCACCCTGCTGGCCGGTGCCTCACCGCTGTCGACCCGTCAGCTGCTGCTGGTCAACCTGCTCACCGACATGTTCCCGGCCATGGCGGTCGCGGTGACCCCGAGCGACGACCCGGCGACGGCCCAACACGCCGCGACCGGCCCGATGGGCCTGGACGTCCTCGGCGTCCCCCTGCTGCGCACCATCCGGCGCCGGGGCGTGACCACCTGCCTCGGCGCGGTCACGGCGTACCTGTTCGGCCGCCTCACCCCCGGCACCGAGCGCCGCTCGACCACCATGGCGCTGTGCGGCGTGGTCGGCGCCCAGCTCGTGCAGACCCTCTCCGGCCGCCGCCACAGCCCCCTGGTGTGGGCGACGGCCCTGGGCTCCGCGGCCGTCCTGGCCGCCCTCGTCCAGACCCCCGGCGTCAGCCACTTCTTCGGCTGCACACCGCTCGGCCCGGTCGCCTGGGCGGGAGTGGCCCTGGCCATCGCCCTGTCGGCCCTGGCGCCCCGCCTGGAACGCATGGAGCCGGTACGGAACATGTACGCCAACGCGGCCCAGCTCGCCCTGCACCTGAACGGCCTGGTCCAGCGGGCCCGCGAGATGCTGCACAGCGGCATCGCGCGCCCGGTCGCCTGAGGGAGGAGCCGCCGCCCCGGATCGTCGAGCCGACGGCCCGGGAGCGGCGGCTTACCTCTGTGCGCGCGGCCGTCCGCACCGCTCAGACGGTCAGCGTCGGCACCGCACGAAGAGGTGGGGCTCCGGGGCGGCCTCCGCATGGGCCGGGGTGAACATCACGGTCTCCTCCGACAGCACCGTGAGACCCGCCGCCCGCACCACCGCCACGACGTCCTCGGCGGCGAAGCTGGTGACCCGTACGGGCTGCCCCATGAAGACCGCGTCGACGCCCTGCACGTCGAGGGGCACGGTCGCGAGGATCAGATGGCCCCCCGGCCGCAGCGCCCGCGCCAGCCGCCGCACGACGTCCGACTGCTCCGCGCGGGACATCTGCAGCAGCGAGAAGAACACGCACACCGCGTCGTAGGCCTCGTCCTCGAGCGGTACGTCGCGGATGTCGGCGCAGCGGAACGTGGCGTCCGGCACCCGCTGTCCGGCGAGCCCGACCATGACGGGGGAGAAGTCGATCCCCAGCACGTCATGGCCGGCGGCGGCGAGCGCGGCGGCCGTGGGCCGTCCCGTCCCGCTGCCCACGTCGAGCACCCGGCTGCCCGGCCCGAGCCGCGCCAGCAGCCAGTCCAGTTCCGCCCGGTGCGCCTCGGAGCCGGCGAACGCCTGCTCGTACCGGGCCCCGAGCGCGTCGAACACCGCGGCTTCCCGCAGTCGGCCGTCCTCGTCGGTCACCAGGCCTCCCCTCGTCCGCGTACCGATGCCGGGCATCCTTCCACCGCCGGTTGGCCGGCCACAACGGTGCCGATCTCGTGTCGCGCTCCCCGGGGCCGGGACCGCCCGGCCGCTTGCGGTCACCGGGTCCGGGACGGCAGGGTCAAGGCCGTGTCCACTCTGCTGATCGTGCATCACACGCCGTCGCCGAACTGCCAGGCCATGTTCGAGGCCGTGGTCTCCGGAGCCACGGCTCCGGAGATCGAGGGCGTCCAGGTGGTACGGCGCCCGGCGCTGTCCGCCACCGCCTCCGACGTGCTCGCCGCCGACGGCTGCCTCCTCGGCACCCCGGCGAACCTGGGCTACATGTCCGGCGCCCTCAAGCACTTCTTCGACCAGGTGTACTACCCCTGCCTGGACGCGACACGGGGCCGCCCCTTCGGCTACTACGTGCACGGCGGCAACGACGTCACGGGCGCGGTGCGCGGCATCGAGTCCATCACCACGGGCCTCGGCTGGCGCCGCGCGGCGGACGCCGTGACCGTGACCGGCGAGCCGGACAAGGCCGACGTCGAGCGCTGCTGGGAACTGGGCGCAACGCTCGCCGCCGGCCTGATGAACTGAACCGCCCCAGGGCCTGTCTTGTCAGCCCTGTCCTTCAAGGGACAGGATCAGGGCCCTTCCAGTCGCCGCCGGTCCTCCTCGTCCCACGTCCGCGTGTCGCGCGGCTGCGTGTACGGCTCGTCCTCGGGCGGATGACCGCCGGCGATGGCCCGCTGCCGTGTCGTCTCCGCGTCGAACTCCAGGCCCAGCAGGATGGCCAGGTTGGTGATCCACAGCCAGACCAGGAAGACGATGACACCGGCCATGGTGCCGTACGTCTTGTTGTACGACGCGAAGTTGGCGACGTAGAACGCGAACCCGGCGGAGGCGATCATCCAGATCAGCAGGGCGAGGAAACTCCCCGGCGTGATCCACCGGAACCCCTTCACCTTGGCGTTCGGGGTGGCCCAGTACAGGATCGCGATCATGACGGTGACCAGCACGACGAGGACGGGCCACTTGGCGATCGACCACACCGTCAGCGCGGTGTCCCCGAGACCCAGCGCGTTTCCGGCCTGCTGGGCCAGTCCGCCCGTGAACACCACGATCAGCGCGCTGACCACGGCCAGCACCATCAGCACCACGGTCACGCCCAGCCGCACCGGCAGGACCTTCCACACGGGGCGCCCCTCGGGCATGTCGTAGACGGCGTTGGCCGAGCGGATGAACGCCGCCACATAGCCGGACGCCGACCAGACCGCCAGCACCAGGCCGACGAGCGCCATGACCGAGCCGATGCCGGCGTTGCCCTGCAACTGCTCCACGGCCCCCCGGATGATGTCACGGGCCGCACCGGGGGTCAGCCGCTGGAGGTTGTCCAGCACCGTCTCCGTGGTCGACCTGCCGGTGACGCCCAGCAGCGACACCAGCACCAGCAGTGCCGGGAACAGGGACAGCACGCCGTAGTACGTCAGCGCCGCCGCCCGGTCGGTCAGCTCGTCGTCCTTGAACTCCCGCAGACTGCCCTTCAGTACCGCCTTCCACGACCCCTTGGGCAGCCGTGTCGGGGAGTCCGGCGCGGCACGCTCCACCTCGGGCCCCGGCCCGGGCTCCTCCGGGGCCTGCGCATCAGCGCTGTGCTGTTCTTTTCGTCCAGGAATGTGCAGCTTCACCATGGGCACCGGGTAACCCCGGACCACACGCCTAAGCCCCGGACGCGCCTGCTCGCGATACGGGCCGCCCTCCGGTCGGGTCCGCGCACCCCCGGACGCTCGCGGGAGCGCTTCCCGCGCTGCGGGACGACCGCGGTGCCCCCCGACCTTCGGCGCCGGTGCGACGAACGCGCGAAACGCGCCACGCGGTGGGGAAGTGGCGCAAACAAGTGCTTGCCGGGTTGCCTCCCCGGGCGCAGCCTAGGCAGTGTGGGAGCGCTCCCATAGGCTTCCGCGCCCCCCACGTCCGGCGAAGCCGGAGGCTCGTGCGTCCGGCGGAACCGGAGACCCCCACATCCGAAAGAAGGAGATCATGGCTTGTCATGGTCATGTTCTTAATCACGTTCTTCCTGTCCTCAGAGTCCGGTCCCGTCTGCCGCTCGTCCTGAGCCTGCTCGCCGCCGCGCTGCTCTGCATGGTCCCGGGGAGCGGCACCGCCAGCGCCCACGGCTCGGTCGTCGACCCGGCATCCCGCAACTACGGCTGCTGGCTGCGCTGGGGGAGCGACTTCCAGAACCCGGCCATGGCGCAGCAGGACCCGATGTGCTGGCAGGCGTGGCAGGACAACCCCAACGCCATGTGGAACTGGAACGGTCTGTACCGCAACGGCTCGGGCGGCGACTTCCAGGCCGTCGTCCCCGACGGGCAGCTGTGCAGCGGCGGCCGCACCGAGGGCGGCCGCTACAACTCCCTGGACGCCGTGGGCCCCTGGAAGACCACGGACATCGGAGCCGACTTCACCGTGCGGCTGTACGACCAGGCCAGCCACGGCGCGGACTACTTCCTCGTCTACGTCACCCGACAGGGCTTCGACCCCACCACCCAGCCGCTGACCTGGAAGGACCTCCAACTGGTCGCCCGCACCGGCACGTACGCGCCCAGTCAGAACTACTCGATCCCGGTGAGAACGTCGGGTCTGAGCGGCCGCCACGTCGTCTACACGATCTGGCAGGCCTCGCACATGGACCAGACGTACTTCCTGTGCAGTGACGTCACCTTCCGCTGACCTCTGCACCCCCGCCGGACGCCCGGTGTCCGGCGGGGGACCGGTGGCGGAGTGGCGGGGGCTTCCTGAGAGTTCCGAAAGAATCCGAGAGGCGCTTGAACACGCGGGCGTCCGCCTACGTATGGGGCGGGGGACTTCCATGCCGGGTCCGCCGTCACGAAGCGTAGGAGTACTTCCTTGAGACGCAACACGCGCAGACGCCCACGAGGTGCACAGCGCGCGACGTTCGCCGCGGTCGCGCTGATCCTGGGCGGAGGGGGGTTGGTCGCGGCGAACGTCTACGCCTCGGCGACCGAGAGCGGCTCGGGCGGGGAACCGGGCCGGCCGAACAGCGCGGCGCCGGGCGGCGCCACGATCGACTGCCCGGACGTCGGCAGCAGTCTGACGTCGGTGCCCGAACAGGCGAGGGCGGAGGTCGACAAGGAACTCGCCCTCCTGGACGAGCAGATCGCCAAGGCCTACCAGCAACTGCGGGACTCGGCGCAGGCCCAGCGGCAGGATTCTTCCTTCGCCAAGAACGCGATCATCGGCCCGCTGAAGGACAAGCGGACCGCGGCCCTCGGCCGCATCGCGGTCGCCGTCGACCGTGTGGGGGACCGCCCCGAGGGCCTGGAGGCGCTCGCGGCCTGCACGGTGCGGCCCACCGCGACCGAGGCCCCGGACCAGCAAGGCGGCCAGAACGGGACCGCCGGCCAGGAGCAGGACGGCGGTCAGGACCAGGCGGGCGGCAACGGCGGCCAGGCGGGCAACGGGCCCGTCGCTGCCGACTACGCGGACATCACCACCGTGCAGCCGAACGTGCCCAGACCCAGTTTCACGGGAGACGCCTCGCGCGGCACCTTCACCACGAGCTGCGGCGTCAACGAGAACGGCCTGTTCAACTCCGACAACGTGATCGTCGCCCCGGGCGTCGGCAACGGCGCCCACCACTTCCACGACTATGTCGGCAACCAGGCCAACGACGCCTTCGCCAGCGACGAGGACCTGGCGAACGCCGACACGAGCTGTGAGAACCAGGGCGACAAGTCCTCCTACTTCTGGCCCGTGCTGCGGCTGCAGAACGGCACCCAGGAGCAGGACGCCGAATCCCCCGGCGGCGGCATCGAGGGCAACGCCGGTGAGATCGTCACGCCGAAGCAGGTCACGCTGACGTTCGTGGGCAACCCGCGCGGCAAGGTCACGGCCATGCCGCGGCTGCTGCGCATCATCACCGGCGACGCCAAGGCCTTCGTCAACGGCCCCGCGAACGCCAACGCCTCCTGGAGCTGCACCGGCTTCGAGGACCGGCAGCTGAAGGACAAGTACCCGCTGTGCCCCCAGGGCAGCGACGTGGTGCGTACCTTCCGGTTCCAGAGCTGCTGGGACGGCCGCAACATCGACAGCGCCAACCACCGCACCCACGTGGCGTTCGCCGCCGCCGACGGCACCTGCCCGGCCGGCTTCCGGCCCATTCCGCAGCTGGTGCAGCGCCTCGTCTACGACGTCGACGCGCCGAGCCTGAAGGACGGCGGCCGGACGACGCCGCTGTTCGCGGTGGACTCCTTCCCGGAGCAGCTGCACAAGCCGGTCACCGACCACGGTGACTTCATCAACGTCTTCGACGGGGACCTGATGCGGGAGATGGTCGACTGCGTCAACGAGGGCCGCACGTGCGACGCCGGTGCCGGGGACGGTGCCGGGGAGGGCGAGGAGCCGCAGGAGCAGCCGACCCGCACTCCGGAGGCCCCGCAGGAGGAGCCGACGCGAACACCGGAAGCCCCGCAGGAGGAGCCGACCCGTACGCCCGAGGCGCCGCAGGAGAAGCCGACGCGTGCCCCGCAGGTCCCGCAGGACGGGAACCCGGGCGAGGAGCCGGGCGGGGAGCGCGGCGACGACGGGGGAGCCAAGACCCCGGGCTCCCCGGCCGGTACCCCGGGTACCGCACCGGCGGCGGGCGAGGGCAAGCCGACGCCCCCGCGCACGGCGGAACCCAAGGCCCGTACGACGGCCCCGACCGCCGGCAGCACGGCGGCCGCGCCGGGTGAGGGCGGATCGGACGGCGGTGACGCGGACGCGGCGGCCGGTGCCGGGCGGACGCCGACCGCCGTCGGGACACCGACCGCCCGTGACGAGGCCCCGGTGGCCTCGGGGCAGACCGAGCCGCAGGCCGTGGGGGGCGGACTGGCGGAGACCGGCGCGCAGTTGTGGCCGGCCGCGGTGGGCGGTGTCCTGCTGATCGCGGGCTGTGTCCTGCTCCGCCGCGTCAGGCGGGGTTCGGCATGAGCTGACCCGGGTGCCGGACGACGGCAGGCGAGGGCGGCAGAACCCGTTCCCACGGGTTCTGCCGCCCTCCGCCGTTCGTTCCGGGCGCTCTTTTCTGGAGGGTCGGGTGCTTGAGCCGCACCGCGCCCGCCGGGCGGACGGCCCTGGTCGCCGGCCCCGCCGGGGCGGTCGCCGGGTGACGCCGTGGGAGATGGCCGTGGTCCTCGTGGCCGGTGCAGGCGCCGGGGCCGTCAACGCCGTGGTGGGCTCCGGGACGTTGATCACCTTCCCCGTGCTGCTCGCCACCGGCCTGCCGCCGGTCACCGCCACGGTCTCCAACGCACTGGGTCTGGTGGCCGGGTCCGTCAGCGGAGCCGTCGGATACCGAAGGGAACTGCGCGGACAGGGCCGACGTGTCCTGGTGCTGAGCGTCGGCGCGGTGCTGGGCGGCCTGGTCGGCGCGGTGCTGCTGCTGACCCTGCCCGCGGCGGCCTTCGAGGCGATCGTGCCGCTACTGGTGGGGCTCGCGGTCGTCCTCGTGGCGGTCCAGCCCCTGATCGGCAGGTGGGTGGGCCGCCGCAGGGCGGGGACGGGTGGGTCCGGCCGTCGCGACGGCGGCCCGCTGCTCTTCACGGGCCTGGCGCTCGCCGGCGTCTACGGCGGCTACTTCTCCGCCGCGCAGGGCATCTTCTACGTGTCGCCGATGGGGGTGTTCCTCGACGAGTCGCTGCAGCGGCTGACCGCCGTGAAGAACGTGCTCGTCGCCGTCGTCAACGCCGTCGCCGCACTGCTGTTCCTCTTCGTCGCGGACTTCGACTGGACGGCCGTCGCGCTCATCGCCGCCGGCTCGGCGCTCGGCGGCCGGATCGGAGCCGGCGTCGGCCGTCGCCTCGCTCCCACGGTCCTACGGACCGTCGTGGTGGCGGTCGGTGCCGTCTCGATCGTGCTGCTGCTGCGCATGTGACGCCGTGGCCCGCTCCGCCATCACGCGCGAGGGCGCCTTGGGGGCCGGAGCCTCCCCTTCGCCCTCGGCGTCGATGTGCGGCAGGGCCCTGTCCAGCCACCGCGGTGTCCACCAGGCGTGCCGGCCCAGCAGGGTCATCACCGCGGGCACCATGAGCAGGCGGACGACGGTGGCGTCGATGAGGACACTGACGGCCAGACCCAGTCCGAGCATCTTCACCACGACGTTGTCGCTGACGATGAAGGCCGCGAACACGCTCACCATGATCAGCGCGGCGCACGTGATGACCCGGGCGGTGATCTCCAGGGCGTGGGCCACCGACGCCTTGGCGTCCCCGGTGCGCAGCCAGGCCTCGTGCACCCGCGAGAGCAGGAAGATCTCGTAGTCCATGCTGAGGCCGAAGATGATGGCGAACATCATCATCGGGACGTAACTCTCGATGGGCACCTCGCCGTTGACGCCGAGGGCGGGACCGCCCCAGCCCCACTGGAACACGGCCACGACGACGCCGTACGAGGCGGTGATCGACAGGACGTTGAGCACGGCTGCCTTGACCGCGACGAGCAGGCCCCGGAACACGGCCAGGATGATCAGGAACGCCAGGCCCACCACCACACCGATGATCAGCGGAAGCCGGCTGGCCACGATGTCCCGGAAGTCGACCTGCGCGGCCGTCGTCCCGGTGACGTAACCCCGGGCGTCCGTCCCCCGGACCGCGTCGGGCAGCGTGCGGTCCACCAGACGGTTCACCAGGTCGGTGGTCGTGGCGCTCTGCGGGGACTCCCGCGAATAGACGGTGCCGACCAGGACGTCCCCGTCCTCGGTGGGGGTCAGGGGCGTGACAGTGGACGCGCCGTCCACCGCGTCGAGGGTCTTCTGGGCCTGCGAGGCGAGCGCCGAGCGCTGCGGCTGCGGTACGGAGCTCTGGTCGATGACGACGGTGAGGGGACCGTTGGAGCCGGGGCCGAACGCGTCGGTCATCAGGTCGTAGGCCCGCCGGTCGGTGAAGGACGCGGGGTCGGCGCCGTCGCCGATGTGGCCGAGTTGGAGGGAGAAGACCGGGATCGCCAGGACGGCCACCGCGGCGACGCCCGCGCCCAGGTACCGCCACGGCCTGCGTTCCACCCGCAGCGCGTAACGGTGCCAGGTGCCCTGGGGTACGGCGCCCGCCACCGTGCCGGCCTCGGCGACGGGGCGGCGCACGCGGTAGCGGTCGATGCGGCGGCCCAGCAGCCCCAGCAGCGCCGGGACCAGGGTGAGGGCGCCGGCGACGGCCGAGACGACGGTGACCGCGGCGGCGAGCCCGAGTTTGCCGATGAAGCCGACGCCGGACGCGAAGAGGCCCGCCAGGGCGACGATCACGGTGCAGCCGGAGACGAGCACGGCACGCCCGCTGGTGGCCGTGGCGTCCCCGGCGGCCCGCACCGGGTCCGCGCCGTCCATGAGGCGCTGCCGGTGACGGGTGATCAGGAAGAGGGCGTAGTCGATACCGACGCCGAGCCCGATCATCGTGGCCAGGGTCGGTGAGACGGTGGCGAAGGTGAACGCCGCCGCCAGCAGCCCCAGGACGGCGAGACCGGTGACGACGCCGACCAGTGCGGTCAGCAGCGGCAGGGCGGCGGCGAGCACACTGCCGAAACCGGCCAGCAGCACGAGCACGGCCACGGCGAAGCCGATCAGCTCGCTGATCCGGTCGTCGGGGGCCGGGCGGGCCAGTTCGCCCAGCGGCCCGCCGTACTCCACCTGGGCCCCGGCCCTCCGCAGCGGCTGCACGGCGTCGTCGACCCCGTCGAGGTAGGCGTCGCCGAGCGTCGATGGCTGTACGTCGAAGCGGACGGTGATGTAAGCCGTCCTGCCGTCGTCGGACAGCGGGCCCACGTTCTGCTTCGACTGGCCCTGGGAGGAGCCGGACAGCGGGTTCTGCACGGACAGGACATGCGGCAGTTTCTGCAGGTCACCGACCGTGGTGGACATCTGCGAGCTCAGCGAGGCGAGGGGGCGGTGTTCGTCGCGCAGCACGATCTGACTGCTGTAGCCACCCGCCTGCGGGTCGTGCCGCTTCAGCACGTCCAGGCCCTGCTGGGACTGTGTGTCGGACAGGGAGAAGTTGTCGGAGTAGGTTCCTCCGGCGGAGCGGTCCAGGACCTGGAGGGCGACCAGGGCGACGAGCCAGGCGACGATGACGACCACGAAGTGGCGCGCGCACCACTGTCCGAGCCGCCGCAGCGTGCCCGCCCGCCCGGTCCCCTCTGTGGTGTCACGCGCACGGCTGGGCGGCATGGACGTGTCTCCCTCTGTGGCTGAGGCGTTCGGCGCCTCCATTAGAGGGCGACGGGACCGGCCCGGCATCCGCTGGGCGGGGCGACGGCAGGGCCCCGGCGGCCGTCCGGCCCCGGCGACGCACGAGGGGCGCCGCCTGCCCCCTGCCGCAGAGCCGTACCTCCGAACGGTGGAAGCCGGACGCGGAGCGATCCGGTGGCCGTCACCTCCCTGTCGGGCCGGCCGGCAGGTCCTCTCGCGGTGCGGGGCCGCCCGGGCCCACAACCCCGGCGGCCGGCCGTTCGCGCCCGGTCGGCGCGTTCGCGCCGAGGCGGCCGTCGGCCCGGCCCGGCCCGCGTGGCCGCCCGACCGCCCGGAGCGCGCCCGATCCCAGGGCGACCCCCGCGGCCACCAGGGCACTGCCCGCCGCCTGGGCGGGACCGTAGGAGCCGGTGCCGGCCAGCGGCGCGGTGCAGGCCGCCGCGACCGGGATGAGGCCGGAGAACAGGGTCGCCCGCTCCGCGCCGATCCGCTGCATGCCCATGTACCAGCACACGAACCCGACCACGGTGACCACCACGGCCTGCCAGAGCAGCGCGGCGCTCTCCACGGAGTTCGGCCGCCGCAGCCACGCGGCACCGTCGAGCAGCGCTCCGGCCGCCGCCGACTGGAGCGCGGCGAGGCCGCACACCGTGGCCGACAGCAGCCGGGGCCCCAGGGGCCGCAGCACGGGTACCGCGAGCACGGCGAACCCGACCTCGCCGACGAGGGCGCACCCGGAGAAGGCGATGCCGGCGCCGTCCGTGCGTCCCCAGCCCTGCACGACGCAGGCACCGGCGGCCACGAGCAAGGCCCCGTACAGGACGGCTCGTTGGGGCCGGCGCCCCTCCAGCAGGGGCACGACGACGGCGACGACCACGGGCGCGCAGCCCACGAAGACGCCGGGCACCGCCGGTTCCGCGGAACGCTCCGCGGCGAGAACGGCCAGGTTGAAGCCGACCATGCCGACGGCCGCGAGCAGCGCGAGGCGGGCCCACCGGCGGGGCCCGAGCGCCCGCAGCCGCGCCGCCGTGCCCCTGCCCGCCAGGGGGAACAGCAGCAGGCAGGCCAGGCCGTACCGCAGGAACTGGCCGCCCGCGTACGGGTAGTCGCCGAGCACGCTGTTGGCCGTGAAGGACGCGCCGACGAGGACGCAGGCGAGCGCGGTGAGCAGTACCCCGCGCGTGGTGGTGGCGTTCATGGCACCGACGCTAGGAAGCACGGCGGTCCTGTACGAGGTCCACTCTCCCGCCGTCATGGCGGACCAATTCCGGCGGCACGCCGCCGCGGGCCGCCCGGGTGATCGCGGGGCTCAGCCGATGTGGTAGCTGTCCCCGTAGACCTTCCAGTCCAGCGGCGGATCGAGGTCGAGGTTGCCCTTGCGCAGGAACACCCGCTGCGCCGTGTCGACCCGGCTGGTGTCGCTGTGCGCCGGCTCCTGCCTCATGGCCCACACGCGCGCGTCGAGGAAGGCGTGCAGGTACGTCACCTCGTCACCGCCCGCCGCCGGCGGACGTGCCGTGCGCAGGGCGCGCCTGCGGATGTTGCGGAAGCTGGTCGGGTCCTCGCCGTCGCCGTGCATGACGATGGCGTCGTAGTAGGCGAACTGCCCGAGCACGCGCAGGCCGTCCGCCTTGCCCTGCCGGACCGCAGGGTTGAAGTACACCCGGTCGCGTTCGTCGTTCTGCGCCTGCTGGAAGGCCTGGTCGCGGGCGGCGCGGCGCCAGTCACGGGGGAAGTGCGGGTCGAGTCCCTCGTGCGAGTCGGTGCCGTCGACCCTGCGCAGCGCCGGCAGGTACGTCGCGAGGACGTTGCCGGGCCGCCGGTCGGTGTAGAGCTCGACGAGGTCGAGCATGTCGCCGGTGCCGGAGCAGAATCCGACGATGCCGGCGGTGTACCCGCGGCCGTCGCCGATGTCCTCGATGTACTGGTACTGCGCCTTCCAGTCGAGCGAGGAGTTCTCCGCACTCGACACCAGCTGCATGGCGATCTCCTTCTTCGCCGGGTCGTCGAGCCCGACCGCACGGACGGACGCCGAGGCGTGCGGGGGCTTCATGAGAGGGGCGGCGCTGAGCGTCGCGCCGAGCAGGACGGCCAGGGCCGTACGGCGCGACGTGCTCGGGACGTGGGCGTCCAGGCGGGACGGATGCTTCACGGGGCCTCCAAGGGTGGGGGGTGGACCTTGCCGTGACCTGAGACCAACTGACAGGAAGGTTTACTATCACTGCGCGAATCGGCGGGGAAGCCGTCGCGCGCAAAGTTCGTGCAGTCGAACGAGACGCCACGGCGGCGCGCAATGCGGCGACGGCAGCCCGGCGTTGGTACCGGAAGCCCCCGAGCCGTCCCTGCCCACGACCGCCACCCCGGACGGCCGCCGCTCACTGACGTCCACCGCCACCACGCAGATCAGCGAGTCACTCAGGCCGGAACTGCTGCGGCGGGCCCGGGCCGTCCAGGAGAACCACGTCCGCGCCCTGCTGCGCGACAGGGGCTGATCCCGCCCGGCGCGGCGCCGGTGCGGCGGCGTCGGGGCATCCGGACCGGCCCGACTCACGTCCCCGGACCCGTCGGCTCGCCGTCCCGCACGCGCTCCCGCTGGAACGTGGCGTACAGCCACCACAGGGACGGCAGCAGCAGGACCGCGCCGACGGCCAGGGCCCCGAGGCTGGCCGCGAGGACGCTGTCCGTGGCGGCGGCCTCGTCGAGGGTGACGCCGGGCAGCAGCTCGGGGTACTGGCCGACGCCCCATCCCCACAGCAGCCCGGCGACCGCCAGCGCGGCCGTCAGACGCACGGCGAGGTACGACCGGCGCCACGCCAGCAGGGCCAGCGAGACCACCCCGGCGGCCACCGACAGCACGACCAGCGGAAGGGCACTGCCCGACGTCAACGCGTCGAACAGCGCCGGCTCGTCGGCGCGCAGCACGAGCAGCCCGGCGGCCGACAGGATCCCGACGACCACCCCGGCCGCCAGCGCCCGCCGCCGGAACGCCTCGGTGAGCTCCGTGTCACCGGTGCGCTCGGCGTCCCGGGTGAGGTAGACGGCCGCGAGATACGCGGCGGTGCCCACCGCCAGGGCCCCGGTGACGACGGAGGTGGGGTTGAGCCAGCTGGTGATCAGATCGCCCTCGGCGATGCCCGGCGGAACGCGCCCGGAGGCGAGGGCACCGGCCACTGTCCCGAGGAAGAACGGGGTGACCAGGGAGGAGAACGCGAACGTCGCGCCGAACATCCGTCGCAGCCCCAGCCTCCTGCTGACCTTGCGGAAGGCGAAGGCCGAACCGCGCGCGATGATGCCGAGCGCCACCGCGGTCAGCGGGATGTACAGGGTCGAGGCGACGGCGGCGAAGACGGAGGGCACACCGGTCCAGGTCAGCACGATCACGAAGATCAGCCAGACGTGGTTGGCCTCCCACACCGGGCCGATGGAGTGCTCGACCAGGTCCCGCTGGGCGCGGCCCCGTTCGGCGCCCCCGGCGAGCAGGTCCCACACCCCGCCGCCGAAGTCGGCGCCGGCGAACAGCACGTACGCCGTCAGCCCGGTCCACAGCACGACCAGCATGATCTCCGGCAGCGGCATGACGCTCCTCAGCCCTTCTGGGCGAGCTCAGACGACCTTGTACTCGGTGACATCGCGTTCCTGCGGCGCTACGGGCACCGGCACGTCGCGGGCCAGACGCCGCAGGACGTACACGGTGGCCACCGTCAGCGCCGCGTAGACCACGCTCACCAGGACGAACCCCCACACCAGCCCGGGTGCCGGGTTGACCGCCTGGGACGTGCGCAGCACACCGAAGACGATCCAGGGCTGGCGCCCCACCTCGGTGACGACCCACCCCGCCTCCAGCGCCAGCACCGCGGCCACCCCGGACAGCGCCGCCCCTCTCAGGAACCAGCGGGAGCGCGGCAGATCCCGGCGGCGCCACCAGGCCAGCGCCCACCACAGGGCGAGCAGCAGCAGGGCGAACCCCATGGCCACCATGATCTGGAAGGCCCAGTGGGTGATGTTGACCGGGGGCCGGTCCGCCTCGGGCACGCTCTCCAGCCCGGCGATCTCCGCGTCCGGGGACCAGTGCGCCAGCAGGGACAGGCCGTGGGGGATCTCCAGGGCGTAGCGCAGCTCCCCGTCGACCGCCACGCCGCCGATGTGCAGCGGGGCGCCGCGCTCGGTCTCGAAGACGCCCTCCATGGCCGCGAGCTTGACGGGCTGGTTCTCCGCGACGAAGTGCGCCGCCCAGTCGCCCACGCCGATCTGGACCGGGGTGACGAGTGCCGCGACCGTGAAGGGCACGAGAAAACCGAGCCGGTGGTAGCGGTCCCGCCTGCCGCGCAGCATGGCGACGGCGTACACGCTCGCCATCAGGAAGCCCGCCACCATGAAGGCGGCGAGGATCATGTGCACCGTCTGCGGCGGGGTCGCCGGGTTGAACATGGCCGCCCACGGATCGACCGCGACGATCCGCCCCTCCTCCGTGTCGAAGCCGGTGGGCTGCTGCATCCAGGCGTTCGCGGTGACGACGAAGAAGGCGCTCGCCACGCCCGCCACGACGACGGGAACGCCGGACAGCAGGTGCGGTACCGGCGGCAGCCGGTCCCATGCGTACAGGTAGATGCCGAGGAAGATCGCCTCGATGAAGAACGCGATGCCCTCCAGCGAGAACGGCAGGCCGATGACCTCTCCGTACGTCCCCATCAGGCCCGGCCACAACAGGCCCATCTCGAACGACAGGATCGTGCCGGAGACCGCGCCCACCGCGAAGAGCACGCCCATGGCCCGTGCCCAGCGCCGGGCGAGCAGCCGGTAGTGGGTGTCGCCGGTACGGTGCCCGCGCCACTCGGCCAGCAGCGTGATGGCGGGCATGCCCACCCCCAGACACGCCACGATGATGTGCCAGCCCAGCGACAGCGCCATCTGCATGCGCGCCGCGCCCAGGTCGGCGTCCGAGACGGCCGTGAACACCGCCGCCACCGGGCTCCCCCCGGGCAGGGACGCCTCGACCACCATCCGTACTCCCACCGCGGCTTCGTCGCGGATCCGCACACGGGCCGCGCCGAAGCCGAAGACGCGGCGGAGCCACTGTGGCCCCCCGACGCGTGCCCGGGGAAAGCCATCCGACCATGGCGCCGCCACATCACCCGACTGCGCGCGACGGGCACCGGACCCACCCTCTCCGGCGCGTCAGCGAACGCGCCGTCCCGCTCGTCCCGCCGCGGTGCCCTCAGCGGGACGGGCGTGTCCCCTGCGTGTTCCCCGCGCTTCCCCGCGTGGTCCCTGAACGGGAACGACCGGCCCGCTCACCCGTCCAGGCGGCCGCCGGCCTGGTCCGGCCCGTACGCCGTCAGGAGCAGGGCCACGTCGTCCGGCCGGTCCGGGGCGCGGCGGGCCGTCTTGATCAACTGGTCGGCGAGGCGCTCCACCGAGTCCGAGGGCGTACGTGTCAGACAGTCGCGGACCTCCTGGATCCCCGTCTCGATGTCGCTGCCGGGCTGCTCGACCAGCCCGTCCGTGTACAGCACGAGGACGCTGCCGGGCGTCAGGGTGAGCGCGGTGACGGGATAGACCGCGTCGGGCTGGACGCCGAGCATGACACCGCCCACCAGGTCCAGCGGCTCGGCGCGCCCGTCGGGGTGGCGCAGCAGCGGCGGAGGGTGGCCGGCCCGCACGGCCAGGGCACGGCCGGTGCGCGGATCCAGCTCGACGTAGCAGCAGGTGGCGAAGGCGTCCGCCTCCAGCTCGGTCAGCAGCCGGTTGGTGTGGCTGATGACCTCCTGCGGCGGGCGCTCACTCGCGGCGAAGGCGTGCACGGCGCTGCGCAACTGCCCCATGACGGCCGCGGCGCCCACACTGTGCCCCTCCACGTCGCCAATGACCAGCGCCACCCCGCGGCCGGTGCGGATCACGTCGTACCAGTCGCCGCCGATCGCCATGCCCTGCGTCCCGGGCAGATAGCGGCCGGTGGTGCGCAGGCCCTCGATGACGGGCAGCCGGTGCGGCAACAGTCCCTCCTGCAGGCCGCGGGCGACGGCGGACTCCTCGTCGTACAGCCGGGCCCGCTCGAGCGCCTGGGCGACCAGGCCGCTCAGCGCGGTCAGCGCGGAACGCTCGTCGGGGGTGAACCGGTGCGGCGCGTCCCAGCCGAGGATGCAGGAGCCGACCGCGTGGCCGGAGGCGATCAGCGGCAGGAACGACCAGGCGCTCATACGGTCCAGGGCGATGCCCGGGTAGGCGTCGCTGAGCTCCTCGGGCGACTCGAAGAACAGCGGGAGCCGGGTCGTCAGGGCGTGGACGCCCGGCAGCCGGGTGTCGAGCCCGATGCCCTCGAAAGGGCGGAGGAAACCCTCCGGGTAGCCGGACTCCCACAGCAGGTACATCCGGCCCTCGCGGACGGTGTACAAGGCGAGTTCGGCCACGCCGAACGCGGGCAGCAGCCGCTCGGACACCGCCCGGCACACGTCCCGCACGGTGACCGCCTCGGTGAGCACGCTCGCCATCTGCACGACGTGGTACAGCGCTCCCGCACGCGGCCCGGCCACCGGTTCGGGCGGCGGTGTCCCGGCCGCCGCCCCGGCGACGACTCCGGCGGCGCCCCGGGCCGTGGGCACCGGGTCGGAGCCGGTGGGCGGCAGGGTCGGGAAGACCCGGCCGGTCAGCCCGTGCACACCGGGGTACAGCACGAAACCCAGCCAGCCGTCGGCGGGGTGCCGCACCAGGAACGACACCGGCTCCTGCGAGAGCATCGCCGCCCGGTAGCGGTCCTCGTACGCCGGGTCGCGCAGCCAGGTGATCACCTCCCACGGATAGCGCCCGAGGAGTTCCTCCCGCCGGCAGCCCAGCAGTTGCTCGCAGCGGCGGTTGGCGTAGATGCCCCGGCCGTCCTGGTCGAGGGAGAAGATCCCGTCGGGCAGCCGCTCGGCGGCCTCGGCCGCGGTGACCCCGCCCGCCGCGTCGACGAGCGCGCCCACCAGCAGCCGCTCGGCTCCCGCGCCGCCCCGCACCAGGTGGCCCCACAACTCGACCGGCCGGTAGCGGATCTCGTCCGGGCCCGCCGACTCGTCCAGCACCCTGAAGTGCCGGGATCCGACCCGGCCGGACGTCAGGGCGTCCTGTCGGCTCGCCCGCAGCTCGTGCCGGTCGTCCGGGCTCACCCGGGCCACGATGTCGGAGAACGTCCCGCCGAAGTCCGCCCGGCGGATACCGAGGACGGCGAGCGCCTCGTCGTCCGCGGAGCACCGGTCACTGTCCAGGTCCCAGTCGAACAGCCCGACGCGGACCGTGTGCGCGGTCGGCGTGGGCAGCCGCACGCTGACCGGCTCGCTGTCGTAGCAGACCCCTGACCCGCCGGGGCCCGTGCCCGCCCGGCGGGTGAGACGTTCCTCCATCTCCTCACGGGCGGGGCGCAGGGCGCCGCCGGGGGTCGGTGCGTCGGCCGGTGCGCGGCCGGCCGCGCACAGCACGACCAGGACGCCCACGGTCTCCTCACCGGTCCGCAGGGGCTGGTAGGCAGAGGCGAAGGAGTACGGCAGCCCGGCCGTGAACTGCGGGAAGCGCATCATCGTCGCCCGCTCGTCCGGCAGCCACAGCTCCTCGCCCCTGCGATAGGCCTCCGCCATGGGCAGGACCCCGCCCACCGGCACCCGCCACCAGGGCCTGAGCAGCGACCGGGGCACCCCCGTCACCACGGTGAGCACCAGGGAACGCCGGTCCCTGGAGCGCAGGTAGACCAGCCCACCGTATCCCCGGGCGGCCTGCACGGCAGCGATCAGCGGACCCGCCAGGGCGTCCTCGATCCGGGCCACGTCCCCGGCCCGGTCGTCGCCGCCGTCCCGGCGGCGCTCCGCGGGGGGCCGCGCCCCGGCCGGTCCGGCGGCTGCCTCATCCATGTCGCGTCCTCCCGGTACGGACGCACCGGACACCATTCGCTCCGGCGGCTGCCTCATCCATGTCGCGTCCTTCCGGTACGGACGCACCGGACACCATTCGCTCCCCACCAGGATGTGCCATGGGCGGCTCTCCGGCGCGGTGGGAGCGTCGCCGTCCGGACCGGTCGGCGGCTGTTCCCGGCCGCCGCGTCGCGCACCCGGTGCGGGTGGGGTACGGCGCCCAGGGAAGGCGCTGGGAAATCCGGAAGAGGAGCGCAACCTTTCGAGCAACCCGGTCGTCTCACCCGATATCAGCACTATGCAGATCTCGGGGGCGAGAATGCTACGAACCAGAACAACCAGCGCGATATGCGCGACGGTCGCGCTCTTGGGCGCCACCCTGACAGCGGCGGCCGTCCCGGCCGGCGCGGCCCCGGCCGCCACCGCGCGCACCACCACGGCATGCCCCACCGGCTGGGGCAGCCTCGAGAAGACCAGCCGCACCTCCACCGCGACACCGGTGAGGAACATCAGGACCGGCCGGCACGCCTGCTTCGACCGGATGGTCGTCGACCTCCCCGGAGCCGGGCGCAGCGGCCTCGGCTACTGGGTCCGGTACGTCGACCGCCTGTACCAGGACGGCTCGGGGCGGCACGTGCCCGTCGCCGGCGGAGCCGTCCTGGAGGTGCGGGTGGCCGCGCCCGCCTACGACCCCGACACCGGCGCACCCACCTATCCGGCCCGGGCGGGACGCCCCCTGCCGGGCGTCGACCTGACGGGGTACCGCACCTTCCGGGACGCCCGGTTCGCCGGGAGCTTCGAGGGGGAGACGCAGGTGGGCCTCGGAGTCCGGGCCCGGCTGCCGTTCCGCGTGCTGCAGATGACCGACCGCATCGTGGTGGACGTCGCGCACACCTGGACCGGCAGGAGCTGAGACCGCCCTGCCGCGCGCCACCGCCTCCTTCCCCGGGGCGGTGGCGCCGCGCGGGGAGCCACGGAGAAAGGACAACGCCCGGAAACCGGATCAGGCGGGTACCGACGGGTCCTGAAGCAGTGCGACGGCGTCGAAGCGCCCAGGGTGGAGTCACCGTAAATCCAGCCGCATTCCAGGGTGGAGTGCCGTGGACCAGCCGCACTCAGCCGGTCGGCGGTTTCTCCCAGATCGAGACGTGGGCGCGGCTCTCGCGGGTGAACGGCTCCCGCTTCCACCCTCCCCACCGGTCGCGCAGCCGCAGTCCCGCGAGCCGCGCCATCAGGTCGAGCTCGGCCGGCCACACGTACCGGAACGGGATGGACCAGTGCTCGGCACGTCCGTCGACGATCGTGACGTAGTGGGAGCTCATGGCCTGTGTCGCGGTGTCGTAGACGTCGAAGGCCCATCGCTCTTCGCTGATGTGGAACGCGACGGCGTTCTGTCCCGGGGGCAGTCGGCGCAGGTCGGGCACTGTCACCTCGACGACGAAGCAGCCCCCCGGTTCCAGATGCGCGGCGGCGTTGCGGAAGCAGGCCACCTGGGCGTCCTGGGTCGTCAGGTTGCCGATTGTGTTGAAGACCAGGCAGACGGCCGCGAACGAGCCTTCCACTCTCGTCGTCGCGAAGTCGCCGATCGTCACGCCGACCGCGTCGCCGCCGGGTTTGGCCCGCAGCCGGGCCACCATCGCACGGGACATGTCGATGCCGTGCACCGGGATGCCGCGCCGGGCCAGGGGCAGCGCGATCCGGCCGGTGCCGATGCCCAGTTCCAGGATCCGGCCGCCGCCCGCCAGCCCGGCCAGCGTGTCCACTGCCGGGTCCACCACGTCCGGCCGGAACATCTCGGCCGCGGAGTCGTCGTAATCGGCCGCGATGGCCTCTGTGAAGTAGCCGTCTTCATCGAGCACCCCTGGACCGTAACGGCCACGGCACGGCGGGCGCGCCTGAATTCTTCACGGGCGCCCGGACCAGGGGATCGAGACGCTCACGGCCGGTGATCGGAACTCGCGGGTGGTAACCCGGGCTCCCCGGGTACTCGTCGCGGCGAGCCCTGAGCTGCGTACGGGCCGACGGGCCTCCCGCAGTCGATCAACGAGATACGGAGGCACACAGATGAGCACGGTGAAGGAAACGGTGGAAGTCGGCGTCCCCGTCCACACCGCCTACAACCAGTGGACCCAGTTCGAGGAGTTCCCGAACTTCATGGAGGGGGTCGAGGAGGTCAGGCAGCTGGACGACCGCCACAACCACTGGACGACCAAGATCGGCGGGGTACGCCGGGAGTTCGAGACCGAGATCGTCGACCAGCTTCCCGACGAGCGGATCACCTGGCGCACCACCACCGGGGACACGCATCAGAAGGGCACAGTCCGCTTCGAGCGTGTGGACGACACGCACACCCGGGTGGAGCTCGTGATGGATGTCGAGCCCTCCGGGGTCGTGGAGAAGGCCGCCGACATGATCGGGACGATCGACCGGCGGGTGAAGGGCGACATGAAGCGCTTCAAGCAGTTCATCGAGGAGCGCGGTGGTGAGTCCGGATCCTGGCGCGGTCGCATCCGCCCGGGTGAGTCCGGTCCGTCCCTCTGACGGCCGCGGGACTGACGGCCTGAGGGCCGGAGACAGGCGGGCTGGTCGCACAGGCGACCAGCCCGCCGGTCACTGGCAGCAGCCCGCATACCTGCTCGCCGGCGCATGAAAGCCAGCCGAGCGGGCCCAGCGCATGGCGGGCCGGCGCGTCCGCTGTCGGGTGCTCCCGCTCGGCGGCTGACACGAGCCCGTGATAGGTGGCCGGTACGCCAGCCAGCAGCGTGAACGGCCGCCCCGCACCGTCCTGCCGGGGAGCCCGAGCTCGCGCAGAAGTGCGCGGGGGAACGGAGTTCACCGGTGACATGGGTGCTCGCCCCGACGGCGGTGACGCCCAGCACGGCTGGCGAGTGCCCGAAGCTGCGGAACAGCGGCAGCGGCAACGGCAGCCGGTCCTCGGGCGTCGTGCCGAAGACAGGGGCCCACCAGGACGCCATCGACCACAGGGCGACACGCTGGGGGGAGACCACGTCCCTGGGGCGGCGCGTGGTGCCGGAGGCGTAGAGCATCAAGGCCGGTTCGTCGAGCCCGAGACCGTCCCAGGTCGTCGCCGGACGAGCGTCCCGGACCGGCTCCGGCCGCGGACTCGAACAGGACCGTGCCCATGGGAGCGTCGGGCGGGGACAGGGCCCGGACCGGTCAGCAGCAGGCGGGGCCGGACGTGCCCGGTGAGCGACCGGGGGAGACGGGGGAGACGGGGGGTGACGGCCACCAAGGCCCCGCTGTCCCGTAGGAAGTGGGCGAGAGCGGCGTCGGAGCAGCGGGAGTCGCCACCGAGGCCCCGCTGTCTCCCGCAAGAGGTGGGCGAGTTCGGCGACGAGGGAGCGGGGGTCGAGCAGGGACGCCCCTGCCGCTCGCTCGGGTGACGGCCGGACAGCTCTCGACCAGCTACACGCTGTTGCCGAGGAGGACGGCCACCCGGTTCCCCCGGCGGCCGAGGCCCGACCGGCCCAGGTGTGCGGCCAACGTACCTGCGCGCCACTCCGGTTGGCGCGCCGCCCCGGTTGGGCGTAGGTGACGGCCCGCGAGAAGTCCGAGAACACCACCCGGTCAGCCGCGCGCTCGGCGTGCGTCCGCAACAGGTCCGGTAACGGTCGGATCAGCTCGTACCGGATCAGCTCATCGTGCCTCATGCCGCACCGCTTCTGGCAGAAGTCGCCTACCGCGCAACGGCGTTGAACCTGATGGCACCACGGCGAGGTATCGAACATCCCGCGCCTTGACCCGCCGATCTCACACGGCGCACAGGCAACCCACAGGATCCTCTTCCCCTCCTCCATCGGGGGGCGTCCGCACCGGACGGAGCGCCCGTCACGAGGAGTTGAGGAGTGGATCGTTGATACGTGCCCGACGCATATGGGCCACCGCGGCGGCGGTGCTGACCGTGCTGGGGGTGTCACCCGCCGTCGCCCAGGCCCGGCCGCAGCCACCCGGAGCGCCTGCCGCCCCCGCACCGGCGCACGGAGCCGGTGAGCTGCCGCCCGGCTGGCGGATCACCGCCACCGAGGACGGGAACGCACTGGAGTGGCGCTCGCCGCGGCCCGTCCCACCGGGCGACGCGCGCGTGGAGTTCCACACCGACGGCAAACTGATCGGCGTGCCGGAGCCGGACGCGGACGGCCGGACCTTCCGCCTCCCACTGGACGACGCCGATCTGGCCGGGCCGGGCTGGCTGAAGAGCCTTCAGGTACTGTCCGCCGGGCGGCGCCTGGACGAGCGACCCGGCGCCGCCGAGCGGCGCGAGCGGCACTCCGCCGCACCACCGGCCGTGAAGCTCCCGCCCCGGCTCCCCGCCGGCGCCGTCGACCCGGGCAAGCCGGGCCGCTACCGCACGACCACCGGGGAGTACGCGCTCGCCCCGATCCGGCTGCCCAACCTCCCGGCCAAGGTCGAGATGCGCGCCGTGGTCGTCGCCCCCGAGGGAGCGACCGGAAAGCGCCCGCTCGCGCTCTTCCTGCACGGCCGCCACGCGACCTGCTACGTCCCCGGCAAGGGCGAGGAAGAGGTCACGATCGACTGGCCCTGCGCCCCCGGCGCGCAGCCGATCCCCAGTCACCGCGGTTACCTCCAGGACCAGAAGCTGCTCGCCTCGCAGGGCTACGTGACGGTCTCGGTCTCCGCCAACGGCGTCAACGGCCAGGACGCGCAACTCGAGGACGCCGGCGCCCAGGCCCGCTCGTCGCTGGTGCGGTCGCACCTGGCGCGCTGGGCGAACTGGGCCGCTCACCCCGCCACCGCACCGGCCGCCGTCCGCAAGGCCCCGAGGACCGACCTGTCCCGCGTCCTGCTCGTCGGCCACTCGCGCGGCGGCGAAGGCGTCAACAGGGCCGCCATGGACAGCCTCTACGCCCCTCCGGCCGCCCAGGACGGCCGGCCCGGGCGGGCCCGCTGGACCGTCCGCGGCACCGTGCTCATCGGCCCCACCGTCTTCGGCCAGAACCCGGTGCCGGACGTGCCGTCGCTGACGATCCTGCCGGGCTGCGACGGCGACGTCTCCGACCTCCAGGGCCAGGTGTACGTGGACGGCACCCGCGGTGTCAGCCGAGGCAGGGCCCTGCACAGCGCGGTCCACATCACCGGCGCCAACCACAACTTCTTCAACAGCGAATGGACGCCCGGCCAGGCCGCGGCACCCGCCAACGACGACTTCTGGCACGACCCCGAGGACAAGGACCCGGTGTGTTCCCCGGGCAGCGCGACCCGTCTGACGGCCCGGCAGCAGCACCGCGCCGGCGCCACCTACATCGCGGCCGCCGCCCGCCTGTTCGTCGCCGGTGACGACCGGGTGCGCGAACTGATCGACGGCACCGGCCGCCGGGCCCCCTCCGCCGACCCCGCCCGCGTGCTCACCCACGCGGTGGGCGCGGGCCGCGGCGCCGGCTTCCTGCCGGACGGCCCGGTCGCGGTCACCGGCGGACGGCTGTGCTCCGCGGTCGACCCCGACCCGCGCGCCGCCTGCCTGGGCGAGGACGCGCTCGGCGCCTCCCCGCACTTCGCGCAGTGGTGGCTGCGGCGCGAGACCGGCCGCCGCGCGGTCGCGATGAACTGGTCCGCGCCGGGCACCGCGACCCGCGTACGCCCCGACCGGCCGCTCTCCCTCAAGGACGCCAGGAGCCTGGCGCTGCGCGTCATCGTCCCGCCCAACAGCACCGGCACACAGCTGGACGTCTCCGTCACCGACAGCCAAGGCAAGCGCGCCACCCTCGGCCGCGTCCGGGCCGACGGACTGCCGGGCAGCGCGCGCACCGCCTCCTACTGGGCGCGGGAACTGCGCGTACCGCTCACCGCCGCCGCCCGCGCCGGAGTCGACCTGCGGCGCGTCGCCTCGCTGGAGCTGACCCCGCGTTCGCGCACGGGCCAGGCCTGGCTGATGGACGCCTACGCCTGGCGGGCCGGCACCCCGGCCGTGCAGGCGGCCCCGCTGGCCCGGATCGACGTCGGCCGTCTGAAGGTCAAGGAGGGCGACTCGGGCGCGCGCACCTACCAGGTGCCCGTGCGCGCCTCCGGCAACACCGGCGGCACCGTACGGGTGTACGTCGTGGACCCGGTCACGGGAGCGGCCGAGGACCGCTTGGTGACGGTCCGTCCCGGCGGCCCCGGCATCGACGTGACCGTCAAGGTGGAGGGCAACAGGCGATTCGCCTGGGACACCTCCCAGGACGTCCTCGTCAAGGCGGTCCGTGGCGCGGTCGTCGGCTCCTACAGCGGCGGCGTCACCGTGGAGAACGACGACCCCATGCCCCGGATCAGCGTGACGCCGGCAGCCGACCGGGTCACCGAAGGGCAGCCGCTGCGCTGGAAGGTCTCGCTGTCCGAGCCCGCCGACGTGGACCTCGCGGCGTCCCTGGCGGTCGTAGCGGCCGGCGGCCGTCCCGAGCTGTCCACCAAGGACGTCGACCCCGACTGGCTTCGCGAGGTGGTCGGGGACGTCCCCGACGGGGACGTGCCGCTGTCCGGCCTGGAGTACTTCTCCCTGTGGGCGCCGGTACCGGCCGGCGAGGTGAGCGCGGAGGTGACCGTGCCCACGGTCCGTGACCAGGTCGCCGAGCCCACGGAGTACCTCCGGCTCCAGCCCACCGACGAGGAGGGCGAGCCCCAGGGCCCGGCCCTGACGGGCACGGTCCTGGACGCACCGTAGGCGCGCCTCTAGCCCGGCCCCGTCCGCGCGGCCCGGCCAGGACACCGTCCGGTCGGGCCGCGCTGCCGGGCGCCCTTCAGGACGCCGACGGGCCCCGGCTCTTGACGTCGAGTACAGCAGTCGCGATCCTCGTCCCGTAACTTGCGCTGGTCATGACAAGCCTGCCGTCGGGCGGGCGACCCGGACCCGGACGGCCCGGCCCGTCGACCGCGCGAGCCCGCCGACCGAGGGACGCAGTGGTGACCATGGCTCGACGCCCGTACCGACGACGCAAAGACGTCACCGTCCTGTCGCTGCTGCTCCTCGTCCTGGCCGTGGCCCTCGGTCCCACGCCGAGTTCCGCCGCCGGAACCGACTGGTGGAACCCGACGGCACGGCCCGCCCCGGACTCCCGAATCGGCGTCACGGGCGAGCCGTTCACCGGCACCGACTCCCGGGGCGAGGTGCGCGGCTTCGTCGACGCCCACAACCACCTGTTCTCCAACGAGGCGTTCGGCGGGCGGCTCATCTGCGGCAAGCCGTTCTCCGAGGCAGGGATCGCCGACGCGCTCAAGGACTGCCCCGAGCACTACCCCGACGGCTCGCTGGCGGTCTTCGACTTCATCACCAAAGGCGGCGACGGCAGGCACGACCCGGTGGGCTGGCCCACCTTCAAGGACTGGCCCGCGCACGACTCGCTGACCCACCAGCAGAACTACTACGCCTGGGTGGAACGGGCATGGCGCGGCGGCCAGCGCGTCCTCGTCAACGACCTCGTCACCAACGGCGTGATCTGCTCGGTGTACTTCTTCAAGGACCGCGGCTGCGACGAGATGACGTCGATCCGCCTCCAGGCGAAGCTCACGTACGACCTGCAGGCCTACATCGACAGGATGTACGGCGGCCCCGGCAGGGGCTGGTTCCGCATCGTCACCGACAGCGCGCAGGCCCGCGAGGTGATCGAGCAGGGCAAGCTCGCGGTCGTCCTCGGCGTCGAGACCTCCGAGCCGTTCGGCTGCAAGCAGATCCTCGATGTCCCGCAGTGCGACAGGAGGGACATCGACGCGGGGCTGGACGAGCTGTACGCGCTGGGCGTGCGCAGCATGTTCCTCTGCCACAAGTTCGACAACGCGCTGTGCGGCGTCCGCTTCGACGAGGGCGCGCTGGGAACGGCCATCAACGTCGGCCAGTTCCTGTCGACGGGCACCTTCTGGAGGACGGAGCGGTGCACCGGACCGCAGCACGACAACCCCATCGGCCTGGCCTCGGCACCGGCGGCCGAGAAGAAACTCCCGGCGGGCGTGGAGGTCCCGTCCTACGACAGCGACGCCCGGTGCAACGTCCGCGGCCTCACCGAACTCGGTGAGTACGCCGTGCGCGGCATGATGAAACGCAAGATGATGCTCGAGATCGACCACATGAGCGTCAAGGCCACCGGCCGGGTGCTCGACCTCTTCGAAGCCGAGTCGTATTCCGGCGTGCTCTCCTCGCACAGCTGGATGGACCTCAACTGGACCGAGCGGGTCTACGGGCTCGGCGGCTTCATCGCCCAGTACATGCACGGCTCCGAAGCGTTCGGCGCGGAGGCCCGGCGCACGGACGCGCTGCGCGAGAAGTACGACGTGGGCTACGGCTACGGCACCGACATGAACGGCGTCGGCGGCTGGCCGGGCCCGCGCGGCGCGGACGCCCCCGACCCCGTGAAGTACCCCTTCCGCAGCGTCGACGGCGGCTCCGTCATCGACCGGCAGACCACCGGCGAGCGCACCTGGGACCTGAACACCGACGGAGCCGCGCACTACGGCCTGGTGCCCGACTGGATCGAGGACATCCGGCTGGTCGGCGGCCAGGGCGTGGTCGACGACCTGTTCCGGGGCGCCGAGTCCTACCTGGACACCTGGGGCGCGGCCGAGAGGCACCGCTCCGGCGTCGACCTCGCCGAGGGCGCGGCGGCGACGGCCGCCTCGACGCAGTGGAGCCTCTTCACCAGCTACGCGCCGGGCCGGGCGGTGGACGGCGCGCGGAAGACCCGCTGGGCCAGCGACTGGAGCGACGACCAGTGGCTGCGGATCGACCTGGGCGCCACGCACCGGGTCGGACGCGTCACGCTCGACTGGGAACGCGCGTACGGCAAGGCGTACCGGGTCGAGCTGTCCACCGACGGCGCGACCTGGCGGACCGCCTGGTCCACCACCTCCGGCGACGGCGGCCTGGACACCGCGCTCTTCACCCCGGCGCCGGCCCGCTACGTCCGCATCCACGGCGTGGAGCGCGGCACCGACTGGGGGTACTCCCTGCACGAGGTGGGCGTGCACAGCGGCTGACCCGGCGGCCGGGGGCGTCAACGCCCGGAGGCACCGCCGCCCGGACCGCCCACCACCCGGGCGAAGCAGGGCCAGCCGTCCACCTCCACGTGCCGCTTCGACGGCCACCGCTCCAGCGTGGGCGCGGCGGCGTCCAGCAGGCGGCGGGCCGTCCCGGGCTCGTGGAGGTTGAGGTGGCTGCGGTCCGGCAGGCGTGTCACGGTGCCCGACTCGACGTACGTGTTCGAGACGACCCCGTCCGCGGACGGCGCGAAGACGAGGGTCAACCGGCGCCCGGGGCTGCCGGTGCCCTCGGCGACGAAGGAGATCTTCAGGCGGCAGTCGGCGTAGACGGGCCGCACCCGCTGCCGGACCGTCCAGTACCAGACGGCCTCCCCGACGACGAGACGCCGGAACCGGCGAGCGCTTCTCACCAGGCCACCGTAGTGCGTCGAACCGGGGCGGGCTTGGGAATTCGCGCCCCGGTCACGGCACCCTGACGCCTCCCTCGTGCGCGGCACCCGCCACCGGGAGCACACTGGTAAGTGTGCTGTCGGTGCTCACTAGGGGGTGTCGGCCGATGGCTGCGTCACGATACGGGCGGGTATGGCTGTGGCGGTGGCGGCGCAATCCGCTCAGACGGCGCAGCGACATCGTCGAGGCATGGGTCGTGCTCGCCGCGTGGGTCGTCGCGCTGGTCGGCGGCCTGCTCGCGGGGCTGGCGGCGGCGGACTCCGTCGAACGGTCCGCCGAGCGGCAGCGGCTGGAGCGGCGCCAGGTCACGGCCCGGCTCGTCGAGGACGTGAAGGACCGGTCAACGGCCCGGGAGGCTGCCGACCACCGGGTGTGGGCGACCGTGCGCTGGACGGCGCCCGACGGCTCGACGCACACGGACGAGGCCAGGGTGGCGCCGACGGCCACGGCCGGCAGCGCGGTGACCGTCTGGACGGACCCGAAAGGCGAGATCACGGCCGAACCGCTGACCGACGTCGAAACCAGGCTGCACGCGGTCTCGGGCGGCATCCTGGCCGCCGCTTGCGCGGGCGGGCTCGCCCTCGGCGCCGCCAGGACCGTACGTCTCGGCCTGGACCGGCACCGCATGGCGCAGTGGACCGCGGAGTGGGCCCGCATCGACACCCGCAGGGGGTGGAAGACGGGCTGACCCCTCGGCGGGGGTCAGGTCAGCGGGGCGTGAGCAGGAGCACCTCCTCCTCGTAGTCGACGGTGATCCGCCCGAAGTCGCCGAGCACGTCCGAGCCGAGCAGGCCCTGGAGGGGCCGGCCGCCCCTGAGGGCGTCAAGGTCGACGACCGTCGCGTCGGCCGGGTCCAGACGGACGTCTCCCAGCTCCCAGCCGCCTATCGCGACGACCGGGACCGTGTCCTGGCCGACCACACCGCTGATGGGCTGCCGTTCCCCGGTCCGGGGCAGGTCCAGCTGCCGGGCGAGGTCGTCGTCGACGGCGCTGACCGAGGCACCGGTGTCCAGCACGAACATGAAGGGGCCCGCGCCGCCGATGCTGACCGGAGCCAGGACCATGGTCTGGCCGTCTCGTTCGATCACGGTGAGGGGCACCTCGCGGGCGGCCGTGGCCGGCCCGGGCTCGCCGTCGGCGCAGGCGGTGGCCAGCGCGGCGGTGAGCAGCGCGGCGACCCCCAACGCCGTCCGGCGGGTGTACCGGTTCGAGGGCCGGACGACACAGGCGGAGCGGAACATGACCGCGGCTCCTTGTCTCGGCGCACCTGGCGCCGCTGGTCGCGCCTTTGATGTATCCGCGGGCGCACGGCGCAAACGCCGCGCCCCCGAATGCGCCGCCGCTTCCATCCGTGCTACCGGAGGCACGGGAGACGGTCCGGCTCATTGACGCGGACGGCTCCGTCGCGCACCGTGAGGAACGGATCGGGTACATCTGACTACTGGTTTCTGCGATCGGAGAGCGTTGCCTGATGTCGGCGCCATCGGCCACGACGGACACTGCCGCGGAACCTCTCGTTTCGCCGGTCAATTCACACAATGAGTGGGACCCGCTGGA
Organism: Streptomyces bullii; assembly: GCF_042657145.1. Lineage (NCBI taxonomy): Bacteria > Bacillati > Actinomycetota > Actinomycetes > Kitasatosporales > Streptomycetaceae > Streptomyces > Streptomyces bullii. The sequence goes on from NZ_JBHSNY010000009.1 coordinate 107,429, forward strand.
GGAGATCATCGTCGGGCGGCTCGACGGCGCGACGATCCCCTCCCGGCACCCGGTGGTTGCCTGCAACGTGCCACCGTGGGCGGCGCGGTTGCAGGGACTCGCCGCCGGTTTCAAGTACCCGCGTGTGCTGATCGAGCGGGCACAGGAGGAACTCGACCGGTTCGTCGCTCTGCTGGAGTCCCTGGGCATCACGGTCACCCGCCCGGACGCCGTCGACCACACACGGCGCTTCGGCACCCCCGACTGGTCGTCACGCGGGTTCTGCAACACCTGCCCGCGCGACAGCATGCTGGTGATCGGGGACGAGATCATCGAGACCCCGATGGCCTGGCCGTGCCGGTACTTCGAGACCCACTCCTACCGCCCGCTCCTGAAGGACTACTTCCGGCGCGGCGCGCGCTGGACGGCGGCTCCGAAACCGCAGCTCACGGACGCCCTGTTCGATCCGGACTTCCGTGTCCCCGAGCCCGGTGAGCCGATGCGCTACATCCTCACCGAGTTCGAGCCGGTGTTCGACGCGGCCGACTTCGTCCGTGCGGGGCGCGACCTGTTCGTCACCCGGAGCAACGTCACCAACCGCATGGGCATCGACTGGCTGCGCCGCCATCTGGGGCCCGGCTACCGCATCCACGAGATCGAGAGCCGCTGCCGCACGCCCATGCACATCGACACGACGTTCGTGCTGCTGGCGCCCGGCAAGGTGCTGGTGAATCCCGAATACGTCGACGTCGACCGACTCCCCGACGTCCTGAGGTCCTGGGACGTCCTCGTCGCCCCCGAGCCCGACCCGATCGACGGGTCCCTGCTCAAGGTCACCTCGATGTGCGGCAAGTGGCTCAGCATGAACGTACTCATGATCGACGAGAAACGGGTGATCGCGGAGCGCCACCACACGGGCATGCTGCGGGCCCTGGAGCGCTGGGGATTCGAGCCGATCCCGTGCGACCTGCTGCACTACGCGCCGTTCGGCGGCTCGTTCCACTGCGCGACCCTCGACATCCGGCGCCGCGGCACGCTGGAGTCGTACGTCGACTGACCGGCCACCGTACCGAGGCGGCAGGTGGTCGACGGCCGGTCAGGTCTGCGGGGGCCCGGCCTTCTCCAGGAGGGCACGCAGCGTGCCGGCGAACTCCTCCGCCCTGGCCAGTTGCACCCTCAGCTCGTCCACACGCCGCGCCGCGGCCTGCTCGTAGCCGCGTACGCGCTCCAGCAGGGCCGCCCGCTCGGCGTCGGACGGCTGCTCGCCGGCAGCGAGGCGATCGGTGGCATCCAGCAGGTCGCGCATCTGCTGCAGGGTGAAGCCGAGCGGCTTCATGCGGCGAACGACCATCAGCCGCTCGACGTCCCGTTCGGTGTAGAGGCGGAAGCCGCCCTGCGAGCGGGCGGAGGGGACGACCAGGCCGGTCTCCTCGTAGTGCCGGATCGTACGCAGGGACAGCTCCGTGCGCGTGGCGACCTCGCCGATCTGCATGTGCTTGCCGTCCACGCCCGTCGTCCCGGCCCTTCGTCGTCCTCGTGCCGCGGCGCCCCCGCCGCCGATCTCTACCCTAACGTTAGGGTAGAGTTGCCGTGTGCGGGCGGCCTGTCGCCAGTCCGCCGTTGCGTGTCGGGGCCGATGCCGCCCCCGGCAAAGATCCGATCCTTGCAGGAGACCAGCCGTGCGCGAGCCCAGGACGCCCGGCGCCGCCGCCTGCCCGCCGTGATGCCTCGGCCCCGGATGTGAGCCCGGCCGGACAGGCCCACGCACCGTCCTTCGCTTCGTCTTCCGGTCCCGTGTCACGGGGCCGCCCGAGGGGGCCGCTCCGGCCCCTCCGCGTCCTCCCGCGTGCCCCGGCCTGCCGGACGGGGTGTGCCCGAGCATGACAGGTACCCGTTTCCTTGTCCTCTTCGTCCGCTGCCGTTTCCGCCGCACGCGCCGCGTTCCTGCGCGGTCCGAAGCCCGACTGGCTGCGTGATCCGAAGGTCTGGCGCACCGAGGTGCTGGCCGGCCTGGTGGTCGCGCTCGCGTTGATCCCCGAGGCGATCTCCTTCTCGATCATCGCCGGTGTCGATCCGGCGATCGGCCTGTTCGCGTCGTTCACCATGGCCGTCACCATCGCGGTCGTCGGCGGTCGGCGGGCGATGATCTCCGCCGCGACCGGCGCCGTCGCGCTCGTGATCGCGCCGCTGAACCGCGAGCACGGCCTGAGCTACCTGATCGCCGCGGTCATCCTCGCAGGCGTGTTCCAGGTGATCCTGGGGGCGCTGGGAGTGGCGAAACTGATGCGGTTCGTGCCCCGCTCGGTGATGGTCGGCTTCGTCAACGCCCTCGCCGTCCTCATCTTCATGGCCCAGGTCCCCGAGATGCGGGGTGTGCCCTGGGCCGTGTACCCGATGGTCGTCGCCGGGCTGGGCCTGATGGTGCTCTTCCCGAAGATCACCACCGTCGTCCCGGCGCCGCTCGTGTCCATCGTCATCCTGACCCTCGTCACCGTCGCCGCCGGTATCGCGGTCCCGACCGTCGGCGACAAGGGCGAACTCCCCTCCTCCCTGCCGGTGCCCGGTCTGCCCGACGTGCCGTTCACCCTGGACACCCTCACCACGATCGCCCCCTACGCCTTCGCGATGGCGCTCGTCGGCCTGATGGAGTCGCTGATGACCGCCAAGCTCGTCGACGACCTCACCGACAGCCCCTCCTCCAAGACCCGTGAGTCCGTCGGGCAGGGCATCGCCAACATCGTCACAGGCTTCTTCGGTGGCATGGGCGGCTGCGCCATGATCGGCCAGACGATGATCAACGTGAAGGTCTCCGGCGCCCGCACCCGGCTGTCCACCTTCCTCGCCGGGGCGTTCCTGATGGTGCTGTGCATCGTGTTCGGCCCGGTCGTCTCCGACATCCCCATGGCCGCGCTGGTCGCCGTGATGGTGATGGTGTCGTTCGCGACGTTCGACTGGCACTCCGTCGCCCCGAAGACCCTCAGGCGGATGCCGGCCGGGGAGATCACCGTCATGGCGATCACCGTGGTCTGCGTCGTCGCCACCCACAACCTCGCCGTCGGCGTCGTCGCCGGCTCGATCACGGCCATGGTCGTCTTCGCCAAGCGGGTCGCGCACCTCGCGGAGGTCACCGCCGTCGTCGACCCCGACGGCAGCACCGCCGTCTACCGGGTCACCGGCGAGCTGTTCTTCGCCTCCTCCAACGACCTTGTCGGCCAGTTCCGTTACGCCACCGACCCGGACAAGGTCGTCATCGACCTGTCCGCCGCCCACATCTGGGACGCCTCCTCCGTCGCCGCACTCGACGCGATCGAGACCAAGTACGCCCAGCGCGGCAAGACCGTGGAGATCACCGGGCTCAACGAGTCCAGCGCCCACCTCCACAGCCGCCTCAGCGGCGAACTTGCAGCCGGCCACTGACGGTTCACGCAGGCTCGCCCAGGACCCCGGCCCCGCCGGGGTCCTGGCGTTCCGCAGGTATGCGGGCCCCGCCGTTCACGCGATACCGAGGAACCGGGGCGGTCGCTCTTTGGGCAACCGTGGCCCGTGCTTTGCCGATCTCCCGTTGTTCGCCCCTCCGCCCGAACCTAGCCTCGGCTGCGAACTCCGGGAGGGCCGTCATGCTGAAAACCGTCGGAGAACAGGCGGCTGGGCTGACCAAGGACCAGCGGAACGCCTTCGTCGCCGCCTACTTGGGCTGGGCGATGGACGCCTTTGACTATTTCCTGGTCGTCCTCGTCTACAGCGAGATAGCCGACGACTTCCACGTTTCCCTGACCGACATGGCCTTCCTCACCACCGCCACGCTGGTGATGCGCCCGGTCGGCGCCCTGCTCTTCGGCATGTGGGCGGACCGCCGCGGCCGCCGCGTTCCGCTCATGGTCGACGTCGTCTTCTACTCGATCGTCGGTTTCGCCTGCGCCTTCGCGCCGAACTACACCGTGCTGCTGGTGCTGCGCCTGCTGTACGGCATCGGAATGGGCGGCGAATGGGGCCTGGGCGCGGCGCTCGCCATGGAGAAGATCCCGGCCTCCCGGCGCGGCTTCTGGTCCGGCCTCCTGCAAAGCGGCTACTCGCTGGGCTACTTGCTGGCCGCGGTGGCCTTCTACGTCATCGAGCCCGCCTTCGGCTGGCGCGGACTGTTCGCCTTCAGTCTGCTGCCCGCCCTGGTCGCGCTGTGGGTGCGTAGCAGGGTGGCGGAGAGCGAGGTGTGGCAGAAGAGCGTCCGGCTCAACCGCACGCCCGCGTACCAGGTGTTCAAGAACCCGGCGGTGCTGCGGCGGTTCGTGTACCTGGTCGCGCTGATGACCGCGTTCAACTGGATGTCGCACGGCACCCAGGACATCTACCCGACCTTCGTGAAGAAGGGCCTGGGGCTTTCCGCGGACACCTCGATCGCGATCGCCGTGGTCTACAACATCGGCGCCATCGTGGGCGGCGTGCTGCTCGGCGCGTACTCCGAGCGGCTGGGGCGCCGCCGTACGATCATGATCGCCGCGGCCGGGGGACTGGTCGTGGTGCCGTTCTTCGTGCTGTCCACCACCGTCGGCTGGCTGATGCTCTCCTCCTTCCTGATGCAGGTGTGCGTGCAGGGAGCCTGGGGCGTCATCCCCGCGCACCTCACCGAGATGAGCCCGGACGCCATCCGGGGCTTCTACCCCGGTGTCACCTACCAGCTCGGCAATCTGATCGCCGCTCTCAACCTGCCCCTCCAGGAGGCCCTCGCCGAGCGGCACGGCTATCCGGCGGCGATGGCGTGGACGGTCCTGCCCACCCTGGCCGTCGTCATGCTGCTGAGCGCGATCGGCAAGGAGGCCAAGGGCATCCGGTTCGGTGGCGCCGGTACGCAGGTGCCGGGCACGGCGGCACCGGCCGGCACCGGGCAGCCGTGACCGGAGCCGGCTGACCCCGGCGCGCGTCGCCGCGCGAGAGCCCCGCCGTACTCCCGACGGATCCTCGCCGACCGCGCTCCGCCCCCGAGGGCATGCGTACCGGGCGCCCGAGCGGGACCATATGGGGGTGTAGGGATGGCCACGATGGTGTCTGTGCGAGAAGGATCCGACGTGCCTCCGTCCGTAGGACCGCGCGCTCTCTTCGACGCGTCCCATGACGCGGCGGTGGTGGTCTCCGCGGCCGGCACGGTGGTCGGCTGGACCAGGGGCGCCGAAGCGCTCCTCGGCTACTCTGCGGCGGAGGTGGTCGGACGCCCCGCCGCGGAGCTGCTGGCGATGCCCGGGGACCCGGCACGCGCGGCCGGGATCGCCGAGCGGTGCCGGGCGGGCATGGGGTGGAGCGGCCTGATCCCCGTACGGCACCGCGACGGCGGCCGGATCGAGGTCGACCTGCGGGTCTCCGCGTCCTTCCGGATCGGCGGGGACGAGTGCTTCCTGATGTCGGCACGGGAGCAGCGGCAGCAGTGGTCCATGGGCCAGTCCGTCCTCGACGGCTTCCTGACCCGCTCCCCGGTCGGCATGGCCGTGATGGATCTCGATCTGCGGTACGTGTGGCTGAACGACACCCTGGAGCGCTTCGGCGGAGTGCCCCGCGAGCAGCGGCTGGGGCGCCGTCTGAGCGAGCTGCTGCCGGGTCTTCAGGCGGAGACCCTCGAGGACGTGATGCGCAAGGTGCTCACGACCGGCGTCCCGGTCACCGACTACGAGTACGTGGGATGGAGCTGGGCCGACCCGCACCGCCAGCACGCCTACTCCACCTCGTTCTTCCCCCTGGTGGACGCCGACAACTCCGTCACCGGCGTCTGCTACATGGTCATGGACGTCACCGAGAGGTGGAACGCCCGTCGGCTGCTGGCGCTGGTCAACGAGGCCGGGACCAGCATCGGCAGGACGCTGGACGTGATGCGCACCGCTCAGGAACTCGCCGACTTCGCCGTGCCCCGCTTCGCCGACTTCGTCATCGTCGACCTCCTCGAAGCCGTGCTGAGCACCGAGGGGCACGGGGCGTGGCTGTCCGACGCCGGGCCGGCGCCCGCCAGGCCGGTGATGCGCCGAGCGGGGATGAGCTCCGTACGGGAGGGCTGCCCCGAGGCCGTCGCCCGGGTGGGGGACAGGGTCGACTTCGTTCCCCCGCCGCACGACGCCGAGCTGCTCGTCCGCGGAGAACCGATCGTCATACCGGTCCTCGACCCGGACGATCCGCTGTGGGCCGCCGAACAGCCGGCCCGGGCCGCGAACATCCGCGAGTACGGGCTGCACTCCCTCATTTCCGTGCCGATGCGGGCCCGCGACACCACCCTCGGCCTCGCCACCTTCGTACGGTCGCTGAACCCCGCCCCCTTCCAGCAGGACGACGTCATGCTGGCCCGGGAACTGGTGGCCCGCGCGGCGCTGTGCGTCGACAACGCCCGCCGCTTCACCCGGGAACACACCTCGGCCGTCACCTTGCAGCGCAGTCTGCTTCCGCAGGCCCTGACCGGCGGAACGGCGGTGGAGGTGGCCTCCTGCTACCGGCCGGCGGAGGCGACGGGCGGCGTCGGCGGTGACTGGTTCGACGTCATCCCGCTGTCCGGCGCCCGGGTGGGCCTCGTCGTCGGTGACGTGGTGGGCCACGGCATCACCGCGGCGGCGACGATGGGCCAGCTGCGCACCGCCGTCCAGACCCTCGCCGACATGGACCTGCCCCCCGACGAACTGCTGGCGCACCTCGACGACCTCGTGCTCCGGTTGGGTGAGCAGGAGGCCGCGGGGGAGCCGGCCCAGCACACCGGCACGGCGTTCCTCGGGGCGACCTGCCTGTACGCCGTCTACGATCCGGTGACCCGGCGATGCACCCTGGCCCGGGCCGGCCACCCGCCGCCGGTCGTCGTCACGCCGGACGGGCAGGTCTCCTTCCCGGAGCTGCCCGCCGGGCCCCCGCTCGGGCTGGGCGGCATGGCCTTCGAGGCCACCGCGCTGGACCTGGCCGAGGGCAGCCTGCTCGGCCTCTACACCGATGGGCTGGTCGAGGGCGCCGACCGCGACATCGACCGGGGCATGGCCCGTCTCAGCAGTCTGCTCTCACGGCCCGGCCCCGACCTCGAAACGCTGTGCGCGACGGCGGTCCAGCGGCTGGTTCCCGTCTCCCAGCCCGACGACGTCGCTCTGCTGCTGACCCGCACCCGCGGCCTGGGCCCCGACCAGGTCGTCTCCTGGGACGTGCCGCTGGACCCGGCCGCCGTCGCCGACATCCGGGCCCGTGCGACCCGCCAGGTCGAGTCCTGGGGCTGCCGGGAACTGGCCATGACGACGGAGCTGGTCGTCAGCGAGCTCGTCACCAACGCCATCCGTCACGCATCGGGGCCCGTGCGGTTGCGACTGCTCCGCGACAGCCGCCTGACCTGCGAGGTCGCCGACGGCAGCAGTACGGCGCCGCGGCTGCGGCATGCCCGCAGCACGGACGAGGGCGGCCGTGGGCTCTTCCTCGTGGCGCAGCTCTCCCATCGCTGGGGCGCGCGGTACACACCGGGAGGGAAGATCATCTGGTCTGAGCAGGAGATGCCGTGACGGGTCCGAGGGGGGAGTGGCTGTGACGGGTCCGAGCAGGAGGCCGTGCCCCGGGCCGAGCGGGAGTTGCCGTGACGGGCCCGAGCGGGAGTGGCCGGGACCGGTTCCAGCACGAGTTGCCCTGACCGGTCCGAGCGGTGCTACAGCCCCCCGCGCCCCTGCAATGTCGCCTGCCACGCGGGGGCCGGCTCCTTGAGGTCCGGTTGCGCGCGGCGCCCGCCCCGGGCGAAGAAGTCGGCGAGCGGCAGCAGGGCCGCTCCCACGGTGACGGCGTCCGGGCCGAGGGTCCCCAGGGCGATCCGCACATGCTCGGCGGGATACGACAGGGAGTAGGCGGTGGCGTGCTTCCGCGCGGAGTCCAGGAAGCGTTCCCCGAGCATCAGTCCGGCCCAGCCGCCGACGAGGATGCGCTCGGGCTGGAGGAGGTTGACCAGGTCGGAGAAGCCCGCGCCGACGTACTCCGCCGTCTCCTCCAGGACGGCCAGGGCCGCCGCGTCCGGCTCCGGCGTCGCTCCGCGGGCGTCCGGGCCGGGGTGGGCGGCAGCCAGCAGCGCGGTCAGCGCGGTCTCCTCGTCGACGTCGGCCGGCGGCCGTCCGCCGGCCTCCGCCCAGCGGTCCAGGAGCGCCTCCGCCCCCGCGTACGCCTCCAGGCAGCCCCGCGCTCCGCACCGGCAACGCCGCCCTCCCACCCGTACGGTCAGATGGCCCCATTCCAGGGCCCGGCCGGGACGCAGGTCGTCGGCCACCGCGCAGGCGCCGACGCCGGAGCCGAGCAGCACGACGACGGCGTTGCGGGCCCCGCGCCCCGCGCCGAACCACATCTCCGCCTGCCCGAGCGTCTTCGCGCCGTTGTCGATGAAGCAGGGCACGGACCGCGGCAGGTGGCCGGACTCGCGCAGCAGGCGCTCCAGCGGCACGGCGTCCCAGCCGATGGCCTGCCCGTGCACCACGGCGCCCTCCTCAGGGGTCGCGGCGACGATGCCCGGCACGCCGATGCCCACCCCGAGGAGTCGTTCGGCCGCGATCCCCGCCCGGTCCATGACCTCCCCGATGCCGTCGCGCACATGGCCGACGACCACGCCGACGTCGTACCGGTCCCCGGGGCGCGGGCCCTCGATGGGCAGCGGCTTCTCCACGCGGGCGAGTTCGGTGAGCGCCAGGTCGAACAGCTCGATGCGGACCCGGGTCTCGCCGATGTCCACGCCGATGATGTAGCCGCTGTGCGGGCTGACGCGCAGCAGCGTGCGCGGCCGGCCGCCGGCGGAGTCCACGCTTCCGGCCTCCTCCACCAGCCCCTCGGCGACCAGTTCGGCCACCACGTTGCTGATGGATCCCGAGCTCAGCCCGGTGGCGGGCCCCAGCGAGAAGCGGCTCAGGGGCCCGTCGAAATACAACCGTTGCAAGACGGCGGCGCGGTTCTCGCGCCGCAGGTCACGGACCGTTCGGCCGCCGCGCACTGCCACTGTGCCCCCTCGTCCCGGAGTAGTAGCTCGAACATACCTGTGCGACAGCCCTTGACGCGACCTTCCCACGGGACTTAACTCACGCCGTGAATTAAGCCGTGGGGTGTGCGAGGTGTGCGGCGTGCGCCGCCGTCCCGACTCCTCCCGGCGCTCCCGTCACCCCTCGAAAGGCCCTGGAGCCATGCGCACAGTCAGAGCCGCAGCCGTCGGTGCCGTCACCCTCTCCCTCGTCCTGACCGCGGCCGCCTGCGGCGGCGGTTCGCCGACGGGCGGGTCCGGCGACTCGCCCAGGACGCTCACCTACTGGGCGTCCAACCAGGGCGCCAGCATCGAGATCGACAAGAAGGTCCTGCAGCCGGAGCTCGACAAGTTCGAGAAGCAGACCGGGATCAGGGTGAAGCTGGAGGTCGTCCCCTGGTCGGACCTGCTGAACCGGATCCTCACCGCGACCACCTCGGGCCAGGGCCCGGACGTGCTCAACATCGGCAACACCTGGAGCGCCTCCCTTCAGGCCACCGGGGCGCTGCTGCCCTGGGACGCGAAGAACTTCGAGAAAATCGGCGGCAAGGACCGCTTCGTCGACTCCGCGCTCGGCTCCACCGGCGCGCAGGGGCAGGACCCCGCCGCCGTACCGCTGTACTCGATGGCCTACGCCCTCTACTACAACAAGAAGATGTTCGCCGACGCCGGCATAGCGAAGCCGCCGGCCACCTGGGACGAGCTGATCGCCGACGGCCGCAAGCTCTCCAAGGACGGCAAGTGGGGCCTGGGCGCGGAGGGTTCGAACCCCTCGGAGAACATCCACCACGCCTTCGTCTTCGCCCAGCAGCACGGCGCCGGCTTCTTCACCGCCGACGGCAAGCCGGACTTCACCAACGACGGCGCGGTCACCGCGGTCAAGCAGTACGTCGACCTGATGGCCAAGGACAAGATCATCGCGCCGGGCAACGCCGAGTACGCCCAGAACCAGTCCGTCAGCGACTTCGCCAAGGGAAAGACGGCGATGCTGCTGTGGCAGTCAGCCGCCGCCAACCTCAAGTCCCAGGGCATGAGCGAGGACGACTACGGCATCGCCCCCGTGCCCGTGCAGTCCGGCACCCCGGGCCCCGGCAGGCAGGTCAACTCGATGGTGGCGGGCATCAACCTGGCCGTCTTCAAGAACACCGACAACCTCGACGGCGCCCTGAAGTTCGTGAAGTTCATGACCGGCGACACCGAGCAAAAGATCCTCAACAAGGCCTACAGCTCGATACCGCCGGTGAAGTCCGCGCAGGCCGACCCCGCCTTCGCCACCCCGGCCAACGCCGTGCTGAAGGACACCCTCGCCCAGAGCGCCGCCGCGCTGCCGCAGGTCCCCGACGAGTCCCAGTTCGAGACGGCCGTCGGCACGGCCGTCAAGGAACTGTTCGCCGACGCCGCCGCCGGACGAGCGGTGACCACCGCGTCGGTGAAGGCCGCGCTGGAGAAGGCCCAGCAGCAGATGCCGGCGAAGTGAGCACCATGACGACCACCATCGCCGAGCCCGCCGTGCGCAAGGGCTCACCCGGGGCGGCGGGGCGCGGTCCCCGCCGCCCCGGCCGGATCCGCCGCATCGGCCTGCCCTACCTGCTGCTCCTGCCCGCCCTGCTCCTCGAACTCCTCGTCCACCTCGTGCCGATGGTGATCGGCATCGTGATGAGCTTCAAGGAACTCACCCAGTTCTACATCCGGGACTGGGGCACCGCCCCCTGGGCGGGCCTCGGCAACTACGAGGTGTCGGTGGACTTCGACGCCCCCGTCGGCCAGGCCCTGCTCCACTCCTTCCTCGTCACCGTCGCCTTCACCGTGCTGTCGGTCGGCCTGTGCTGGCTGATCGGCACGGCGGCGGCGATCTGCATGCAGGACACCTTCCGCGGCCGGGGCCTGCTGCGCGCCCTGTTCCTGGTGCCGTACGCGCTGCCGGTCTACGCGGCGGTCATCACCTGGGTGTTCATGTTCCAGCACGACAACGGCCTGGTGAACCACGTCCTGCACGACCAGTTGGGCCTCACCGACAAGCCGTCCTTCTGGCTCATCGGCGACAACAGCTTCATCGCCCTGCTCACCGTCTCCGTGTGGAAGGGCTGGCCGTTCGCCTTCCTCATCGTGATGGCCGGACTGCAGAACATCCCGAAGGAGCTGTACGAGGCCGCCGCCCTCGACGGTGCCGGTGTGTGGCAGCAGATCCGCCGCATCACCCTGCCGTCGCTGCGCCCCGTCAACCAGGTCCTGGTGCTGGTCCTGTTCCTGTGGACGTTCAACGACTTCAACACGCCGTACGTGCTGTTCGGCAGGACCGCGCCCGAGGCAGCCGACCTCGTCTCGGTCCACATCTACCAGGCGTCCTTCGTCACCTGGAACTTCGGCACCGGCTCCGCGATGTCCGTCCTGCTGCTGCTCTTCCTGCTGGCCGTGACGGGCGTGTACCTCGTGCTCACCTCGCGCGGACGGAGGGCCGCCCCATGACGAACAGGTCCCCGATGGCGGCACCCCGCACCTTCCTGTGGACGCGGCGCGTCTTCCTCACCCTGCTCACCGGGTTCGTCCTGGTACCGGTCTACGTCATGATCTCCAGCTCGCTGAAGCCGCTGGCGGACGTCTCCGGACGGTTCCGCTGGCTGCCGAGCGAGCTTACGATCCGCCCCTACATCGACATCTGGTCGACGGTGCCCCTCGCGAAGTACTTCGTGAACTCCCTGATCGTGGCGGGCGCCGCGACCGTCTGCTCGGTGGTGATCGCGGTGTTCTCCGCCTACGCGGTGAGCCGCTACAGCTTCCGCGGCAGGCGCGTCTTCACCGTCACCGTGCTGTCGACGCAGATGTTCCCCGGCATCCTCTTCCTGCTGCCGCTGTTCCTCCTGTACGTCAACATCGGCAACGCCACCGGCGTCGCGCTGTTCGGCTCGCGCGGCGGGCTGATCCTGACGTACCTGACCTTCTCGCTGCCGTTCTCCATCTGGATGCTGATCGGCTACTTCGACTCCGTGCCGCGCGACCTGGACGAGGCCGCGCTGGTGGACGGCTGCGGGCCGCTCGGCGCGCTCTTCCGGGTCGTGGTGCCGGCCGCCGTCCCCGGCATCGTCGCCGTCGCCGTGTACGCCTTCATGACCGCCTGGGGCGAGGTGTTGTTCGCGTCGGTGATGACCAACGACGCCACCCGCACCCTCGCCGTCGGCCTCCAGGGCTACTCCACCCTCAACGACGTGTACTGGAACCAGATCATGGCCGCCTCGCTCGTCGTCAGCGTCCCCGTGGTCGCGGGATTCCTGCTGCTCCAGCGCTACCTCGTCACCGGCCTCACCGCGGGCGCGGTGAAGTAGCCGGTCCCCATTCCCGTTCCTCCCCGAAGGATCTTCGTGTCTGAACCGATAGACCTCGCCGCCTTCCCCCACGACTTCGCCTGGGGCGTCGCCACCTCCGCCTACCAGATCGAGGGGGCGGTCGCGGAGGACGGACGAGCCCCCTCGATCTGGGACACGTTCTCCCACACCCCCGGCAGGACGGCCGGCGGTGACCACGGCGACGTGGCCTGTGACCACTACCACCGCTGGCCCGAGGACATCGCCCTGATGCGGCGGCTGGGCATCGGCACCTACCGCATGTCCCTCGCCTGGCCCCGCGTCGTGCCGGGCGGGGACGGACCGGTCAACAGCGCCGGTCTCGACTTCTACGACCGGCTGGTCGACGCCCTGCTCGCCGCGGGCATCACCCCCAGCGTGACCGTCTACCACTGGGACCTCCCTCAGACCCTCCAGGACCGCGGCGGCTGGACCGAACGGGACACCGCCGAACACCTCGCCGCCTACGCCTCTGTCGTCGCCGAACGCCTCGGCGACCGCGTCACCCAGTGGGCCACCCTCAACGAACCGCTGTGCTCCGCCTGGATCGGCCACCTCGAAGGCCGAATGGCGCCCGGACTCACCGACCTCACCGCCGCGGTCCGCGCCTCCTACCACCTGCTGCTCGCCCACGGCCTGGCCACGCAGGCGATCCGCGCCGCGGCGCCCGCCGCACGGGTCGGCCTCGTCACCAACCACTCCACCGTCGAGCCGGCCTCGTCCCGCCCGCAGGACATCGCCGCCGCCGCACGCGCGGACGGCCACACCAACCGCTGGTGGCTCGACCCGGTCTACGGCAGGGGTTTCCCCACCGACATGCGCGAGCTGTACGGAGTCGACCTGCCCGAGCGCCCCGGCGACCCGGCCGCCATAGCCGCGCCCCTCGACTGGCACGGCCTGAACTACTACTTCCCCGTCACCGTCGCCGACGACCCCGAGGGGCCGGTCCCCCACGCCCGCGAGATCCGCCTGCCGGACGTGCCGCGCACCGGCATGGACTGGCAGATCGGCGCCGACGGCCTGGAGGCACTGCTGCTGCGCCTCACCGACGACTACGGCGTCCGGCGGCTCTACGTCACGGAGAACGGCTCCGCCTTCCCCGACCGCGTCGGCCCCGACGGCACCGTCGACGACCCCGAGCGGACCCACTACCTGGAACAGCACCTGGCGGCCTGCGCCCGAGCCCTCCGCAAGGGAGCCCCCCTGGCGGGCTACTACGTCTGGTCGCTGCTCGACAACTTCGAGTGGGCCTACGGCTACGACAAGCGCTTCGGCCTCGTCCACGTCGACTACCCGACCCAGCGGCGCACCATCAAGGCCAGCGGCCACCGCTACGCCGGCCTCATCCGCGCCCACCGGCAGGCCACCGCCGTCGGCTGAGCCTGCCGACCGGCCGTTTCCCCGCGCTGGCCGGGGGGAACCCGGCGAAGCCGACACGCCGATCGAGGACGGAGGCGATGGAGATGACCGGCCGCGAGGCAGACTCCGCCGACGAGCGCGCACGCGCGCGCAGCGAGCAGGAGCCGGGAGCCCACTCCGGCGCGGAGAGCCAGGCACGGGAGCGCACGATCCCCGGCACGGCGAGCACCAAGGAGGGCTACCAGCCGACACGCGGAACGGTGGCGGGCAAACCGCTGGAGGGTGTCGAGGCGGAGGAGCAGGACCAGCGGGCCGCGGACGACCAGGGCGGCGCGGCAGGGCGCGAGCGGCGCACGTAACCGGCGACGGCACGCCTACCAGGAGCACGGACGCCGAAGGGGACCCGCGTCCGTGCTCCTCCGGACACCTCGGGACAGCCACAGTGGACACGTTTCTGCTCACGTTCGGGCACGGCACCGCGGGGCGCGAGCGGATCACCGAGCTGCTGCGCCACGCCGGGGTCGCGGCCGTGGTGGACGTGCGCACCGCTCCCGGCAGCCGCCGCAACCCGGACGTGTCCCGGCAGCGGCTGGCCGAGTGGATGCCGGACAGCGGGATCGCCTACCGGTGGGAACCCGCCCTCGGCGGGTTCCGCAAACTCCCCCCGGACAGCCCGGACACCGTCTGGCGCAACGCCTCCTTCCGCGGCTACGCCGCACACACACGCTCTGCCGAGTTCGTCGCCGCCCTCGACGAGGTGCTGCGCGAAGCGGCCGCCGTGCGCACGGCGGTGATGTGCAGCGAAGCGGTCTGGTGGCGCTGCCACCGCCGCCTCATCGCCGACTTCGCGGTGCTCGCCCGCGGGGTACCGGCCCGGCACCTCATGCACGACGGGCGGACCAGCCCCCACACCCCGACGCCCGGCGCACGTCTGCGCCAGGACGGGCTCCTCGTGTACGACGACCTTGCCGCGGCGGCCTCCGGCCGGCGCAAGGCGCCATGACACTCCCCAGGACGCCGCAGTGATCCGCACGCCGCGCGCGCCCGCCCGGTCGCGGCACTGTCCGCGTGCCGTCGCGCCGTGTTCCGCGACGGACATATCCGTGCCCGGCGCTGCTCAGCACCCGTCCGCCGGGCCGCCGCCTTCCGTTCCTCGGGCCCCGTCGCCGCCTCCGGCTCCCTCGCCGAGCGCGGCGACGGCGGCAGCGCCGTGCCCCGCGGCGAGCAGGGGCGCCCGGACGTCGCGCTCCAGGTCGGGCAGGTAGCCGAACAGCACATCGGCGGGCCCGTGGACGCGTACGCGGCCCAGCGCGGCGGGCAGCAGCAGACTCCGGGCGCGATCCAGCCGCCCCGACCAGCCGTTCGTCTCGACGGTCACCGCGGCGCCCGCGTTGCTGAGCACGTGCGCGGTTGTCAGCTCCCGCACGAGCGGCGCGGGCGTGCCCGCCCGCCACCGTTCCAGGGCGAAGTGGGGGCCGGCGGCCAGCACCGTACGTTCCACGCCGTCGTCGACGCGCACACTCAGGCCGGAGTGGAAGTCGGGACGGTGCTCGGGCCGCCACTGGTCGAGCAGCCGCCCGACGTTGGCGTGCCACTCCTCGTCGTCCAGGGCCGAACCGTCCTCCATGCGCCACCGCATGGCGTGCTGCTGGATGTCCGAGGTCTGCTCGATCTCGTACACCAAGGTGCCGGGGCCGAAACTGTGGTACGGACGCCCCGGAAGGGGGGGAGGACAGGCGCATGAGACCCCTGACGATCCTCTTCGCGCCGGAGAGCGCGTACGGTCCCACCAACAACTGCGTCGGCATAGGCGACGTGTTACGCCGTCGAGGCCATCGCGTCGTCTTCGCGGCCGAGGCGTCCTGGAAGGGCAGACTCACCCCGTTCGGCTTCGAAGAGGAGCTGATCGACCTGGCCCCGCCGCCCGAAAGGCCGCAGGAGGCAGGCCAGTTCTGGAAGGACTTCATCCGGGACACCGCCCCGGAGTTCAGGAAGCCGACGATCGAGCAACTGGGCACCTGGGTGAGGCCCGTCTGGGAGGAGCTCGTCTCCGGCGCCAGGTACTGCGAACCGCGGCTCAAGGACATCGTCGACCGGGTCCGGCCTGACGTTATCGTCGAGGACAACGTCGTCTGCTTCCCCGCGCTGACCACGGCGGGAGTCCCCTTCGTGCGGATCGTCTCCTGCAACCCGCTGGAGATGAAGGGCGAGCATGTCCCCCCGCCGTTCTCCGGATACCCGGCCGCCGACCGCACCGGCTGGGCCGACTTCCGGGCCGAGTACGACCGTACGCACCGCGACGTCTGGTCCGCGTTCAACACCTGGGTGGTGGAACAGGGCGCCCGGCCGCTGCCCGAGCTGGAGTTCATCCACGAGGGCGATCTGAACCTGTACGTGTGCCCGGAGATCGCCGACTACACCGAGGCCCGCCCGCTGGGCCCCACCTGGCACCGGCTGGACTCCTCGGTCCGGGAGACCGACGAGGAGTTCTCCCTGCCCGAGCAACTGGCCGAACCACCGGGTGGCACGGGCGACAGCGCACTGATCTACTTCAGCCTCGGTTCGCTCGGTTCCGCCGACGTCGACCTCATGCGCAGGGTCATCGCCGCACTGGCCCGGACCCCGCACCGCTACATCGTCTCCAAGGGCCCGCTGCACGACCGGATCGAGCTCCCGCCGACCATGTGGGGCGCGGAGTTCCTCCCGCAGACGCGCATCCTCCCGCTGGTCGACCTCGTCATCACGCACGGCGGCAACAACACGACCACCGAGTGCTTCCATTCGGCAAGCCCATGATCGTGCTGCCCCTCTTCTGGGACCAGTACGACAACGCGCAACGGGTCGCCGAGCTCGGTTACGGCGTCCGTCTGGAGCCGTACCGCTTCACCGACCGTCAACTGCACGACGCCGTGGAGACCTTGCTCGGGGACCGGCGCCTGCGGCGCACCTTGCGGGAGGCGTCGGAGGTCATCCGGGCCCGGGACGGGCTCCGTACCGCGGCCGACCTCATCGAGCGGTGCGGTCGCGATGCCCGGTGAGGCGGGAGCCGCCGGCGGTTCACCCCCCCGGCTGGCTCTACGGCGACACGGGAACGAAGCCGCGCAGCTCGTCCGTGCCCGGCTGCACCACGAGGTAGCTGGAGTCCGGGACCTCGTTCCAGGCGCCGGGAAGGTCCCCCAGCGGCTCGGAGACGACCAGGCGCGTCTCGTCCCCCACCTCCTGCAGGAACGTCACGTCCGGATGGAGCTTGCGCAGGGTCTCGACCCGGCTGCTGAAGAAGAGCGAACGCGGGGTGTCAGCGCTCGAATAGCGGAAGGCCCAGGTGCGTTCCCCGTCGGTGACCGCCACCGTCATCTGCAGGGGGTGCTGCACACCGTGCTCGTGGCCGAGGCCCTCGACGAAGCCCGCCATCCGGGCGACGGCGCCGGGCGGGTCCTGGTCCAGCCCGAACGTGAGCGCCAGGAAGAACATGATCTCGGAGTCGGTCGAGCCCTCGATGCTGGAGAACAGTGCCGGGTCGACGGCCAGGGCGAGGTCCCGGCGCAGCCGGTGGAAATCCGTGATGGCCCCGTTGTGCATCCACATCCAGCGGCCGTGCCGGAAGGGATGGCAGTTCGTCTGCTGGACGGCCGTCCCGGTGGAGGCCCTGATGTGGGCGAAGAACAGCCCTGACCTCACATGGGAGGCGAGCTCCCGCAGGTTGCGGTTGCTCCAGGCCGGGCTGGTGTCGCGGACGATGGCCGGGGTGCCCCTGTCGTCGGCGTACCAGCCCACGCCGAAGCCGTCGCCGTTGGTCGTCTCCGCGCCGAGCCGCGCGTGCAGGCTCTGGTCGATCAGAGAGTGCTGGGGCCGGTAGAGAAGCGCCTCGAGGAGCACGGGCGTACCCGAGTAGGCAAGCCACCGGCACATACGATCACCCTCCTGTCCTGCGGTTCCGTTTCTCACTGTGCCGCCGGTGGAGGTACCCGGCTACCGGGGTTGTACGAGCCGCCCGGCTGCCGGGCCGCTATGGGGGGCCGTACGGAATGCGTACGAGCGCTGTGACGAGTGCCGTACGAGACCCACTCCGCCCGTACGCAGTCCGTTGCCGGACACGTCGGCCCGGCTCAGCCGGAACTTCGTCGACGGGTGCGATCGTTGTCCGGGTGGCACACCATTCGGGTGTGACCCGATGGACGAATGACGACGTGTACGACGAGGGGCGCCGATGGCGATCTGGGACCGGATCAAGGAACAGGCCAAGGGCCTGCAGCAGTCGCAGGGCCACGGAGGCTCCGCGGGCGCGGGGCACGGCCGGCCGTCCGGCGGCGGGTCACGCGCTCAGCTGGTGGGTGTGCTGAAGTCCCAACTCGGCTCACTCAAGGCGGAGTTGAAGAGCGGCGCCTACCGGGACGCGAGCATGGCGATGTGCGCGCTGGTGGCCGCCGCGGACGGACATGTCGACCCTGCCGAGAGGCAGCACGTCGAGTCGATGATCCTGGGCAACGAGGTACTGCAGAACTTCCCGCCGGAGCAGCTGCGCGAGCGGTTCAACCGGCATGTGAACCAGCTCATGAGCAACTTCCAGGTCGGCAAGAGCGAGGCGCTGCAGGTCCTGGCGAAGGCCGCGAAGAACCCGACGGAGGCCCGGGCGGTGGTCCAGACGGGCATCGTCGTCGCCGGTGCCGACGGCCACTTCTCCCAGGCCGAGGCGTCCGTCATCAGGGAAGCGTGCGGCGCGCTGGGCGTTTCCCCTGCCGAATTCGGCCTGTGAGCCGCACGCCGTGAGGGCGTGAGCGGCGACCGGGTGACCGGCGGATGAGTGCCGAGGCCACGGGCTGTGGCCTCGGCGTCGTCTCCGCGTCGTCTGGCGTCGGCGGGGAGACGGCGGTGAGATCTTCCGCCCAGCTCAGGGGACGGGACGTTCGCCCACCGGTCACGGTCTCTGTCCGGTCCCTGTCCGTGTGCCGTCCGGTGGCTGTCCGGTCGGTGACCGTGACGGTCAGCGCAGCACGAGCAGGACGGCCAGCGCGACGAGCAGCGAGTCGATCCGGTCCAGCAGGCCGCCGGAACCGGGCAGCCAGCGGCCCGCGTCCTTGGTCCGCACCCCCCTCTTGACCATGGACTCGAGGAGGTCGCCGGCCGGACCGCCCACCGCCACCGCGATCGCCATCGGCCAGCTCAGTGAAGACAGCACGGCGAGCACAGCGAGGCCGGCCGCCGCCCCGGCCAGGGTTCCGCTCCACCGCTTGGCCGGTGACAGGGGCGACAGCCGAGGCCCGCCCAGCCTCCGGCCGGCGAAGTACGCCACGATGTCGGCGATCGAGACCGCGACGAACAGCGCCAGCGCGCTCGCTCCGAGCGGCACCAGCGCGGCCGGCAGACTCAGCCAGGCAAGCCCGAGCAGGCCGGCCCCCAGCCGGCGCAGACCGTGCTCGGCGTCCCCGGCCAGGAGCGGTACCGCGGCCACCGCGAGCGCCCCGACCCCGGCCACCCGCACCACCTGCCCGGGCGCGAGCCAGGCGGCCAGTACCACGCTGACCACCGCGGCGGCCAGCACCACCTGGTCCGCCCGGCCCAGCCCCACCAGCCCGCCGAACTCCAGCACGGCGATCACCCCGACCACGAGGGCGAGGACCGCGGTGCCCGGGCGGCCCCACCAGAACGCGGCGGTCACCAGGGGCACCCCGACCGCCCAGGCGCACCACCGGATCAGCAGCTCACGGCGCCGGGAGGCCGCCACCGCGACCCCGCCCAGCACCAGCGCCCCGCCGAGGTAGGGCGCCAGGGAGGCCACGGTGATCATCGAGCGTGTCCGGCGGTGGGACGGCGCGCGGGCATCGCCCCGAACGAGCCCGAGGCCGGTCGGAGCGCGTCCAGGGCGGCCCGGCACGCCGCCACGATGCGCGCGTTCTCGGCGGTGTCCCTGACCGCGATGCGCACGGTGCGGCCCTGGTACTGCGGCGACAACGGCGACAGATCGCGCAGGTAGACGTCGTGGCGGCGGCACTCGGCCACCAGCTGTGCGGCGCTCGGTCCGCCGGACGGCAGGTTCACCGTGAGGAAGTTGGCCACGGCCTCCTCGACCACGACGGCCTCGTCCAGCCCGGCCAGGTCGGTGGCCAGCCGGCGGCGCAGCGTGTGCGTGCGGCGCCAGCAGCCGCTGTAGTACGCCGGGTCACGCAGGGCCGCCACCGCGGCCAGCTGGGCCGGGAGGCTGACCGGCCAGGGCGGTGTCCACCGGCGGAGCCGCGCCGCGGTGACCGGCTCGGCCACCAGGTAGGCGGCCCGCATGCCGGACAGTGCGTACATCTTGGACAGTGAGCTGCAGACCACCACCCGGGGGTCCGTCGCCGCGAGACCGGCGAGCGACTCCTCCAGGCCGACGTAGCCCATGTACGCCTCGTCGATCCACCAGCGGGTCCGCGGCGGCGCGGTGGCGATCACCGAGCGCAGTTCCGCGGCCGGCGCGTGGCGCCCGGTGGGATTGTTCGGGTTGACCACCACCACGAGGTCGTAGCGACCGGATCCGACGGCGGCGGACAGCTGGTCCGGATCGATCCGCCAGCCGTCCTCACGGCGCAACCGGAGCCGGTCCACCCGGCACCCGATCACCCTCTCCGTGACGTGGGCGTACTCGCCGTAGCACGGGTCCGTCAGCAGCACTCTGGACTCCGGGGTCAGCCACCGGCCGAACGCCCGGAAGATCAGGTCGGACGAACCGGCTCCGACCGCGAGCGTCTCCACCGGCAGCGTCCGGGAGACGGCGATGTCCGCGAGCAGGCCCTCGGCGCCGGTCGGCGGTGAGGTCCGGGCGGCCCAGTCCGGATCCTCCGCGAGCGCCGCGCGGACTCCGGGAGCCGGCGGGAACCAGGCATCCAGTACATCGGCCGCCACCACCTGATGACGCCGGCTCAGGCTGCGGAAGTCCGTGCCCAGGGCGGTGAAGGACGCGCCGCCGTGCTCGCAGCCGTCCGGACCCGGCGCGAAGGGCACGTCCAGCCGCCAGTCCACGTCGGCCCGCAGACGCTCCAGCAGGGCCCGGTAACGGCCCAGCGTGAGGTTCGTCAGCTCGGTCACCTCCCCGGTGAGCACCTCGAAGGTCAACGCGCCGCTGTGCACGGTGCGGCCGACCGGGCGCAGGCCGGTGGCCTGGTACATGGACAGCAGTTCGGTGCGCCCCATCGCCACCACCCGGCGACCGCCCCGCGCGGCGATCCAGCGCAGCGCCGCGTACATCAGCAGCGGGGCCGCCGCGGTGGCCCGCCAGCGCGGTTCGACGGTGAGGATGCGCACCTCGAACAGATCGCCCTCGTCGAGCAGCGGCAGTTCGTCGCGGGTCAGGTACTTGTCCAGCCCGTACCGCCCCACCCACGGCGGCGTCAGGCTGACGAAGCCGACGCGGGCCGTGCCGCGCGCGGCGACCAGATAGACGTTGTCGCCGTCCAGGCCGTCGCGCAGCCGCCCGGCCGGGTTCGGCGCGTGCTGGCCCAGCTCCTGTGCGTACACCCGGTGACGCAGTTCGTGGATCCACTCGAGATCCTCCGGCGTGGCGGCACGCAGCTCCAGGTCACGGCCCATGAACACCTCTTTCGACAGGGGGGTCCCATCGTCGGGAACAGGGAGTCGCCGTGTGAGAGCCAAGAGACACAGCCGGTCTGAGTACGCGTACTCAGGCGTGCAGCGGCACCAGTGCAGGAGGCGGCCGCGAGGACACGACCTCACGCAGGGAGCGGGCGGCCCTGCCGGGTATCCACTGCCCGGTGCGCACCGACCGGACAGGCATGGCCACAGACCGGTAACGACGGGCAACTTACGGCAAGTTGGCGAGGTCTAGGCCACCATGAAGATCTCTTTCCTGCTGCACAACGCGTACGGCATCGGCGGCACGATCACCACCACGTTCAATCTGGCCCGTGCGATGGCCGAGCGTCATCAGGTGGAAATCGTCTCCGTGTTACGGCACCGGGAGCATCCCAGCCTCACCCCGGACCCCAGGATCGGGCTGCGGGCACTGGTGGACCTGCGGACCGATAAGGGACATCCGCTGCATCGGAGACCGGCGAGGGTGTTCCCCTCCGCCGAGTACCGCTACCAGCAGTACAGCGAGCTGACGGACCAGCGGATCGCCGAATGCCTCGAGGCCATCGACGCGGACGTGGTCATCGGCACCCGGCCGGGGCTCAACGTGCACATCGCGCTCCAGGCCCCGCGGCGCGTCATACGGGTCGGCCAGGAACACCTGACCCTCGACAACCATCCGCCGCGGCTGCGTGCCGGCCTGCGCCGGGTCTACCGCCACCTGGACGTGATCACCACCGTCACGGAAGCGGACGCCGCCGCCTACCGGCGCAAGATGCGGCTGCCCGGCGTACGCGTCGAGGCGCTCCCGAACAGCGTCCCCGATCCGGTGCTGCCGGCCGCCGACGGCACCGCCAAGGTCGTGATCGCCGCGGGTCGGCTGGTTCCGGTGAAACGATACGACCTGCTGATCGAGGCGTTCGCCCAGGTCGCCGCCGCGTTCCCGGACTGGCAGCTGCGCATATACGGCAAGGGACAGGAACAGGACAGGCTGCGGCAGCTCGTCGAGAAGCTCGGTCTGTGGAACAACGTCTTCCTGATGGGCCCGGCGGCTCCCATGGAAGCCGAATGGGTCAAGGCCTCGATCGGTGCGGCCACGTCCGACTTCGAGCCGTTCGGCATGACCATCGTGGAGGCGATGCGCTGCGGACTGCCCGTGGTGAGCACCGACTGCCCCTACGGGCCAGGCGAGATCATCAAGGGCGGGGTCGACGGCCGCCTGGTCCCGGTGGGGGACCGTGACGCCCTGGGGGCGGCGCTGCTGGAACTCGTCGGCGACGACGAACGCCGCCGCCGTATGGGCCGGGCCGCCCTGGAGAACGCGCGGCGCTTCGCCCCGGGCCCCGTCGTGACCCAGGCCGAGCGCCTGCTCCGGGAGGCGGTCTCGACCAGGAGCACTGGGCAGCGGACCGCACCAGCACCAGGACCGGCACACGGCGTGCTGATCAGCCAGGGCCATGCCGCGCGCGACATCGCGCATGCCGCCGCCGTGGACGCCCTGCGCCTGCTGCGGAGGGGACGGCGATGAGGACGCAGGGCACGACGCCGGACACAGCGCCCGGGGACCACGTGGAGCCCGGGGAACAGACCGGACGCGGGGAGAGCACGGACCACATGGAGCAGCACGAACACCTGCGCGCCGACTGCACCGTCGACGCGGAGGGCCGCATCACCTTCCACCTTCCGGCCGGACCGGCCGCCCGTCCCCGCCTGCTGATACGCCTGCGGCCCAAGAAGGGAGAGCCCGAGAAGACCCGGCACCTCATCGACCTGGAGCCCGCCGGAGCCGACGGCGGATGGCGCGCCGTGCTGGAGCCGCGCCGTACGCTCGCGGAGGGCCGCTGGGACGTGTACCTGCTCCCCGAGCCCGGCGCCGAACGACACAGGCTGCGTCCCGGACTGTGCGACCTGCGCGCCCTCGTCGACGGTCACCTGCGCGACCGGCCCTCCCCGGTGGCCGTCCGGCTCCCGTACGTCACGAAGGACGGTTTCCTCGCCCTGCGGGCGTGGCTGCGCGCCGCCCACGCGGAGGTTCGCCGGATCGACGCCACGGACCGGGCGATCACGGTCGGCGCCCGGCTGCACGGCGCGGAACTTCGCGAGGACGCCACCGTACGGCTGCGCCTGCGCGGCAGCGCGGACACCGTCCGTACCGTGCGGCCCCGAGCCGCGGACGACGGCAGGAGTCTCTTCTTCACCACCGCCCCGGAGGACCTGGTGCCCGAAGCGGGCAGCGGTGGCGCGATCTGGGACCTCTTC
Source organism: Streptomyces bullii (assembly GCF_042657145.1). Classification (NCBI taxonomy): domain Bacteria; kingdom Bacillati; phylum Actinomycetota; class Actinomycetes; order Kitasatosporales; family Streptomycetaceae; genus Streptomyces; species Streptomyces bullii. Next base: position 130,901 of record NZ_JBHSNY010000009.1, read on the forward strand.
GTCCAGCCCGCCGCCGGGGCACCGCCCATCCGGATCGGCCGTCTGCTGGACGACCTCGCGGACCGCAAGCACGTCCACGTCTGTCCGGCGATCGCGGTGGACGGTCGCGCGCTGCGCCCCTACTACACGGTCGGCAACGACCTCTCGATCGAGGTGACCACGGCCGGCTGAGGGCGGCCCAGCGCTCGGCGCGGCTCAGACGAGCGCGACCTCGACCGGCAGCTTCTTGATGCCGCAGGCACGGACTTCCCTGCCGGACTGCGTGGTGCAGAGCTGGCCGGCATCGACATGGTCCTGCTCGACGCGGCCATCGCCGGGTGCATTGCCACCTGGCACAACAACAGTGGCTCCCTGGGCGCAGAGCGCCATCGCATACTGCGCGACTGCGCCATGCATCTGGACCAGGCTCAACCCCTGATGACCGAAGCTGAAGAAATCCAGTACCACCGATGCCTGCGGCAACTGGCCGTGCGCTTGAGGGCTCATAACCACTGAGGGAAACGAGCCCCACGGACGCTGCCCGCCTGACTGACCCTCGCCCACCGCGTACGGCCCGTGCGGCACAGCGGTCAGGTGTGTGCCGCACGGGCGGCTAAGGGGCGCGTCGTCCCGTGCTCGTGATGCGCGTGACGGCTCCAGGGTGAGGGCGCGGTCGTGGGGGACGGGGGACAGGGCGCGGTGCAGTGCCAGTCCCTCGATGAGGGCGTCCGGTTGGCGCGCGGTGGCGGCGTCGACATGCCTCTCCAGGTGGACGCGGCTGCGCGCCATCCATTCCTGGGTGAGTTCCCGGTAGGCGGGCCGGCGTGCGGCGAGGGTGTAGAGCTCCTGGGTGAGGATCAGGCCGCGCTGGCTTCCCTCGGACAGTGCGTGGATGAGGTCGGCCACCGCTGCTCTGGCCTCCTCGGGGTCGGCCGGGGGCGCCAGGTGAGTGTCGAACAGCGCGACGACGTGGTCGGTGAAATGCCGGAACGCCTCGCGCAGGAGGTCGTCCATGCCGCTGAAGTGGTAGGTCATCGATCCCAGGGGCACGGCGCAGTCCTCACCGATGGTGATGGCGGCGACGTCCAGTGCGGTGAGGTTGTAGTTGACGAAGGTGCGCGCGCCGATCGTGATGTTGGTGCCGTAGTCGACGTACAGCGGCGGCCGCACGTGTGCCTCCGCTCCCAGGGCGCCGAGCAGTTCGGCGAGGAGCGGCCGGGCGGCGTCGGCGTCCTCGACGTAGGCGGCCTGGTAGCGCGCGGCCAGGCGGACGGCCTGCTGCTGCCGGCGCGCGATCTCGGGATCGTCGGCGATGTAGAGGTCGCCCGCGATCATGCGCTCCAGGTTCGTGCGCGGGTCGTCCGCGAAGTAGTCCATCGGCATGCGTACGGCGCTCCGGCAGAGGGACGTACGGAAGTGCTCAGGAGCGCCCTACGGTGAGCGCGTCAACCGTCACCGGTCCTGTGCGATCAGGCCTGGGAGCTGCGCGGTTGCGCTGTCGGCCCGGCGCTTGGCCTCTGCGGCGCGTCCGTCGGCGGTCCGGGCCCGCTCGCGTGCCGCGCGTTCGGCCGTGCGGGCCTGCCGCTGCTCCTCCCTCGCGCGCCGCAGTTCCTCGGTCAGTTCGTCGACGCGCCGCTGGAGCCGTTCCACCAGCTGTTGGGCGTCCTTCGCCTCGCGGTGGGCGGCAGCGGCGCCTTCCTCGCGATCCCGCAGTTCCCGTTGGGCCTCCTCGACCTCCTGCCGGGCCCGGGCGATCTCTCGTCGCCTCTCCTCGGCCTCGGCGTCACTGCGGGCCGCGGGCGCGGAACGACCCGACGAGGGCGGCGGGCCCGGTGTGCGGCGCGGTACGGCCTTCTCCGTTGCCGTGGGAAAGCCGACGGCGGCGCTCAACGGCTTGACCAGCCGGCCGTCCGCCCATTCCCGGGCCGCGTCGGGGTCGGCCAGGACGGCGTGCAGGGTGGACTCGACCTCCTGCTGGACGTCCTCCCCGACCGGGTGACCGGCCTCGGCGGCAAGCCGCCTCGCCTGCCGGGCCAGTGCGGTGATCAGGGCGTGCTGTCGGCGGCTCAGTTCTCGCAGCTGCCCGCCGTCCAGGTCGCGATGGGCCTGCCGCAGGCCCTCCCCGAGGCGGAGCAGCGGCTCGACCTCGCCGGGCTGCTCGCGGACCAGGAGGTTGCAGGCCCAGGCCGACAGGCTGGGACGGCGCAGCTTGGCGATCTTCTCCGCGAGAGCCCGGTCGCCGGCCGTGCGGGCCTCGGCCGCCCGGACGTTACGGGCGGCGGTGAAGTCCTCCGGCCGCAGCCCGTACAGCTCGTCGGCGACCGTGTCGAAGTCCACGGGCCTCCTCCTCCCCGTACGAGAGTCCACACCGATCTTCCCAGAGGTGGCGACGGCAGGCCCCCCGGCGGCCCGGCCGATCGCCACGGTGCCGGGGGCGTCCCGTGGGGACAGCTGCTCCGTACCGGCGAGTGCGGTCAGGGGGTGCTGTCGCTGCTGCCGGAGTCGTCGGAGCCCGTGCCCGGGCGGTCGGCGTCGAGTTCTTGGACCAGGCGGCGCAGGACGGGGCCGTACTCGGGATGGGCGAGGGCGGAGGCCATCTGGGCGACGAGGTAGTCGGCCGGGTTGCCGGTGTCGTACCAGCGGCCCTGGATGACCTGCCCGTACACCGCGCGGCTCGCGGCGTAGGCGTTGATCGCGTCCGTCAGGTAGATCTCGCCGGTCCTGTGTTCGTACCAGCGGCGGGTCTGCTCGCGCAGCTCGTCGACGATGCCGGGCGTGATGACGTAGCCGCCGATGGCCGCGAAATCGGACGGGGCCTCCTGCGGTTTCGGCTTCTCCACGAGGCCGGTGATCCGCAGCATCCCGTCGCCGAGGTCCTCCTTGACGACCGGCACGCCGTAGCGCTGGGACTCCGCGCGCTTCATGGGCATCAGGGCGAGCACCGGACAGGCCGTCTTCTCGTATGCGCGGATCAGCTGCTGGGCCCGGGGCACCTCGGCCACGAAGACGTCGTCGGGCCACAGCACCAGGACCGGTTCGTCGCGGAAGCTGCGGGCGGCGTTCAGCACGGGCGTGCCGTTGCCGTACGGGCCCTGCTGGTCGAGGTAGGTGATGTGTCCCTGGGCGGCCAGCTCGGCGACCTCCTCCACCGCGTCCGCGTAGGCCGTTTTGCCGTCGGCGCGCAGCTGGGCGACCAGCGCGGGGTTCGGTCGGAAGTGGTCCTGGATCAGGCTCTTGCCGGCGGAGACGACGATGGTGATGTCGGTGATGCCGGAGTCCACCAGCTCGCGGACCGTGTGCTCGATCACCGGCTTGTCGCCGACCGGCAGCATTTCCTTCGGCGTCGCCTTGGTCAGGGGCAGCAGGCGGGAACCGAGGCCCGCGGCGGGGATGACGGCTCTGCGAATGGTGGGGGACATCAGTCTCTCTCGGACGAACGACACCATGCCTGGAGCGGCTCCGTCGACGCTACCAGCGCAGGGTTTTCCGTGCGGTCGACAAGCCGTGCCGCTGGGCGGGGCGGCGCGCCCGGTGCGAGCCGCGCCAGGGCCACACGGGCACCGTGAGGGGGCCGGGCCGCTCGACCGGTTCAGGCCGAGGCGACGTGACGCCGTCGAGTGCGACGAGGTCGTTTCACTGCCACGTCCGGGCTTCCCGGGCGAGTTCCCAGGGCCGAGGCCCGGTGCCGTCCGTCCAGGCCAGGAGGGTCTGCCGGTCCACGCACACGATCCCGCACTGGTCGGCGTACTCCACCGCCGGCGTGGTGAAGTCGCTCGTGGTGACCAGGACGGCGACGTCGGCCTCGTGGACGGTGAAGCAGGTGCCGCCGAAGCGCTGCAGGTCCTGGGAGCCGACCCGGTTCGCGTCACCGTAGCGCTTGCACTGCAGGACGACACGACGCCCGTCGGGGGTCACGGCCACGACATCGGCGCCGAGGTCCCCGGCACCGCCCACGACCTCGACGGCAGAGCAGCCGTCGCGTGCGCAGAGAGCGGCGATCGCCGCCTCGAACTCCTCGGGGGTCAGGGCGTCGTAGTCGACGTCGGGCGCCACGGCCTGGCGCTGGCGGGGAATCACCGGAGCCTCCAACTCGTCGGCTGCTTCCCTCGCCGCCTCGTCGAGCGCGGCCGCGGCCCGACGTGCCGCTCTCGCCACGTGCAACCGGCGCCGCAGACCCATGAAGCCCGCGACGCCTGTGAGGACGAGGGCGAACGCCCAGGCGGGACGCCGCTCGACGGCGGCGGCCACCGTACGGGCCGCGAACCCCAGAACGCTCACGACCACGGCGAGAAAGACGAAGAACAGGGCGGTCGAGCGGAGGTCGAACGCACGGCGGCGGTTCGCCGGCGGTGTACGACGCGCAGGTGTGGCCACGGTGATGAGCCCCCTCATTGGACCGATATGAAGATCACTCCCACCGAATGCCCAAGATCGGGCTCTTCATCGTCCGCCAGGCCCGCCAGGCCCGCCAGGCCCGCCAGGCCCGTCCGGCCCGTCCGGCCCGTCCGGCCCGCCCGGCCCGGCGGGGCGTGGCCAGGGTGGCGCCGTGGCCCTTACCGGCCGGGGCCCGGTGCTCGGACGGACGCGGCGGCCGGGCAGCCCCCGCTCTCGCCCTCCCTGGGCGAGCCGGCGTGGGTGCGCGTGGCCGGTTCGGCCGGGCTGCCGACCCTGCCGCGCGAGGTGACGTTCGCCGAGGACGGCTCCGTACGACAGCGACCGGCCGGTGAGCTCCTCGCGCTGCGCGACGAGAGGGCACCTCCGCCGCTCGGGGAACTCGCCGCACCGGCCCGGACACCGCCCCGGATAATGAGGCGGTGTCCACTCCAGTGATCTCCGCCCGGGAAGCCGAAGTCCTCGCGTTGCTGGGGGAGTACCTCAGCAACGCGGAGATCGCCGCGCGGCTGGTCATCTCCGTGCGCACCGTCGAGTCGCACGTCTCCTCGCTGCTGCGCAAGCTGCAACTGCCGGACCGGCGGGCGCTCGCCCGGCACGCGGCCGAGTGCGCCCGCGCCGAACAGTCGCGCTCGGCGCCCGCGCTGCCGGCACCGCTGACGGCCTTCATCGGCCGGGTGCGGGAGCGCAGAGAGCTGGCCGAGGCGGTGAAGGCGCACCGGCTGGTGACCGTGGTCGGCCCGGGCGGGGTGGGCAAGACACGCCTCGCGCTGGCCGTCGCGGCGGACGCCGCAGGCGACTTCGCCGACGGGGTCTGGTTCGTCGACCTGGTCCCGGTCACCGAGCCCGGCCGCGTCGGAGCGGCGGTCGCGGCGGCCGTGGGGCTGGGTGAACAACCCGGGCACCGCGTCGACGACGCGGTGTCGGCCGCGCTGGCGGATCGCCGGGCGCTGCTGGTGCTGGACAACTGCGAGCAGGTGCGTGACGGAGTGGCGCCGTTCCTGGAGCGGCTGTTGGCGGCCTGCCCCAGGTTACGGGTGCTCGTGACCAGCCGGGCCAGACTGATGGTGCCGTTCGAGCGGGTCTTCCCGCTCCCGCCGCTGTCACGGGCCGGCGGCGGCGAATCGGAGGCGGTGGCCCTGTTCATGGACCGGGTGGCCGCCGTCGGCCCGCCGCCGGGCCCGGCCGCGTACGAGGGAGTCGTGGCCGTCTGCGAACGGCTCGGCGGCATGGCGCTGGCGATCGAGCTGGCCGCGGCGCGGTGCCCCACGCTCGGACTGGACGGTCTCGCGGCCGGCCTCTCCGATCAGTTGCGGATCCTCACCGGCGGGCCCCGCGCCGACGACAGGCACCGGTCTGTGCGGGCCGTGCTGGACTGGAGCCATGACCTGCTGGAGCCGCGGGAGCAGGCACTGCTGCGCCGCGTGTCGGTGTTCGTCGCGCCGTTCACCACCGAGGCGGCCGCCGAGGTCGCCGGGTTCGCCCCGCTGGACCCGGCCGCGGTGGTCGACGGGCTGGGCAGGCTCGCCGAGCAGAGCCTGCTCACCGTGGCACCGTCCGCGAGCGGCACCCGGTACCACGCGCTGGAGACCATCCGGCAGTACGGGACGGAGCGACTGGCCGACGCCGGCGAGCTGACCGATGTCCGGGCCCGCCACGTGGCGTGGTGCCTGACCGGCGCGGCCGCCCTCACCGGAGCGTCCGGTGGGGAGTGGCGGGCCCGGTTCGACGGCGTGGCGGACAATTTGCGGGCCGCCCTCACCTGGGCCGCCGGCCGGCCGGAACTGCGTGCGGAGGCGTACCGTCTCGCCGTGTCCCTGGCCGAACTGGCCTTCGCCCGCCACCTGCTCGGCGAGTCCCAAGAGCGCTACGAGCAGGCGGCCGGGCTCGCCGACGACACCGCCGGTGCCGCGGCGCTGCGGCAGGCCGCCGCGGTGGCCGGGTGCCGCAGGCTCGGCGACGACATGTTCCGGCTGCACCGCGCCGCCGCGGAGGCCTCCCACCGGGCGGGGGACAACGTCAGCGCTGGCCGCGACCTGGCGGCAGCCGCCACCGTCGCGTACCGCTTCTCCACCTCGTTCACGCGGATTCCCCCCGTCGAGGAGGTGACGGCCCTGCTCAAGGAGGCGCGCGAGCTGTCCGGCGACGCCACCGACGCCCGGGCGGCCATCGCACTGGCCGAGGCGGCGGTGCTCGCCGACGCGTACGGCGCGCTGCAGGGAGACGCCGACAACACCGCGCGGGAGACGGTCGAGCGCGCCGAGCAGGCCGTCGCGCTCGCCCGGCGCGCGGGCGACCCGGTGGCGCAGTCCGCCGCACTCGACGCGCTCTCCGGTGCCCAAAGCTGGGCCGGTGACGCCTTCGCGGCCGCGGCCGCCGCCCGGCGCCGGACCGACATCCTGGCCTCCGCGCCGCCGGCTGCCGCCGCTGTGCACGAGATGACGGACGCCCTCGCCATGGCGGCGGGAACCGCCCTCGGCATGGGCGAGCTGTCGCGAGCCCGGCGGTGGGGCCGACAGCTCGCCGACCATCCGCTGCTGGCCGAGGCGGGCCACCACGCCACGTCCTGGATCCTGGTCGCGGACGCGTTCGCCGGCCATGCCGACGAGGTCCTCACCCGCAGCGTGCGCTTCCTCGACGCGTGGGAGCAGAGCGGCCGGCAGCGGTCGCTCTCCCTGGGCGCGGCAGCCGCGTCCGTCGCCATGATCCACGGCCTGCGCGCCGATCAGGAGGCCCGCGCGACCTGGCTCGCTGTCGTCGACCGGGCGGACACGGCGCCGCAGCACCAGCACGGCTACGGCGCGGTCTTCGACGCCATGGTCCTGCTCCACCACGGGGACGTGGACGCGGCGCTGGAGCGGGTCGCGCCGGAGCCGGACGAGGTGTGGAAGTGGGTGTGCTGGATCTGGCTGCACTGGTACGTGGCTCTCAGGGCGGAGGCGGCGGTACTCGCCGGGCACCCGCAAGCCCCGGCCCGGATCGCCGCGGCCCGGGCCGTGGTCGCCGGCAACCCGGTCGCCACCGCCCAGGTGGACCGCGCGCAGGCCCTGCTCGACGGCGACCTGCCGCGGCAACTCGCCGCCGCTGCCGCGTTCGACGCGGCCGGCTGCCCCTACCAGTCGGCGCGCACGCTACTGCTGGCCGGCGGTGAGCACGCCGCCGCCGGCACGGCCGCGCTGACCGGCCTGGGCCTCACGCCCAAGGCCGCCCCGTAGCCGTCGTGGCCGCTCGGTAGCCGTCCGGGGCGGACCGGCCAGGCGCCGGGCGCCGGCGGAGCCGTGGTCGGTGTCAGCCCACCGCCTGCTTCACCAGCGCCGCGATCCGCGCCTCCACGTCGGCCGTCACCTCGGTCAGGGCGAAAGCGGTCGGCCACATCGCGCCGTCGTCCAGTTTCGCCGCGTCGTTGAAGCCGAGCGTCGCGTAGCGCGCCTTGAACTTCGCCGCGCTCTGGAAGAAGCAGACGACCTTGCCGTCCAGCGCGTAGGCGGGCATGCCGTACCACAGCTTCGGAGCGAGCACCGGTGCGTTGGCCTTGACCACGGCATGGACGCGCTCGGCCATGATCCGGTCGGAGTCCGGCATCTCGGCGATCTTCGCGAGCACGTCCCGTTCCGCCTCCGCCGCCTTCTCCGCCGCGCTCGCGCCGCGGCGACGTGCCGCCTTCTTCTGCTCCTGGGCGTGCTCCTTCATCGCGGCACGCTCCTCGGGTGTGAATCCCTCGTACGTGCCGTTCTCGGTGCCGGTCATGGTCACTCCCGTGGTCGTGGGGCAGGATCGGCCCGGCGTGTCCCGGCGGGCCGATCGCTGTTCGCTGTGGTCACAGCATCTCCCGGCCGGGGCAGGGGCCGCCTCCGTACTGAGCACGGAACCCACCACGGACCCCTGCCCGCACCGCGTTCCTCATCCGACCTGGATGCCGACGATGCAGGTGTCGTCGTCGGTGTCCGACCTGCTGTAGGTCAGCAGGCGGTCGAGCTGCTGGTCGAGCGTGCTGGGTGCCGTGCGGGCGGTGGTCAGCAGATGGGTCAGGGACTCCTCCACGGACCGGTCCCGGCGCTCGATCAGACCGTCCGTGTACATCAACAGGGTGTCCTCGGCGCTCAGTTGGAGTTCGGCCTCCTCGTACACCACCTCGGGCAGCGCTCCGAGCAGCATTCCCTTGACCAGCGGCAGGGGAGTGGCTTCTCCGTCCCGGACCAGCACGGGCGGCAGGTGGCCCGCCCTGGCCCAGCGCAGCGTGCGCCGGGCCGGGTCGTACAGGCCGCAGACCGCCGTCGCGGTGACCGCTCCCGTCAGGTGGTGGGCGACGATGTTGAGCCAGGACAGCAGCTGGCCGGGACCGGCTCCGGTCACCGCGAGGCCGCGCAGCGCGTTGCGCAGGACGACCATGCTGGTCGCGGCTTCGATGCCGTGGCCGGCCACGTCCCCCACGCACAGCAGCACCAGCCGCGACGGCAGGACGACGGCGTCGTACCAGTCGCCGCCCACCAACTGCTCGGTCTCCGCGGGCCGGTATCGGACGGCCACCTGGAGGTCGTCCACCTCCAACGGCGCCTGGGTGGGGGGCATGATGGCGTGCTGCAACTGGAGGGTCAGCCGGTTGCGTTCGGTGGCCTGCTGCTCGGTGTGCGCCAGCTGGTCGCGGGTCGCGGCGAGCGCCACCTCGGTCCAGTGCTGGGCGGAGATGTCCTGGCACGCGCCGCGGACGAGGAGCAGCCGGCCGTCGGTGTCGAGCACCGGTTCGGCGACGACCCGGATGTGGCGGGTCACTCCGTCCGGCCGCTGCAACCGGAAGGCCGCGGCCGCCGGCCGTCGGTGGTGCAGCAGCGTACGCAGGAAACGGCGGATGGAGACGCCGTCGTCCGGGTGCGCGTGGTTCGGCAGCTCCTCCAGGGGCACCGGCGTGCTCGACCTCGGCCGGCCGTAGAGGTCGAACAGCTGCCCGTTCCAGGTGATCTCGCCGGTCAGCACGTTCTCCTCGAAGCCGCCGATGCGGCCGAGGCGCTGGGCGTGCTGGAGCAGGCTCGCCAGCCGGGCCGTCTCGTCCTCGATGCGCCACAGGAGCAGGACGGCCGTGCCGTGCCGGCTGATGCTGATGTCCGCGACCGCCGAGAGGGGGACCTGGTCGACCAGGGCGGTGAGGTTCATCCGGCGGGCCCGGAACGGCTCACCGGTGGCGTACACCCGCTCGATGCGCTGGAACAGCTCGCTGTCACCGGCGGCCATCGGGTAGGCCTCCAGCAGCAGCGCGCCGCTCACCACCGCACGCGGCCGGCCGGCCGGGTCCAGGAAGCGGTCGTTGACGTGCTGGATGCGGAAGTCCACCAGGTTCCCGGCGCCGTCGAGGTGGGGCACCAGGACCAGGGCGGGGTCGTGCAGCCCGTCGGCCAGGTCCATCAGCTCCGCGGCGTCCGGCAGGACGCGCGGCTCCTGCGCGGCGCCCAGCAGCGGCGTGTATGTCTCCAGCGTGTGGGCGCACAGCTCCGCGAGGGCCTCCACCTGGCGGACGATCTGCGGAGGCTGCGGTGCCAGGGGCGTCGGCCAGGCGATCTCCAGCACGCCGTGGACGCGCCCTCCGGTACCGGCGGGCACGGCGGCCCTGCCGCCGTCCGGATGGTGATGCAGGCCGATGCTGGGCAGCCCTGTCCCGGCGAGGGACGTGATCCACTGCCCCTCGCGCTCGGCCAGGCCGCGCCGCGCCACCGTCACCACGTCCGGCGGGACGTAACGCCAGCGCGCGGCCTCCGCGGGGGAGAAGCCGGCGCTGCCCGCCAGGGTGAGCGAACCGTCCGCACTCGCCGCCCAGATCGCCACCGCCACCGCGCCGAGCGGGCGCAGCGCCTGCTCCAGCAGGGCGTCGGCGACGGCCTGGGTGTCCTGCGCCGCCAGCGCACCGCTCTCCGCCGCGCGCAGACGCACGGCGGCCGACTCGGCCTCCGCCTCGTCGGCGGCCCGCGTGGCGGCGAGGAACGCGTTCGTCACCTCCGACATCCGGTCCCGGGCGGCCTGGTTGATGACGTCGACCGCGAACTCCAGCAGCGTGACCTGGGCCTGCCCGGCCAGTTCGGTGAGCTGCCGGGCGGCCTGGGCGGGCCCGCACTTGAGCCGCTCGACCAGGATGCCCTTGGCGAGCTCGATCAGCGCACGCCCCTCGGCCTCCGCCTGGGCGGCCCGCACCTCCCTGCTGAGCCGTTCCACGGTGGCCGCCAGCCTGCCCACCGGTGACACGGGCGGGACACCCGCGAGGTCCGCGGGCGTCCCGTCGGTGAAGGTCACCGACAGGGCGGAGGACGCCGGGGCAGCGGCGGACTCGAGCCTCGGCTCACCGTCCTGACCCGGATCGCGCGGATGCTCGGTGATGCTCACGGTGTGGATGCTCCTCGGCTGGAGCGCCCTGGGGCGCGGAACAGAAGACGCTGCGGGTCGGGCACCGGCGTACTCATGCGGGCAGCCAGCGCCGCACGCAGGCGATGAGATCGCGCGTGTCGACGGGCTTGGTCACGTAGTCGCTGGCGCCCGCGGCGAGGCTCTTCTCCCGGTCGCCGGGCATCGCCTTCGCGGTGACGGCGATGATGGGCAGCTCGGCGTACTGCGGCATCCTGCGGATCTCGGCCGTCGCGGTGTAGCCGTCCATCTCCGGCATCATCACGTCCATCAGCACGAGCGCGACGTCAGGGTTGCCGACCAGCGTCTCGATGCCCTTGCGCCCGTTCTCGGCGTGCAGCACCCGGAAGCCGTGCAGCTCAAGGATCCCGCTGAGCGCGAACAGGTTGCGCGCGTCGTCGTCGACGACCAGGACGGTACGGCCGGCCGGCGCGTCGTCCGGGCGCGGTGCCGGATGGTGCGGTTCCTCGGACCGGACCAGGGCCAGCACCTCCCCGGGCTCCTCGGCGGACAGGTGCAGGGCGATGCGCTCGCGCAGTTCGTCGAGGCTGGAGAGGAACTCCAGTGCCCCGCCCGACGAACGGGACCGGAGCGTCTCCTCCAGGGACACGTCCGTGGGGTAACTGCTGTGCACCAGCACCGGCACGTTCGCCAGCGCCGAGTCACCCTCCAGGGCCTGCAGGAACCGCGACGCCTCGCCGTCCTGCATGCCGTGCTCAAGGACGACGCAGTGGCACGCTTCGGCGGCGAGGGCGCCCGCCGCCTCCTGCGCCCCGACGGCGGTGATGATGTCGACCGCGGGCTGCCCACCGTCCTCCCGGCCGTGCGCCAGATCCGCGACCACGCTCTCCGCGACGAGGGTCAGCAGACCGCGCGGCCGTTCCTCGACGACCAGCAGCCGCCTGGGCCGCGGTACGTACCCGACCCGGGGCACCGGCACCGGGCGGGACGGTTCCTCGGGGACGGAGTCGGCCGAGGACGGCTCCGGACTCCTGCCGTGGCCGGCCAGTTCCTCGTAGTCGGGCCGGGCCACGGGCAGGAAGAGCGTGAAGGTGCTGCCCTGACCGGGTGTGCTGTCCACCGTGACGGCACCGCCGAGCAGTTGGGCGATCTCCCGGGTGATGGACAGTCCCAGACCGGTGCCGCCGTACTTGCGGCTCGTCGTGCCGTCCGCCTGCTGGAAGGCGCCGAAGATCGTCTCCAGGTGCTGCTCCTGGATGCCGACGCCGGTGTCCTTCACACGGAAGGCCACCACGGCACCGCCCCGGATCACCCCCTCGGGCACCTCCTCGTCGGGCGCCGGTTCGATGCTCAGCTCCACACCGCCCGTCTCGGTGAACTTCACGGCGTTCGACAGGAGGTTGCGCAGCACCTGGCGCAGCCGGGAGTCGTCGGTGAGCAGGTCAGCGGGCGCCCCGGGAGCGGTCGTGACCGTGAAGTCCAGCCCCTTCTGCGTCGTCATGGGCCGGAAGGTGGCCTCGACGTACTCGATGAGCTGCCGCAGCGCCACCCGCTCGGGCGCGACGTCCATCTTCCCGGCCTCGACCTTCGACAGGTCGAGGATGTCGTTGATCAGCTGCAGCAGGTCCGAGCCGGCGGAGTGGATGATCTGCGCGTACTCGACCTGCTTCGGGGTGAGGTTGCGCGACGGGTTCTGGGCCAGCAACTGGGCGAGGATGAGCAGGCTGTTGAGCGGGGTGCGCAGTTCGTGGCTCATGTTCGCCAGGAACTCCGACTTGTACTTCGAGGCCAGCGACAGCTGCTGGGCACGGGTCTCCAGTTCCTGCCGCGCCTGCTCGATCTGCAGGTTCTTCGCCTCGATGTCCCGGTTCTGCGCCACCAGCAGCGAGGCTTTCTCCTCCAGTTCGGCGTTGGAGCGCTGAAGCTCCTCCTGCTGGACCTGCAACTGCTCCGAACGGGCCTGCAGTTCGGCCGTCAGGCGCTGCGACTCGACCAGCAGCTCGTCGGTGCGGGCGTTGGCGACGATCGTGTTGACGTTGACGCCGATGGTCTCCATCAGCTGGGCCAGGAAGTCCTGGTGGGTCTCCGTGAAGGGGGTGACCGACGCCAGCTCGATGACGCCGAGGACCTGGTCCTCCACCACGATGGGCAGCAGCATCAGCGCCGTCGGCACCACCTGGCCGAGCCCCGAGGAGATGGTCACGTAGCCGGGCGGCAGCTCGTCCACCGTGATGGTGCGGCGGCTGCGCGCGGCCTGGCCGACCAGGGTGCGGCCGAAGGCGATACGGGTGGGCCGGTCGCTGTCGTCGGGGTAGCCGTAGGAGCCGACGAGCCGCAGCTCGGGCCCGTCGTCCCCGTCCTCGGCCAGGTAGAAGGCACCGTACTGCGCCGACACCAGGGGAACCAGCTCGTCCATGATCAGCTCGGCGACCACGGGCAGGTCGCGGTGGCCCTGCATCAGACTGGAGATCCGGGCGAGGTTCGTCTTGAGCCAGTCCTGCTCCTGGTTGGCGCGGGTGGTCTCGCGCAGGGACTCCACCATGGAGTTGATGTTGTCCTTGAGCTCCGCGACCTCGCCGGAGGCCTCCACGGTGATCGAACGCGTCAGATCGCCCTCGGCGACGGCGCTCGCGACCTCGGCGATGGCGCGGACCTGCCGGGTCAGGTTGCCCGCCAGTTCGTTGACGTTCTCCGTCAGGCGCTTCCAGGTGCCCGAGACGCCTTCCACCTCGGCCTGTCCGCCGAGGCGTCCTTCGGTGCCGACCTCGCGGGCGACGCGGGTGACCTCGTCGGCGAAGGCGGAGAGCTGGTCGACCATCGTGTTGATCGTCGTCTTGAGTTCGAGGATCTCGCCGCGGGCGTCCACGTCGATCTTCTTCGACAGGTCACCCCGGGCCACCGCGGTCGTCACCAGTGCGATGTTGCGGACCTGGCCGGTGAGGTTGTTGGCCATCGAGTTGACGTTGTCGGTGAGGTCCTTCCAGGTGCCCGCGACGTTCGGCACGTGCGCCTGTCCGCCGAGGCGTCCTTCGGTGCCGACCTCGCGGGCGACGCGGGTGACCTCGTCGGCGAAGGCCGACAGCGTGTCGACCATCGTGTTGATGACGTCCGCCAGCGCCGCGACCTCGCCCTTGGCCTCGACCGTGATCCGCTGCGACAGGTCGCCGCGCGCCACGGCGGTGGCGACCTGGGCGATGGAGCGGACCTGGCCGGTCAGGTTCGACGCCATCACGTTGACGTTGTCGGTGAGGTCCTTCCAGGTTCCCGACACGCCGCGCACCTGCGCCTGTCCGCCGAGGCGTCCTTCGGTGCCGACCTCGCGGGCGACGCGGGTGACCTCGTCGGCGAAGGCGGAGAGCTGGTCGACCATCGTGTTGATGGTGTTCTTCAGTTCGAGGATCTCGCCGCGGGCGTCCACGGTGATCTTCTGGGAGAGGTCGCCCTTGGCGACCGCAGTCGCCACCAGTGCGATGTTGCGGACCTGGCCGGTGAGGTTGCCCGCCATGAAGTTCACGGAGTCGGTCAGGTCGCGCCAGGTGCCCTTGACGCCCTTGACGTCCGCCTGTTCGCCGAGGCGTCCTTCGGTGCCGACCTCGCGGGCGACGCGGGTGACCTCGTCGGCGAAGGCGGAGAGCTGGTCGACCATCGTGTTGATGGTGTTCTTCAGTTCGAGGATCTCGCCGCGGGCCTCGACGGTGATCTTCTGGGAGAGGTCGCCCTGCGCCACCGCCGTGGTCACCTGGGCGATGGAGCGGACCTGGCCGGTGAGGTTGCCCGCCATGTGGTTCACCGAGTCCGTCAGGTCGCGCCAGACGCCGGCCACACCCGGCACCTGGGCCTGTCCGCCGAGGCGTCCTTCGCTGCCGACCTCGCGGGCGACGCGGGTGACCTCGTCGGCGAAGGCGGAGAGCTGGTCGACCATCGTGTTGACGGTCTCCTTCAGCTGCAGGATCTCGCCGCGGGCGGGCACGTCGATCTTCTGGGAGAGGTCGCCCTTCGCCACCGCCGTGGCCACCTGGGCGATGTCGCGGACCTGGGTGGTCAGGTTGCCCGCCATGGCGTTCACCGAGTCCGTCAGGTCGGCCCAGGTGCCCGAGACGCCCGGAACCTCGGCCTGCCCGCCGAGCGTGCCCTCCGTGCCCACCTCGCGGGCCACGCGGGTCACTTCGGAGGTGAACACGGACAGCTGGTCCACCATGCCGTTGAAGACCTTCGCGATGTCACCCATGAGGCCGTCGGCGTCGTCCGGCAGACGGGTGCCGAAGTCCCCGTCGCGTACCGCCGTCAGGCCCGCCAGGAGCCGCCGCAACTCCTCGTCGCCCGGAACCGCATCGACGACCCCGGTGCTCTCGCTGGTCATGCGCACCCTCGCTCCGCTCCCCAGGAGTCCCCGGAACCGAGGACTCGGACCCCCGCCGGACCGATCGGCGGCCCGGTTGTCGCCCACGCGTTTCCGCAGTTCACGGATCTGCGCGGGCAGAAAATACGCCGCAGGCTAACCCACGTTCCCGGCACGGAACAAAGCGTCGGGGCCAGGAGAAGACAGGCATCGACAAACAGGTATGCCCTGTGGAAACAGGGGTACTGGGAAAGATTTCGCGAAGCTCGTTCGCGGATTGTGCGGAGCTCGTCCGCGGAGAGCCGGCGCAGCCGGACTGCCGTCGTGGAACTCAACTGCCGCCGCGCCGGTCGGCGTGGGCGGGGCGGAAGCAGGCCGCCACCGTCTTGCCGTGCCGCTGGCACGTCATCCCCCAGTCGTCGGCGAGCTCGCGCACGATCCCCATGCCCCGCCCCGACTCCTCGCCCGCCTTCGGGTCACGCTGCCGCGGCAGCGTCGGATCGTCGTCATGGACGCTCACATGGAGGCAGTCACCGTCCCAGGTGAGGACCAGGTGCGCGTCGCTGTGCGCGTGCATGTGCGCGTTGGTGAGCAGTTCGGACACCGCCAGGACGATGTCGTCCACCGTCTCCGGTTCAGCGGCGGTCCACGGCAGGGACTCCAGACGCTCGCGCGTCCACTGCCGCGCGGCGCGCACGCCCCCCGACACGGGGAACGTGTGCACCCAACCCATCGCCTTGACCGCCACCGACATCACTCCTCCCTGCCGTCAACGCCCGTTTCTACACAGGCCGTCTACCCGGCGCCCGCCTTCACAGGCCTTCGAGCCCGGTTCCCAGTCCGGGCCGCCGTGCACCTCGTGCGAAGAAACTCGTGACGGCTGTGACCCCGTGGGGCGTCAGTCGTCACTCCGGGGACCGTGCCAGTCCAGGATGACGACCGTGGCGTCGTCCTTGAGGTTGCCCCGGCAGGCGTCCAGCACCGCGGTCGTCAGGGCGCGGACGGCCTCCCTGGGGTGCGAGGCGCGGGTGTCACGCACGACAGAGGGCAGGTCGACGGCCGCGGCACCACGTTCCTGCATACCGTCGGTGAGCAGGACCAGGCGGTCGCCGGGGCGAAGCCGGAGTTCCTGGACGCGGTAGGAGGTGGGTGCCGCCACGCCGAAGGGCAGGTTGACGGCGAGCTTGATCTCCTCGACCTCGGTGGCGCCTCGGCGCAGGCGCAGGGGCCACGGGTGTCCCGCGTTGACCAGCTCGCAGGTCCCTGTCCCGAGCCGGATGCACATCACCTGCCCGGTGGCCAGACCACGGCTGTGGGCCAGCAGGGCCTCGTGGGCGCGACGGGCCTGCTGCAGCGCGTCGCAGCCACTGCGGCGGGCGCCGCGCATGGCACCGACCAGCAGCGTGGCCAGCAGGGCGGAGTTGGTGTCGTGGCCCATGGCGTCGGTGATGGACAGGTGCAGGGTGTCGCGGTCGAGGGTGTAGTCGTAGGTGTCGCCGCCGATGTCGTCGGCCGGCACCAGCCCCGCGGCGAGCGTGAACTGCGGGGCCTCGCAGCAGGGCGCCGAGGGCAGCAACTGGTGCTGGATCTCGGCGGCCAGGCTGGTCGGGGTGGTGCGTCTGCCCGCGTGGTACAGGTCGGTGAAGCGGCGGTCCGTGACGATGATGTAGGCCAGCGCGTGCGCCGCCTCGCTGATCTGCCGGAGCACGGTGTCGTCGGCGCACTGCAGCGTCACCTCCAGCACCCCGATGCAGTCGCCGCGGTTGGTGACGGGCGAGATCACGCGCCGTCCGCCCAGACCGTCCGGTTCCACGTGCTGGCGCTGGCTCTGCAGAACCGTGTCGTAGACGCTGCCCCGAAGGTCGATCCGCTCCGCACCACCGGCCGTGTCACCTGCGGCGGGCGCGGTCAGACGCAGCAGCCGCTGCCCCATGAGATCGACGAACAGGAACGACACCCGCTCCGCCCCGAAGCGCTTGCGCAGATCGAGCGCGAGCACGTCGACGGACTCCCCGGGCGGCGCGGCCTCCGCCGCGGCCAAGAGCTCGCCCAGTCCCAGATCTCCGCCCTCCATGGCAACCTCCCATCCGATGTCGCCACGTCTTCCCCGGCTTCCGCCGACCTCACCCGATACGTCCCTCACACCCGGTGAGGACGTGCTGCCTTCCCCCGACGGGGGGACGCCCGGGCAGCACCAGTGTTCGAGACCTGACACGTGCGGTCACGACGTCGGGACCCGGATTCCCACGAGCGGCGAAGTACCGGGTGAAAGCCAAGTCTTCGGACTGTGAATCGATGAGAGGAGAGGGGCTGCCGACCGAGCCGGGCAAGCTGACGGTCACCCTGCGCGACAGGGGCGGGGCGCCGGACTTCGACCGGCCGACGAGGGCGGACGAGTGGCCGATGGTCCAGTTCTTCCTCTCCGGCCTGCTCCGCGCCCCCGCTCTGCCGAACGGGCTGCGCCCCGCGGCGTTCGAGGCGCTCGCCGCGGTCCCCGGGGTGAAGGTGCTCCCGGAGCAGACGGACGCCGACGGCCGCACGGGGATCGGCATCCAGTACGTGGGCAAGCCCGGCACTCCCTGGGCGGACGGCGGACCCGTGCTGGTCTTCGACGCGAGGACGTACCGGTACCTCGGCACGCGTGACGAGCGCACAGCGGGCGGCCGGACGTACGAGCAGTGCTCGTACGTCCAGCCGCCGCCGCAGTGGTGGACCGGGTGAGGCAGCGCCCCTGAGCGTCCGTCACCTCAACACGGAACGGGGCTCGCGTCCGGGCCCGGTCACTGGCTGAAGTCAGTACCCGGGCCCGGCCGTCGGGACGTGTGCCACCTCCGTCAGACGCGGCGGGTCACGCGGCGGGCGGGGGCCCTGCCGTGCTCGCCCACGTGTGCGTCGGGGAAGGACCTGTCGCCGAAGAGGACGCGGCCGGCCGCGGCCCGGCCGAGGGGTGTGCGCAGCAGGGTGAAGGCCGCCGCTGTCAGGGCGGGTGTGCGGAGGTGGGCCAGACCTCGGCGCAGCATGAGGCGTCCTTTGAAGTCGGCGCGCAGCGAGGCTCCGTCATAGTGGGTCAACGCCTCCGGCTTCCCGGACCGCAGCGCGTCGTGCAGGACCGCGGCCGCGTGTTCCGACAGCCGCAGGCAGGGGTCCAGGCCACCGGCGGTGAGCGGTGAGACCGCACCCGCCGCGTCGCCCACCAGCAGCCCGTCGGGGCAGCTGATCCGGCGCAGTACGCCGCCGACGGGTATCGGGCCACCGCGCCGCTCCACCACCTCGGGACGCTCCACGCCGGCCAGTCCCGGCGCCGACGCGCTGAACCGTCGCAGGGCCTGGCGCAGCCCGGCCGGGAAGCGGTCGGCGTAGCCCGCGACGCCGACATGGGCGTGCTGTCCGTCGTTGACCACCCAGGCCAGGTAACCGGGGGCGAGCGTGGGATCCACAACGCAGTGGAACGTGGGCGGTTCGTCATGGCCGGGGAGTGCGAAGACCTCCTCGGCCCCGATCAGCAGGTGCCGGTTGCGGTCGAGGGCGAGGTCGCGGGCGACCGTCGAGCGGGCTCCGTCGGCGCCGACGACGAACCGGGCCCGGACCGTCGTCGGCCCGTCACGGCCGACCAGATGGAAGATGTCGCCCTGACGGCCGGCGTAGCGCGTGCCCAGCGCCGTCCGCACCCCGGCGGCGGCAGCGGTGGCCGCCGCCGCTGTGTAGAGCGGGGCCATGTCGCCCACCCGGTACTCGTCGCGGGCGCTGACCAGGCTGACGGGGCGGTCCAGGCCAGGGGGGTAGAGGACCACGCGGCGAATCGGTGGTCCCAGGTGTTCGGCGGGCAGCGGAAAGTCGTCGAGTGTCTTCCGTACGAAGATTCCGGTGGTGCGGATCGCGCCGGTCAGACTAGCCCGCCGGTCGACCAGGAGCACGTCGTGACCTTCCCGGGCGAGGAGGGTGGCGGTGTGCAGGCCGGCCAGTCCGGCGCCGACCACCAGGACGTCGGTACTGGCCGTGACCGGGACGCCGTGGGCGGTGCCGGCTGTCTTCATGGGCTGCTCCCTGTGGACCTTGATCATCGGTGGCCTGCGTGCGCGGCGCCGTCCGCCGGCTGCTCGGCCTCCCAGCGCAGCAGGTCACCCGGCTGGCAGTCGAGCGCCTCGCAGAGCGCGGCCAGCGTGGTGAAGCGCACCGCCTTGGCGCGGCCGTTCTTGAGGACTGCGAGGTTGGCGGGTGTGATGCCGACGCGTTCGGCGAGCTCACCCACGGACATCTTCCGCCTGGCCAGCATCACGTCGATGTCGACGACGATCGGCATCAGATCACCTCTTCCAGCTCGGCCCGCATCCGTGCCGCCTCGACGTCGCGCGCGACGGCCTGGGCGAGCAGCATCCGCAGCACGAGCACGATGAGAGCGACACCGAAGACAGCCAGGGAGACACCGCCCAGGAGGAGCACGATGCCCGGCGCCACGGCCTCACCGGGCGCCAGCACCACCCCCAGGGCGAACACCAGCAGCGCCGCCGCGACGAATGCGCCGATCACGAGGTGTACGTAGCGGAAGGCGGCGGGGGAGAACACGGTGCCGCGTCGCACCATCGTCACCAGCTGCCATACGCAGACCAGGACGACCTGGACCGTCACGATGCCCAGGACCAAGATCACCAGGATCGGGACGCGTCGGTCCGCGAGGACGCTGTCGTCCATGTCGTCGGCCAGCAGCGCCACCATCACCGTCTGGACGAACACCGAGCCGGCGAGCAGTGCCACGCACACGGCGCGCAGCGCGGACACGGTCAGCTTTCCCATCATGGCCCCCTCAATCGAAACGCGATGGGAATCTATCGAAATTCGATAGGTTCGCGCAAGGTGGTGCCGTGGGGGACCGAGCGCAGCCGTCGAGGGCCGGGCGTACTCGTCAAGGCCGGGCGCAGCCGCCGGAGCTCGGAGTGCGGGCTCGGTGCCTGCGTCAGTCGGTGCTCGGTCCGGTGCGGTCCCACCGTCGCCGGGCTGGGTGCGGCAGTGACTCGCGCCCCTATTGCCCGTATCCTCGTCAATGCCCAGTATTTCCTAAAGCGGATGTGTGAAGGGCTGGGTGAGGCGGAGCGTGGTACGGACCGGCGGGGAACCGATACCGACGGGGAGCGCGACGGGCGGTGCAGGGCCCGCCCGTTCCCGTGAGCGGTTTCTCCAGGGCGATCCGATCGACGACGTGCGCACGTCGATCCTGCGCTCCTGGCAGCGCTGCCGATCGCTGGCTCTCTCGCCGGACCAGAACGACCTTCCCTTCCGGGACGACTTCGACCCGGAGAGCCGGCTCGTCCGCGCCGCCGAGCCGGTGCTCGACCGGCTGCGGTCCCGGTTCGCCGGCAGCGCCATGAACATCTCCGTCGCCGACGCGAACGGCACGGTGGTGCTGCGGCGCTTCGGTGAGGAGTCCCTGGCCAGACGCCTGCCGACGATCCAGCGGGTCCCGGGCTTCGTGTTCGCCGAGCAGTTCGCCGGTACGAACGGCATCGGCCTCGCGCTGGCGGAGCGACGACTGATCCGCGTCTACGGCGCCGAGCACTTCGCTGAGCGCTCCCAGGGGAGCGCCTGCCGTGCGCTTCCCGTCCGCGACCCGCTCAGCGGGCGTATGGAGGGCGTCCTGTGTTTCGGCTACCCACGCGGCCTCGAGGACCCGGCGCTGACCACGGTGATCTGCAAGGCGGCCGAGGCCATCGAGCGACGGCTGCTGGGCCAGAGCTCCGCACGGGAGCGCGCCCTGCTGGGGGCGTATCTGGACTCCGCGGCCCACGACGCGGTCGGCCTGCGCCACGGAGTCGACGTGGATGAACTGGCCGACCGGCTGCCCGCCCGTGACCGGGAACTCCTCCGGGAGAAGGCCACGGAGCTGATCTCCCGCGCGCAGCGGGGCGCGGTCGACGTGGCCCTGTCCGAGGGCCGGGTGACGCTCGTGAGCCGCCCGGTGACGACCGCATCGGGCATCGAGGGCATCGCCATCGAGGCGATCGTCCCCGCCCCCGCGGCGCGGCCGCTGCTCGGTGTCTCACACCATGAGGACCACCGGCTCGCCCTCCCCGCCGAGCCCGCCGCCTCCCCTGCCGGTCCGCTGTCCGGGGGCCGTCCCGTGGCCCTCGTGCCCGGGCAGATCGCCGTGGCGTCAACGCAGTCTCCCGACGCGGCAACCGGCCGGGAGGCCGCGAGAACCCGGGGCGTCCCGACCGCCCGCGGCGGCGGCCCGGCCGGCATCCCGGCCGGCATCCCTTCCGGCCCTTCCGGCCCTCCGGGCTCCCCGCCCCAGGCACCCCGCCTCGTGCTGCTGGGGGAGCCGCACGTGGGGACGTACGCCCTGGCCGCGCGTCGCCGCCTGGAACTGCTGTCCGAGGCCAGTGCCCACATAGGCACCACCCTGGACGTGCTCCGCACCGCGCAGGAACTCGCCGAGACGGTCGTCCCACGCCTGGCCGACTACGTCACGATCGACCTGCCCGAGCCCGTTCTGCGCGGCGAGGAGTCCCCCGACCCCGGCAGCGACCTGCGCCGTGCCGTGGTCCACGGCATCCGCGACGACTGTCCCTTCAGCCCGGTCGGCAAGAGGATGGACTTCGGTCCGCTCGCGCCGCAGTCACGGTGTCTGGCCGGTGGGCACGCGGTGCTCGAACCGGACCTGGCAGCCGCCGCGGGCTGGCTGTCCCAGGACCCCGAGCACACCGAACAACTGCTGACGTGCGTCCAGTCCCTCATCGTGGTCCCGCTGCTCGCGCGCGGCGTCGTCCTCGGCATCGTCAGCTTCTACCGCTCGCCGGACTCCCCCCTCTTCGGCGACGACGACTCCTCGCTGGCGCAGGAACTCACCTCCCGCGCCGCCCTGTCCATCGACAACGCCCGGCGCTACACACGCGAACGCACCATGGTCCTGGCCCTGCAGCGCAGCCTGCTCCCGCACGGCCTGCCCGACCAGGACGCCGTCGAGGTCGCCCATCGCTACCTGCCCGCCGAGTCCGACGTGGGCGGAGACTGGTACGACGTCATCCCGCTCTCGGGCACCAGGGTCGGCCTGTTCGTCGGAGACGTCGTCGGCCACGGCATGCTCTCCGCCGCCACGATGGGCCGGCTGCGCACCGCGGCGCGCAGCTTCGCCGAGCTCGACTTCCCTCCGGACGAGGTCCTCACCCACCTCGACAACCTCGTGGGACGCCTGGACCGGGACGACGCCGGCGGCGCCGGCATCATCGGAGCGACCTGCCTGTACGCCATCTACGACCCGACCTCACGGCAGTGCACCATGGCCCGTGCCGGCCACCCTCCGCCCGCTCTGGTCGCCCCCGACGGCACCGTGTCCCTTCCCGAGCTGCCCGCCGGACCCCCTCTGGGCCTCGGGGGTCTGCCCTTCGAATCCGCCGAGATCCAACTCGCCGAGAACAGCCAGCTGGTCCTCTACACGGACGGACTCATCGAGGACCGGGACCGCGATGTCGACGTGGTCCTCGACCAACTGCGCGCCGAACTGGCGCGCCCCGGGCGCACCCCGGAGGAGACCTGCCAGGCCGTCCTCGACACCGTGGCGCCCGCCCATCCCCGCGACGACATCGCCCTGGTCGTCGCCCGCACCCATGCCCTGGACCCCGACCGGATCGCCGCCTGGGACGTGCCCGCCGACCCGGCCCGGGTCAGCGACGTCCGTGCCGCGGCCGTCCGGCAACTGGCGGACTGGGGCCTCGACGAGACCGCCTTCGCCGTGGAACTGCTGCTCAGCGAGCTGGTCACCAACGCCATGCGGCACGGTGCCGGGCCGATCACGGTGCGGCTGCTGTACAACCGCACGCTGATCTGCGAGGTCTCCGACAGCAGCAACACCGCCCCGCACCTGCGCCAGGCGGCCAGCACCGACGAGGGCGGCCGCGGCCTGTTCCTCGTCGCCCAGCTGGCCCAGAGCTGGGGCACGCGGTACCTGCCGCAGGGCAAGGTCATCTGGGCGGAGTGCGGCCTCGGCGACGTCTGAGGGGCGAGGCACACCGGCGCACCGAGCATCCCTTGGCGGCCCGCCGGCCCGATGGGTGTCACAGCGGGCCGGAACATGTCTGAAATGTAATGATTTGCTCAAACAGCGTCCCCGATGAACGTCGGGAAGAAATCGCCAGGCCGATCCCCGGAGATGTCCGTGCACGACGCTCCCGACACCTCTGCGCAGGCGGTCCCGCCCGCCGGGGCGGACCCACTGGTCCGTATCCGCGGGCTGGTCAAGCGGTTCGGCGGCACCCTCGCCCTGGCAGGCGTCGACCTCGACGTCCACGCCGGCAGCGTCCTCGCACTCCTCGGCCCCAACGGCGCGGGCAAGTCCACGCTCATCAAGATCCTCGCCGGCGTCCACCACGCCGACGCGGGCCGGATCACCGTGGGCGGACACCCGCTCGGGACCCACCCCGCCTCCCACGGCATGTCCTTCATCCACCAGGACCTGGGGCTCGTGGAATGGATGACGGTCGCCGAGAACATCGCCCTGGGCACCGGCTATCCGCGCCGCGCCGGGCTGATCTCCTGGCGGCGCACCCGGGAGCGCTGCACCGACGCCCTGCGGATCGTCGCCGCCCACCTCGACCCCGACGCGCCGGTCGCCGACCTCGCCCCCGCTGACCGTTCACTGACCGCCATCGCCCGAGCCCTGGCGGCCCGGGCGAAGCTCATCGTGCTCGACGAGCCGACCGCTCGCCTGCCCGCGGCGGACTGCGCCCGCCTCTTCCGCGTCCTGCACGCCCTGCGCGACCGAGGACACGGCATCCTCTACGTCAGTCACCGCCTGGACGAGGTGTACCAGGTCGCCGACACCTTCGCCGTCCTGCGCGACGGCCGCCTCGTCAGCCACGGCCCGCTCGCAAGCCGCGACCCCGCCCGTCTGGTGCACGACATCGTCGGCGACGAACCGACCGGCCGCCGCCCCGCCACGGCCTGGGCCGAGGGCCCCGCGACGCTGACGCTCGACGGCGTACGGACCGCCGGAACCGGACCGGTCAGCCTGCGCCTCGCCGCCGGTGAGGTCCTCGCTCTGGTCGGTCTCACGGGCGCGGGACACATGCACCTGGGACGAGCCCTCGCCGGCGCCCTGCCCGTCCTCGGCGGTCAGGCCCTTCTCGACGGCCGTCCCTACCACCCCCGCACCGTCGCCGAGGCCGTCGGCCGCGGGGTCGGCCTCGTCACCGCCGACCGGCAGCGCGACGGCTGCGCCGACGAGCTGACCGTACGGGAGAACCTGCTGCCCAACCCCCGCGCGGGACGCCCGAGGCAGCCGCGCTGGATCAGCCCCCGCCGCGAACGCACCGAGGCGGCCGCGCTGATCGCACGGCTGTCGGTCCGACCCCCCGACAGCGAGGCCCCCATCGCCACCCTGTCCGGCGGGAACCAGCAGAAGGTCATGATCGGCCGCTGGCTCCGTACGGGCCTGCGGCTGCTGATCCTCGAGGAGCCGACGGCGAGCGTGGACATCGGCGCCAAGGCGGCCGTCTACCGTCTGCTCGACCAGGCGCTGGCCGCCGGCCTCGCCGTGCTGCTCGTCTCCAGCGACTTCGAGGAGGTGGCGGGCGTGTGCCGGCGTGCCCTGGTCTTCGTGCGCGGGACCTCGACTGCGGAGCTGAGCGGTCCGCGCCTCACGGTCGCCGAACTCACCCGGGAGGCTTCCGCCATGCCCCCCTCCGGCAGCGCGGCACACCCATGACGTCCTCGTCCTCGCCCCGGCCGCGACGGCGACGGCCGGGCCCGCCCGGCCGGTTCCGCCGGCCTGACGGGCCGGTACCGGCGGCGCGACCGCGCGGCCCGGGCGGACACCTCGTCGGCGCCTACGGCCTCCTGGCCCTGACCGCCCTGCTCTGCCTGGTCTTCTCCCTCACCCTGCCGCGCACCTTCCCCACCGCGGCCACCCTCGACGCGATCCTGTCCAACCAGTCGATCCCGGCCGTCCTCGCCCTCGCGGCGATGGTGCCCATCGTCACCCGCGCGTTCGACCTGTCCCTCGGCTACGGCCTCGGACTCGCCCACGTGATGGTGATGCAACTCGTCGTCCACGAGGGCTGGCCCTGGCAGCTCGCCTGCCTGGTGGTGATCGCCGGCGGGGCGGTGGTGGGCGTCCTCAACGGTGTCATCGTCGAGTTCGGCCGGATCGACTCCTTCATCGCCACGCTCGGAACGGGAAGCATGCTGTACGCCGTCACCGGCTGGGTCACCGACGGCGGCCGGATCGTGCCCGGGCCGCAGGGCCTCCCGGCCGCCTTCACCGACCTGTACGACTCCACGTTCCTCGGCCTGCCGGTCCCCGCCTTCTACGTGCTGGCCCTGGCGGTCGTCCTCTGGGTGGTGCTGGAACGGCTGCCGCTCGGCCGGTACCTGTACGTCGTCGGCTCCAACCGCCGCGCCGCCGACCTGGTCGGCATCCCCACCCGCAGGTACTCCGTGTACACCTTCGCCGTGTCGGGGCTGATCGTCGGCTTCGCCGGTGTGCTGCTCGCGGCCCAGCAGCAGATCGGCAATCCGAGCGTCGGTCTCGACTACCTGCTGCCCGCCTTCGTCGGAGCCCTCCTCGGCTCCACCGCGATCAAACCCGGCCGCCCCAACGCGCCGGGCACGGTCGTCGCCGTCGCAGTCCTCGCCGTCGGCCTCACCGGCATCGGCCAGATGGGCGCCGACTTCTGGACCATCCCGCTGTTCCACGGCGGCACGCTGCTCCTGGCGGTCGGCCTGGCCGGCTACTCCGCGCGCCGCCTGCGCACCAGCGCCGCCACGGCCCGCGACGCCCCTGCCGGACCACCGCCCCGCGCGTCGCGGCCCGGCGGCCCGGCGGACCGCCCTCCCTGACCGCGCCACGGGCCCATCCGTGTGACCCCCGCACCCCCGACGTGTCCTCCCATCCCCTCCGTTCCTCCGCGAGGAGCTCCCGTGTACGGCAATCGCAAGGCCCACGGCACCTCCCCGATCCGGTTCGTCTCCGCGCTCCTGCTCGCCTCGGCCACCGTCCTCGCCGGCTGCGAACGCGGCTCGCCGTCGGGCCCGGGCGACTCGACGACCGGTCCGAGCGGCTGCCCGGCAGCACAGGCGAAGGCCCAGTCCGCCGTGAGACAGGCGGAGCGGACCGACGCCCCGTGGAACGGACCGACCAGCGGCCCCACGGCGGTGTCCGGCAGGACCCTCGTCTACGTCGCCCAGACCATGACGAACCCCGGAGTCGCGGGCGCCGCGAACGGCGTACGCGAAGCCGCGCGGGTCATCGGCTGGAACGTCCGGGTCATCGACGGCGGCGGCACCCCCGCCGGCATCCAGGCGGCGATGAGCGAGGCCGTGGCCCTCAAGCCCTCGGGCATCGTCATCGGCGGGTTCGACCCCCACACGACCTCCCGGCAGGTCGCGCAGGCCGACGCCGCGGGCATTGCGCTCATCGGCTGGCACGCGGTCCCGGCACCGGGTCCCAGCCGACGGCCCAAGCTCTTCACCAACGTCACCACCCGGGTCGAGGACGTGGCCCGCATCAGCGCGCAGTGGGTCATCCTGCACTCCGGCGGCCGCTCCGGCGTCGTCCTCTTCACCGACGACTCGATCCCCTTCGCCAGGAACAAGTCGGATCTGATCGGCAGGGAACTCGCCACCTGCTCGGGCGTGCGGCTCCTCGCCCGGGCCAACATCCCCATCCCCGATGCGAGCAGCCGCACACCGCAGGAGGTCTCCAGCCTCCTCTCCCGCTTCGACACCAGATGGACCCACTCCGTCGCCATCAACGACCTGTACTTCGCCGACGCCGCCCCCGCCTTCCGCGCGGCCGGCCGGGATCCGTCCGGACCGCCCTTCAACATCGGCGCCGGCGACGGCGACCCCTCCGCCTTCCAGCGCATCAACAGCGGCCGGTACCAATCCGCCACCGTGCCCGAGCCGTTGTCGCTGCAGGGCTGGCAGATCGTCGACGAGTTCAACCGAGCGTTCTCCGGCCGGCCGGCCAGCGGATATGTCGCCCCCGTCCACATCTCCACGGCCGACAACAGCGACGGTGCCACGACCTGGGATCCGTCGGGCTACCGGGAGGCGTACCGGGGGATCTGGGGCAGGTGACGAACTGATGAGCGGGCCGAGGGTGTTCGCGCTCCTGCGGCGGATCGTGGATGGCCGTCGTCACCCACCCCTTCGCAGGGGAGCACGGTCAGCTGCCGCTGGTGGCCCTGGCCATGGGCGCGGGCGCCCTCGCGCTGTCCACATCAACGACGCCGGGTACTGGATGTTCACCAAGCTCGCCGGCCTCGACGTGGCGGCGGGCCTGCGCACCTGGACGGTCCTGACGACCGTCATGGGATGCGCGGGCTTCGTGCTCACCACGGTGCTGTGGCCGTTGCTCTGAGCGGACGTGTCGGCTCGAAGGGCCGTGGAGGCGCGCGGACCGAGGGAGTCCCCACCTGAGGGTCGCGGTGGCCCGAGGCCGCGGCTCGGCGGCCCGCCGGGGATCTGTCCGGCGGGCCGCGCGGCACCCACGGCGCAGGCAGCGGCCCGTGGGGGCACGCAGCGAGGTGCGCCACTCAGGTGCCGTGACACACCGGCCCCGCCCGGCGGGCGCCGTGGCTGGTTACTGGGTCAGCTCGTGATGGGCGGCTCGGTGTGCGGCGACGGCCATGACGACGACGGAGACCAGGACGATACCGGCGCCGACGAAGAGAGGTGCGGTGTAGCCGAGGCCTGCCGTGATCGCCAGGCCTCCGGACCAGGCGCCGAGGGCGTTGCCGACGTTGGACGCGGACACGTTGGCGCCGGCGGCCAGTGCCGCCCCCTGCGCGAAGTCGGTGACGCGTGTGATCATGCCGGGGACGCTGGCGAACCCGAACACACCCAGCAGAAAGACCAGGATCACCGACGCTGTGGCGCTGTGGGCCAGCAGACCGAACGCGACCAGGGTGCCGGTGAGGCCGACCAGAGCCAGGACCAGCGCGCGGTCCCGGTCATGGTCGGCCGCCCGGCCGCCGATCAGGTTCCCGACGACCAGACCGACGCCGTACACCATGAGCAACCAGGCGACGTCCGCGGGGGAGAAGCCACCGACCTCGGTGAACGTGTAGGCGATGTAACTGAACGCGCCGAACATGCCGCCGTAACTGAGTGCGGTGGCCGCCAGGGTCAGCCAGACCTGCCCGGACCGCAACGCGCCGACCTGGGCCCGCAGGCTGCTGGGAGGTATCGGTGCCGAACGGCACGACACCGTCGGCGACGGCGTCTCTCCCGCCCCTGCGGGTACGAGGGCGACGATCCCCGCCAGCGCGAGTACGCCGATGCCGGTGACCGCCCAGAACGCCGCCCGCCAGCCCCAGCGCTCACCGACCAGCGCGCCGAACGGCACGCCCAGGACGTTCGCGACCGTCAGCCCGGCGAACATGACGGCCACCGCACGGGACTTCTTCTCCGGCCCGACCAGAGCGCGCGCGACCAGCGAGCCGATACCGAAGAACGAACCGTGGCACAGCGCCGCGACGATCCGCCCGAGCAGCATCACCTGATAGTTCGGCGCGATCGCGGACAGCAGGTTGCCGATGACGAACAGGACCACCAGGCCGACCAGGACCTGCTTGCGGGGCAGCCGTGCCGTCGCCGCGGTCAGCGCGATCGCGCCGACCGCGACGCTCAACGCGTAACCGGAGATGAGCCATCCCGCGGCCGCCTCGGAGACCGCGAAAGTCGACGCCACCTGGGGTAACAGCCCCGCGATCAGAAACTCGGTGAGACCGATGCCGAAGCCGCCAAGCGCCAGCGCGATGAGTGCAGTCGGCATTCGTCCCTCTCCGGTCCCGTGCTCAACTACCCCAGCATGCCCAGGAGTTCGCTTGAGAAACAGATGTCTCGTACGGTCGGGCTCGCGGATGCAGCCGTTGAACACGGCGGTGCGACGCAGTTGTCCGGCGCACCACCGGAAGTGCCCGTCGCTGTCGTCCAGGCCGGACAGGTCGTAGGTGATGAGGGCGTAGGCGGCCTGGTAGGCGGTGAGGGCGGCGGGTTCGTACCCGAGCTCGTGCCGAGCATGGGGCCAGCAGCCGCACCTGCCCGGCCGAGTCCGTGGGCGACTTAACTCGGCGGCTTCTGAAGGCGAGCGCGGGTCGCAGACTTCTGTGGAGAGCAGGAGCAGGAGCAGGCGGGCAGGGGCAGGAGTCGGCCCTGGAGTGCGCGGACCGTCACGGCCGGGGATCCTGCCGGACTTTCGGCCCCCAGTCCGCCGACACCTCGGCCAGGCAGTGGGAGCACAGAGGGTTGCCGCCGTGGCCGTAACGATGCGTCCTGCGGTGGCACCTGGCGCACCGGCCGACCTCGTCGGCCCGGCACGTCAGGGCCGAGGGGTCGGGCTCCGTCGGTGGGGGAGCGGGCTCAGTCATCGGTGGGTTCCCGGTCCGGGCGTGCGGCGGTTCCCGTCTGGAGCGGGGAGTGGACGCGAGGGCCGCCGACCGCGGCGCCGGGGTGCACGTCCGCCCTCTCTCAGTCGACCGGCCATGTGTGGACCGGGGCGTTGAGGTGCATGTAGTCCGTGTACAGCTGAGTCATCCGCCGCAGGGCCTCATGGCGGCCGGAGTGGGTGGAGCTGTCGATGTGGTGGAACATCTCCTTCTGCCAGACCGCTCCGTTGCGGGCGGTGACGCACCGCTGCTCGATGATGCCGAGCAGCGGCTCCCGCCAGGCCTCGTCCATGCCGGAGCGCTCCAGCCCCCGGTGCGCCAGCGGCAGCAGACGCCGCAGGACGAGTTCGGACGCCGGCACCTCGCCCATCCCAGGCCAGTACAGCCGTGCGTCGATGCCGTGCCGCGCCGCCGTGTGCAGATTGTCCTCGGCAGCCGCGAACGACATCCGGGACCAGACCGGCCGCTCCTCCTCCACCAGGGCGCGAGTGAGCCCGTAGTAGAAGGCGCCGTTGGCGAGGGTGTCGGCGACGGTCGGGCCCGCGGGCAGCACACGGTTCTCCACCCTCAGGTGCGGCTTCTCGTGGGCGACGGCGTAGACCGGTCGGTTCCAGCGGTAGATCGTGCCGTTGTGCAGGGTGAGTTCGGCCAGTTCGGGGATGTCGCCTCGGTCGAGCGTCTCCGCGGGCTCCTGCTCGTCGCACAGGGGCAGCAGTGCGGGGAAGTAGCGCAGGTTCTCCTCGAAGAGGTCGAAGACGCTGTTGATCCACCGCTCCCCGAACCACACCCGCGGCCGCACCCCCTGCACCCTGATCTCCTGCGGCCGGGTGTCGGTGGCCTGCTCGAACAGCGGGATACGGGTCTCGTGCCACAGCTCCTTGCCCAGCAGGAACGGTGAGTTGGCCGCCAGCGCAACCTGGACTCCGGCGATAGCCTGCGCCGCGTTCCAGTAGCCGGCGAACTCGTCCGGGGACACCTGGAGGTGGAACTGGGTGCTCGTGCAGGCGGCTTCCGGAGTGATCGTGTCCGCGTAGGTCCGCAGCCTGTCGACGCCGTCGACCTCGATGTGCAGGTCCTCGCCCCGGGCGGCGAAGATCTGGTCGTTGAGCAGTCGGTACCGGGGGTTCTCCGACAGTGCCGCCCCGCCGACGTCCCGCCGCCGGAGCGTGGGCAGGATGCCGATCATGATGAGATGGGCGCCGACCGACCTGGCGCGTTGCTCGGCGTGGTTGAGCGCGGCGCGGATCTCCGACTCCCAGTCGTCGGGGCCGCCGGCCGTCAGACGGCGGGGCGGAATGTTGATCTCGAGGTTGAACCTGCCCAGCTCCGTGGACCAGGCGGGGTCGGCGATCGCCTCCAGCACGTCGCTGTTGCGCATCGCCGGTTCCGCCTGGTCGTCGATCAGGTTGAGCTCGATCTCCAGGCCCACCTGGGGGCGCTCGTACTCGAACCGTGACTCGCGAAGCATCTGTGCCAGCGCGTCGAGGCACTCCTGCATCTTGATCCGGTACCGGCGGCGGTCCTCGCGGGTGAAGACCAGTGCTGGAACGTCCCGTCCCATGGGCCCTCCAGGCTCCCCCCTGGGACACCTCTTTCCCACCCAGCGTCGCACCACCGGGCGGCCCTGACCATGCGGGACGGCCACCGCCGACGCCCAAAGACGGCGCTGCCCCAAGACGGCTACCAGGACGGCGGCGAAGACCGCGGCGACCGGGAAGCCGGGCCACCGGAACCTCCGTGTCGCAGGCCCGCAGGCCGCTTGCTCGCGCCGGGCGCCCGGCGCACGCTGGTCGTATGGGTGCGCGCGACGGTCCGACGCTCATCACCTCCGTGCAACGGGCCTTCCGGTTGCTGGAAGCGGTGAGCACGCACGAGAACGGCGCGCCGGCCAAGCAGCTGGCACGCGAGACGGGCCTGCCCCTGGCCACCGCCTATCACCTGCTGCGGACACTGGTGCACGACGGATACGTCAGGAAACTCGACGACGGCGGGTTCGTCCTGGGCGACAAGCTGCAGACGCTGCACGTGACGGGCCGTGGCCAGGCGCGGCTCAGCCGGGTACGCCCCACACTCGCCGCTCTGCGCGACGAGCTCGCCACGGCCGCCTACCTCACCTTCTACGAGGAGGGTGAGATCCGGGTCGCCGAGATCGTCGACGGCCCCCGGACACCCCGGGTCGACCTCTGGGTGGGATTCCAGGACGCCGGGCACGCCACCGCCCTCGGCAAAACCGTCCTGCGGGAACTGGACGAGGAGTCCCGCCTGGACTACCTCTCCCGGCACCACCTGGCGGACCTCACGCCACGGACCATCACCAGCCCTCCGGAACTGCTCCGCCGCATCGACTCCTCACCCATGGCCCCGGCTGTCACGGACCTGGAGGAGTACTCCCTCGGCACGGTCTGCGTCGCCGTACCCGTCTACAGCGGGGATGTGCTCGGCTCGCTCGGCGTCTCGCTGTCGGCGGACCGGCTCTCCCGGCTGGAGGAGATCCGGGCGCGGCTGCTGCCGGTCGCGAGCCGTGTGACCAGGGCCCTGTCACTCACTATGTGAAATCCCCGTCCTTGTGCAGCCCGCCCCGACCGCCTTTCCTGGAGGAAACAGACATGTCGGGCGGTGACTCCGGCATGCGTATCCCGCATACGGATGAGGACCGCGGAAGAAGTATGAGTGAGGCCCGAGACCACGGCGGCGACCCCTGGCCCGTACGGCCGATCACGAACTTCCTGGCCGCTCTTGTCGGGTACGTCCGAAGACGCGACCAGCTGACCGCCGGCATCCCTGTACTGCCCGTACTGATCGTCTCCCTCGTCGTGCTCGCCGACCTCTCCGGCGGAGCGGGGATGATCTGGCTGCCCCTTCTCGCGGTGGGGCCGGCGCTGGCCGCCACCACCAACGAACCGCGCGGTGTCCTCTGCGTCGGCCTCTTCGCCGCGGTGCTCGGGGCGGTGCTCGGCACCCGTGACGGTGTTCCGGGCCGCGAACTGGCGGCCGTGCTGTCCGCCCTGATGGCCGTCACCCTGGCCAGCGGCCTGGCCAGCGCGCTGCGACGGCGTCGGGAACGGGTACTCGCCGCCGTCCGCTCGGTCGCGGAGACCGCTCAGCACGCCCTTCTCAAGCCCGTACCGCAGACCGTCGGCCCGTTCCGGGTGGCCGTGCGCTACAGCGCCGCCGCGGCGGAGGCCCGTATCGGCGGGGACCTCTACGCGCTGGTGTCCACGCCCCACGGGATACGACTGATCGTCGGCGACGTGCGCGGCAAGGGGCTGCCCGCGGTGGGGACCGCCGCGCTCGTCCTCGGTGTCTTCCGGGAGGCCGCCTACGACGAACCCGATCTGCTCGCGGTGGTCGGCAGGATCGAGCGGAGCCTGGCCCGCAACCTCGGACAGGACGACTTCGTCACCGCCGTCGTCGCGGGGTACCCGACGGCAGGCCGGCTGCACGTGGTCAACTGCGGGCACGCGCCCCCGCTGCTGGTGCGCGCCTGCGGAGGCGTCGTCGCGGTCGACCCCCCGCATCCGGCCCCGCCGCTCGGGCTGCGCGGCCTCGCGGACGAGACCCCCGCCCTTCAGGAACTGCCGTTCGCCGACGGGGACCAACTGCTGCTCTTCACGGACGGGGTCACGGAGGCCCGGAACGCCGACCGGGAGTTCTACCCGCTTGCCGAAGGGCTGGCCCGTCACGTCTGCGACGAACCCGAGCGCACCCTCACCGCGCTCCACGGCGAACTGCTGGCACACGTCGGCGGCCGGCTGCACGACGACGCGGCGCTGCTCCTGCTCCAGAAGCCGGCTGTCGCCGTACCTCGATGAGGTGTCGTGGCACACCCCTGATGTCACACCCCCGGTGTCTCCGCCCTCCGGGCCGCCGTCCACGGCACAGTGGAGGCATGACCACAGACGACAGGAACGTACTGGCCCGGGGACGCGTGGCGACCAGGCTGCCCGCCCAGGACCTGGACCGCGCGCGGCGCTTCTACTCCGAGCGGCTCGTCTGGAGCCCGTCGACGAACGGCCCGGTGGGTTGCTGTACCGGTGCGGAGACATGGAGTTCGCGGTGTTCCAGTCGACGGGTGCCTCACCCGGCACCTTCACGCAGATGGGGTGGCAGGTCGATGACATCGACGAGGCCGTCTCGGAGCTCAAACGGCGCGGCGTGACCTTCGAAGAGGTGGACGTACCCGGCTTTCGGACGAGGGACGGGATCGCCGAGATCGAAGGGAACTACCCGACCAAGGGGGCACGGGGTGATCGCGCCGCCTGGTTCCGCGACAGCGAGGGCAACGTGCTGGGCATCGGGGAGCCGGTCCTCTGACCCTGCCCAGGCCCGCCCCGCATGCACGCGAAACGCACGTCGAACGTACGCGGGACGTACGTTTCCTGGGATAGGGTGGCGGCCGGAGGTGCCGCATGTCCGAGTTGTTCGACGCGGTAGACGCGCTGGTCGCGTCCAGGTCCCCGCTGCCGCCGCCCGAGGAGCGCAGGCGGCTGCGGAAGGCCCACGGCCTGACGGTCGAAGAAGTGGCAGCGGCACTGAAGGTGCGCCGTGCCACGGTGAGCGGCTGGGAGGCCGGCAAGACGGAGCCGCGCCCGCCGGAGCGCGACGCGTACGCGCGGCTGCTGAACAAGCTCGCGGAGCTCTACCCCGCCTCCCTCACGCCCCCGCAGGACACCGGTGCGCCCGAGACGTCCCCCGGTACGCCCACACCGGTGCCGGACGCGCGCACTGAGGCGACGGGCCGGACCGCCGACGCGACCAGGACGGCCAGGACCGAGGGGGGCGCTGCGCCCCGCCCCGCCGTCCCCGCCCGCACCAGGGACACCGCCGTCCCGTCCGCTGCCGCGTCTGCTGCATCTGCCGCGCGTCCGCCGCGCACCCCCGGCCCGACCTCGACGTCACGGCGCCCGGCCGTGAAGAACCCTGCGCCGGCCGGCACCCCGGTGACCGGCACCGACGCGCGCTTCGAGAACGGTCCGCTCGCGGTCGTCGACGTCGACGCCGACGGCCAGGTCCTCGCGTACTGCGTCGGTGGCCTGGTCCTGGACGTACCCGCGAAGTCCCTGCCGTCCCTGGTCGACTGGACGCTGCGGGAGGCCAGGCTGGGGCAGCCGAAGCTGTCCGGCTCGGGCAAGGACGCCGACCCGCTGCTCGTGCTCACCGAGGCCGCGTGCGAGCGCTACGGCCTGCCGGCGACCCTCAGCGAGGACGAACGCCTGGCCGGGCGGCTCCCGGAAGGACACAAGGTCGTCAAGCAACTGCTGCGCGCGGAATGGAAGTTGACCAAGCGGGGCTTCGGGCCGTGGGCGCGGATCTACCGCCCCGCGCAGGGCTCGGAGCGCGCCTGCGTGCAGCTGTGCATCCCGTCGTGGCACGCGCTCGATGCCCGCCACTGGGGCGACGCCGCCCAGCTTCCGCCGGCGGACCTCGCCCGGCTCCTGGGCACCTACGCGGCCCGGGTGATCACGCCGCGCGGGTCGACCGCCGTGACCGGCCTGGAGCTGATGACCGCCCTGCACCCGCCGACCCGCGCCTCCGAGCCGGACGAGGCGGGCAGGCGGCACAGCGAGCACAACCCTGGCTCGCTGGGGAAGGACCCGGTCGACCCGGCGCCGTGCGAGGCCCCCGACGGACACCCGATCCTCAAGGACCTGCCCCGCTTCCACCGCCGTACCCCGGCCGAGGTCCTGTTCGAGGAGGCGTACGACTGGGCGCGGCCGCTCACCGACGACGAATGCATGCGGCAGTTCCTGGTCGGCATCGACGTCAACATGGCCTTCGCCGCAGGCGCCAACGGTCTGACCGTGGGCCTCGGCGCGCCGACCCACGTCACACGGCCCGCGTTCGACCCGAAGCTGCCCGGCTCCTGGCTGGTCGACCTGTCCCACGTCGACCTGTCCCGCGTGAAGCTCGGCAAGGAGTGGGTGCATCTCCACGGCGACCTGCTGCCCAGCCCGTTCACCCCGACCGGCGACCGCCCCGAGGGACCGGCCTGGTACGCCACGCCGACCGTCGCCTACGCCGTCGAGCTCGGCTACGACGTCGCCCCGACCGAGGGTTACGTCCGCCACGAGAACGGCCGCTACCTGGACGCCTGGTACAGCCGCCTGCGTGACGCCTACGTCCACACGATGGCCGACCTGGGCGTGCCCGCCGACGCGAGCCCGGAGGAGTTCCTGGCCGCGATGGACGGCTACCGGGAGCGTGACCCGGAGCTGGCGATCGTGGTGTCCGCGATCAAGGCGACCGTGAAGGGCGGCATCGGAAAATTGCGTGAGCGCCCTCGCGGCGAGCGCTGGAAGCCCGGTCAGCCGTGGCGGGCCCTGTCCCGGCCGACGTGGCGTCCGGACATCCGCGCAGCGGTCATCTCCCGTACGCGCGTCAACATGCACCGCAAGATCGTCAGGCACGCGGCGTTCACCGGGCAGTACCCGGTCGCGATCCTCTCGGACTGCGCCGTGTACGCCGCCGACGGGCCCTCCCCGCTGGACTTCCTGCCCTACCGGGACGGCAAGCCGCTGCCGGGCGGGTGGCGGCTCGGCGTCAGCCCCGGGATGGTCAAGCACGAGGGCACACAGACGGTGCTGTGGGGCGAAGGGGTCCGGGAACAGTTCGAGGCGCCCGAGCTCAACCTCGCCCGGTACATCAAGACCGGCGAGGTCACCCCACACGACAACGGGGAGTAGGCGGCCGCGATGAGCATGTTCGGGGACGGCCTGGACAAGGCGGTGCAGGGGGCGTTCACCCGTCCGATCCCGAAGTCGGCCGGCGCGCAGATGCGGTACCTGGTCAAGCAGCTCAAGGGCACCAGGGCCGTCGCCCGGATGCTGCGGGTCTCCCAGCGCACCGTCGAACGGTACGTGAAGGACCAGCTCAAAAAGCCCCGCCCTGACCTCGCCGCCCGACTGGAGGCCGAGGTCAGGAAGCGGTGGCAGCCGCAGATCCGCGCCCGGGCCAGACAGCGGGCGGCGACCACCGACGGCATCGTCATCGACACCCGCGCCCGGATCGGCTACACCGCCCCGATCGGCTCCACCGACGACGCCCGCCTCCGGCATCTCACCGTCGCCCTCCCCCCGCAGTACGCCGCCCGCCTCTTCGAGGCGCGGGAGCAGGGCGCCACGGAGCAGCGCCTGCGGGAGATCGCCGCCGAAGGGCTCAGGGACGTCTACTTCCAGGACGGCGGCCGCCGCGCCGGCATGCTGGAAGAGGTGCGCTTCACCGACATCGAACACGTCGAGTTCGACCTGTAGGGGTCTTGTTGCCTGGGCCTGGCAAACCCGGTGGGTCGTGCGCTGCCGGCAGCGGGCATGGGCGACCCTCGGCGGACGTGCTCCAATTGGCGTGCGAGCGCTGCGCGGGAGAGAGGACGGGGGACGGTGAGGTCGTCGGGCCGCAGGGCGACGCGGAGCGTGGCATGGCTGCTGGTCGGTGTCGTGTGTCTCGTCCTGGGGACGGTGTCGGCCTGGGAGATCGGCGGAGCGCTGGAGCGGGAGCGCGAGTTCCGTGCGGCGCCGTCGTGTGTCTCCGTGCCCGTGAGGGCGTCGGGGTGCGTGTGGGAACAGGCATTCACCGTCCGGAAAGCCGACATGCACCGCAACGAGAGAAGCGAGCCTCCGGAGGCGGAGTTGTCGCTGCCGTCCGGCGAACCGTGGCACGTGACGTTCCGGCAGACCGACCCGGTGCTGTCCGAGATGCAGCCGAACGACAAGGTCGTCGGTCTGATCTGGCACGGGCAGGTCGTCGAGGTACGCGACACCGACGAACGGCGGCAGCAGACGTCGGCCGGCCCCCTGGGGTGGCCGGCGGACCGCCTGGGTGGCGCGCTTGCTTGCATCTCGGTCGGCCTGACGGCCCTCGTGGGAGGGCTGTGGTCCCTTCTCGCGCGGGGCAACCGGCGTCAGGCGAGGGCGGCGACCGTGGTGCGGTGGCACGGCGTCGTCATGGGCGGCGCGGCCATCCTGACGCTCTGGGCGCAGGAGGCCAACGACTGGCCCCTCTGGGCGATACCGGCGATCTGGGGGCCGCTCGCGCTGCTCGCTCTGGCTTCCCTGGTCGCCTTCACCATCGCCGCCGTACGCGGCGACCTGGATGACGACGCGCCCCCCACCCCGCAGGCAGCTCAGCCACCGTCCCCGCCGCGGATGGGCCTCCCGGCCGGCACAACGGGACCGGAGCGCCCTTCCCCTTGATGCTGCATCGGGTGGCCTCCATCGGTCCCGACGCGGTGCGTACCTCGGCCCTCGTCACTGGCCCACCCTCCCGTCGACGCACTCGCGCAACAGGTCGGCGTGCCCGCAGTGACGTGCGTACTCCTCGATCCTGTGCACCATGAGCTCCCGAACCGCGATCCGTTCCTTCCCCACCCGCTCGCTCAGGTCCCGGTGCTCGGCCAGCGCGGCGTCGGTCGCGGCCTGCTCGCGCGCCAGATCGCGGTAGGAGGCGTCGACCACGTCCTGCTCGGCGACAGCGCCGTCGAAGTCCGCGTCCCGCTCGCCGTACAGCTTCGGCAGCGGGTCACCGTCGGTGATCCAGTTGCGCCAGTCCCGTTCCACCTCCGCGAGGTGGCGGACCAGGCCGAGCAGTGACATCGTCGAGGGCGGAACCGACCGGCGGGCCAGTTGCTCCGCGTCCAGGCCGTCGCACTTCATCCGCAGGGTCATGCGGTAGTTCGTCAGGAAGTCCTGCAGCGTGGCGAGTTCGCCGTCCGGGCTGGGACCTTCGTTGTTGCGGGGGTCGTCGTCCGGGTCGGCCCACATGTCGGGGTAGACGGTCGCCTGGCTCCAGCGCGCGGGTTGGTCATTCATGCGTCGCATGGTCGTCCGTTTCGGCACGTCCCGCTACTGAGTTTCGTGCCCGAGGGGACGTCACGTGGCGGCACTTCAGAACGTGCCCCTGTGCTCAACGGTGTGATGCCCCAACTGTCGGCTGAACACCGCGCGGAAGCCGTCGAAAGCGGCGGCCAGCCCCTGTATCACCCATCGGCCTGCCGCTCCTCTCGATCAGCGTCAGCCACTGTGTCACCGCCCTCCGGCAACGGGCCTCGGCAGCCCGGTCCCGCGCCGACAGCGGCAAGGAGAGCGGCACGACCATGTACGACACGGGCCCGTTTGGACAGGCCGAGGATGCGGTGGCCCGGCAGGTAGCCGACGTGGGCGGTGCCGACGAACGGCAGCAGATGATGCTCGCACACCGACCGCACGGGAATGCTGCGGGCCAGCACCAACCTCGTCGTACTCCTCGTCGTCGGGGAAGGTGGGCAGGTCGAAGGGGCGGGGGCTGAACAGTTCGGCGTAGGCGCGGGCCATACACCCGGGGGTGCCGCGCAGGCTCTCCGTGCCGGTGTCGATGCCGAGCGCGTCAAGGAACCGCGCGGCCGCGCGTTCGGCTTCGGCCAGGTCGATGCCGCCGGGATCGTGCACGACACGCAGAGGGCTGACCGAGGGTGCCGGTGTCTGCGGCCGGGGAACGCCGGCGCCGGGCGGAGCGGGCATGTCAGCGCTCCGCGAGGTGTGGTCGGTGATCGATACGCCGAAGTTCACGACGTACTCCTCCTCTGAGGGGGACAGGGCGGCCGGACGGCGACCGGTGCGTGGACGACGACCGGTACGTCCGGAACTCGCGGGCGCCGGCGGGAGGGAGCGGGTTCCAGGCGGACACAGCAGTGGCCGGGACTGGGTGCCAGCGTGCCTGGAGAATGCCTTCTTTGAGCCGTTCGAGAACGCCGCGGAGCGGGTGGAGGTTCATGCCGCAGACGGTCTGCGTGTGTTCGCGGGCGAGCGCGTCAGGTGAGCCTCCCGCGTGACCGGGGCCGGGGCGCAGGGGTGTCATGAAGTCACTGTGAGCCGTCCAGTCGCATGAGGACGGCGTACGCCGACTCGGCCCGGCGCGCCGGTGCGGCGTCGGGGCGTGCGTGGTCCAGGAAGCTCCGCGTCCCGCCGTGGTGGAGAATCCGGCCGCCGTCCATGAGGGTGACGGTGTCGGCTTCGTCGGCAAGGTCGGCGATGTCGTGCGTCGACATCAGGACCGGGGTCTTCGCCGCGACCTCCCGCAGCACGTCACGGAAGACAGTGCGCTGGTGCGGGTCGAGTCCGGCCGTCGGCTCGTCCAGCAGGATGACGCGCGCGTCATGGGCGAGGGCGCAGGCGATGCCGACACGGCGGAGCTGTCCCCCGGAGAGCCTCGCCGTCTTCCGGCCGGCCTGTTCGGTGAGGCCGACCTGGTCGAGGGCCGCCCCGGCACGCTCCCAGGCGCGGGAGCGGCTCTCACCCTTCAGCCAGGCGACGTACGCCACATACTCGCGAGCGGTCAACTGCCGGGAAGAGGGCACCCGTTGAGGCAGCCACGCCACGTGTCGGCGGTATCCACGGCTGGCGGAGGTGAGATCCGTGCCGCTGAACAGGACCCTGCCCGCCCTCGGTGCGACCGTTCCGGCGAGCAGCGCCATCGTGGTGGACTTGCCCGCCCCGTTGGGTCCCAGCAGGATCGTCAGGCCTTCCCCGGGGACCTCATAGG
Source organism: Streptomyces bullii (assembly GCF_042657145.1). NCBI lineage: Bacteria > Bacillati > Actinomycetota > Actinomycetes > Kitasatosporales > Streptomycetaceae > Streptomyces > Streptomyces bullii. The sequence goes on from NZ_JBHSNY010000009.1 coordinate 170,849, forward strand.
TGAAGCGGGACAGGACAGGACGCAGCCATCGGTGGTAGCTGAAGGTCACACGGTCGAGCAGCAGAGTCATCGGTCGATCCTTGGTGCGAAACAGATGAGGGAGAGAACCCCGGCCAGAAAGACGGCGGCAGCGCCTGCGGCAGCATGTGTGACATGGGCTTCCTCCGTGACGATCACCCATGGATAGGGATCGTTGATGCTCCGGCCTCCGAGGAACATGGAGTGAATCATCCAGAAGACCGGGAGCAGGGTCGCCCGGTGTCCGAGCAGTGGCCAGGCCCCCAGGGCGAGTCCGCAGAAGAGCAGGTTGTTGCGCGCCGCTGTCCACATAGCCTCCGGACCGAGCGGAGACATCGCCATGGCCACCGCGGACACGATCACGGCGAAGCCGGAAACCAGCGTGATGTCCCGTGCGTCGAGCCTGCGGACGGCCGACCGTTCCATGGAGGGCAGTCGCCGTTCAAGACAGACGACCAGAGCGACGGAGGGGATGAGGCAGAGGAAGTTGCTCAGCTCTGTCGGCACCGCGTAAGCACCCAGGAACGTGGGGAAGACGAGGACCACGTCCAGGGTGAGCACGACGCTGAGGACGAAGGCCACCAGGGCTCCGGGCAAGAGGCCCAGGGCTCCCCGCTGGCGCAGCCACCACATCATGGTCAGCGACCTGCCCTACAGGCGTGACGGAGCCGCTCGGCGTACCAGGCCTTCTGCTCCTGGGAGGAGAGCTTGTCCACGGTCGCCATCTCGGAGAGGAGCTGTTCCCGGCTCTGCCCTTGCCGGAACTGCTGGGTCTCACGGGACAGCCAGGCCAGGTACTCGCTCTCCACCCCTGCCGTCCGGGCGGCCCAGAGCGTGTTGTAGTGCAGAGCGTTCCAGTCCGGTCGCGCGCAGGGCATTCCGACGACGGAAAGGGCGATGTTCTCCCGGAGGACCTCGTCCGCGTTCCCGGGCACGAGGTCGAGGACCCAGTGTTCCCCCCTGGTGTCGATCTGGTGCACATCGGCCACGCTCAGATCGGTGATGCGGTCAGGGCTCTTCGCGATGATGCCCCGGGCCTGCAATCTGCTTGTCATTCGGGCGAGTTCGGCCTGTATCTCCCCGATGTGCTCGGAGCCGGCCGACGGCAGGCAGACTTCAGGCGTGCTTCCCTCACAGGTGACGGTGGCGAGACCCTTGGCGGCAGGAGCGATCGAGCGCCAGTCCTTGGTGATGCCGTATGCGCCCAAGAGGCCACTGACCGCGATCACAAGGGCCGCGGCGACAGAGCTGACGCCGATGCGCCGGGGCGCCGCCAGGACAACACAGGCAAGAGCCAGACCGAGCGTGGGCAGAACGGCGGCTGCCGTCATGGCCGGGGAGTACGCTTCTCCGAATCCCAACCAGGCGATGGATCCCGTGACATGGTGCGCCCAGTAGCTGTCCGTCCCCAACGGGAAGCTGATCCCGATGAACACGGTCACGGCTACGAGCGGTGCGGCGTACAGCGCGTGGAATCGGCGCCCTATGACGAACCCGATCACAGCGTGCGCCGTGAGCAGGACGATGACGATGGCCATCAGGTGCAGCACGTACAGATCGGGAAGGACCCCAACCACCCACAGGCCGCCGGCCGTGATACCGGCGGTGAGGATCGTCAGGCAGAGCACCGTGATGACGATGGGCTGGACCGCGATGCGCCAGGTGGAGCGCGCGGCCCCCACCTCCCAGGTGCCGAGGGCGCGCAGCCGCGTCGCTTCGACCGCGGCCAGGCCCGCCGCAGCCGCAGCGGCCATCGGGACCGGCGCGTGCACGGCGTACGACGCGACCTGTGCGGGCCACGGCACGGCAATCAGCCGATCGATGTTCCGGGTGCTCGTGACGAAGACGAAGGCGAAGAAGAGGCCGATCACGGGAAAGGCCAGCACGGCTGGATGCGTGCGAAGAGCGGAGGAGAAGCGCATGAACCCTCGTATGGAGAACAAACCCGGGCCGCCGCACGCTGTGCGGCGGCCCGGCAGGATCAGTCAGCCAGGGTCGTGTCTACGCTGACTTTGTCAGCGGCACCCGTGCAAGCCCCGCACCCCGAACCGAGCTTGGTGACCTCGAGGTAGTAGCTGTCATAAGGCAAGTTGGACTCGGTGGCCGTGCTGGTGTATCCAGGCCCTTTAAAGCAATTGGTGAGCGTCGACGTGTCGTGCTTTACGTCACTGCCCCAGTCTATCTGCTGCCACAGCGCCACATCGACGCTGTTCGAAGTTCCTGCCTGATCACAGCCAGTGAAGTGGAACTCGTTGTACTCCTCATCGACCCACTGCTGGGAAGTGGTGCCCTGAACAAGGCTGAATGGAGACTTGCTCCAGTTGGCCCAAGCTCCCGTAGCCGTCGCGATCGTGAGTGCGGCGGCAGCTCCCGCGACGACACAGGCGTTGCGCAAACGTCTTCCCGTCAAAGGAAAACTCTCCTTGTCCTTCCGGTCTTCGAGGCCCCCCTCGAACTGGAGACCGAAAGGCTGGGTGACTGTAACACCGCCCCCGCCGCATGTCAGCCATGATCGAATAGAACCTTTCGCCAGGTGGATACAGGTTTTTACCTCCTTCGAGGTGGCGCACGCAGGCGTCCGGCCCTGTGTCGGTCGGGTGCAGCTCACCCGTTCGCAGCGCCTCGGAGGCTGAGTGGGTCAACTCGTCGCACGGAAGGTGACATGGGATTCCACTTACGCATGTATGATCTTGCAACGGGCGATCACGGTCGAGCAGTAGGCGATGGCTGCCTAGCGGTGACCGGAGAGAAGAACCCGACGCCGGTCGTCAGATTGGCGCAACAGGCGGCCGAGGTCACCAGGCCGGCCAGTCCGTCACTCACTGGGCTTTCGCTTTTTCACGTAACCGAAGGCCGCGCCATGACGGGTGCGACCACCGAGTGCCAAGCGGCGCTGAAGAAGGCAGAGGACCAGTTTGATCGCGGCGGCCGTCGGCGGTTGACGCACGGGATCACCTCGTCGGGCGTGATGTAGTCCACGGAGAGCCATGCCCCGTCAGTTGCGGGATAATGCGTACTGGGCGGCCCGAAGGCCGAGTGGATGCTGTCGGACGAGGCGCGGGCTTGAGGGTTGGGTGCGGCGCCGTTCCACCCCGCAGGCGTGGGCTTTGCGGTACCGGATCATCCCGCCTTGCGCCAGCGGGGCGTCTAACAAGGACGTGGCCGCGCAGCTCGGGTCCACCCCGCATGCGGTGGGCCGTTGGCGGGCCCGGGTTTGTGGAGCATCGGATCACCGGCCTGGGTGACATGCCGCGTTCCGGTGGGCCCAGGACGGTTCACCGACGAACAGATCGCCGCCGTGGTCACAAGAACGCTGGAGAGCACACCGAAGAGCGCCGCGCACTGGTACGACGCGGGCGATGGCAAAGGAGATGGGCCTGTCGCAGTCGACCGTGTCGCGGGGCGGGCCGTAGGCCAGCAGCACCACCGCTCGGAGACGTTCAAGCTGTCGACGGACCCGTACTGGGCCCGCCCGAGCGCGTTTTGGCGTTCTGCGTCGACGGGAAGTCGCAGATCCGGGCTCTGGAACGTGGACCTTTGAGCACCCTGGCCGCCGAACGGCTGGACCTCGGCGCGGCGCAGACCCATGACCCCGACGCCGCCACACCGCGCTGCGGCTGCGGATCCAAGGCGTTCATCGACCGTCATCTCGGACACCCGGACCTGTCCCCGCGGACCATCGCCGCCGCGCACCACCTGTCTGCGCGCCAGGTACACCGGCTCTTTGAGGCGCAGGGCACCACGGTCAGCCGCTGGCTCCAGCACCGCCGCCTTGAGGCGTGCGCGCCCGACGCCGACGGCCTCGTGGTCGCCGCCGTCGCCAACTGCTTCGGCTTCGCCGGCCACGCCCACTTCAGCCGGGTCGCCCGGCGGCCTATGGGATGTCACCCAGTGAATGGCGCGCTGTGCGGCTTAAGAGGGCATGCGGGCGCGCGACAGGGGATCACGACTGCCTGGCCGCCTGACCTGTGATGCGTCGCGCCGTTGCCCCGCTGGCATGGTGTGGTTCGATCTGATCGGCAGCTCTCCTTTCGCCGATCAGAACACGTGCCGGTCATACGCCGCCATGGGCCGCCGGTGACCGGCGATGCGGGAGGTGGGCGGCCGTGCGGTGCCCGGCATGACAAGCTGTGACTCCATTGCCCGAACCAGGAGGTCACCATGACCGCAGAAACTCCATCACAAGAAGGTTCGGAGCCGGCTGACGCCGGGAGCCGTGCCCTGGCGCCTGACGATGACGGCCAGTACGACCTGAAGAGCAAGTTCCGGGAGGCGCTGGCGCGTAAGCGAGGCAAGCAGGCGGAGGCCGCGGCCGTCACTGCGAACACCGACGCCTCGAAGGTCCGCGGCGAGCACGGCCCGGCCGCGAGCCAGCGGTCGTTCCGGCGGAAGAGCGGCGGCTGAGGTCGAACCGCCGCCGGATGAAACTCCGCGAGACCCCGCCCGGCCGCCTTGACGGTGGCCGGGCGAGACCGGTTCGAAGAAGCCCGGCGCATCGGTTCACGCAGGGCCGGAAGGCCCGACGGTCGGGAACACCGCCCCGCTGGACGTCGTCCAGCGGGGCGGAATGCTGCGAAAGGGCGGGAACTGCGTGCGGGCGCGTGGTCTGCCGGTCAGCCCGGCGTCGAGGCGAGCCAGCGTCGCGACCAGCCCCACGGAACAAGCGCACGGAGGCGAGGCGGCCCGGGCCTCGGAGGCGTGGCCGAGCCGTGCCGTGACCGTCAGCCGGCGGTCAGGACCATCGCCGCCTGGTCGTCCAGGGTGGCGTTGCCCGCGAACGCGGTGACCGCCGCGGTCACGGCCTCGATGAGGTTCGCGGCGGTGGCCTGCGCGGTCCCGGCCGCGAGGAGCGCCTCGGTCAGGCGTTCCTCGCCGAAGAACTCGCCGTCGGCCGAGCGTGCCTCGGTGACGCCGTCGGTGACCAGGACCAGGCTGTCGCCGGGGTACAGGTCGATGCCGCACGGGCTGAAGTCAGGTTCGCGGCTGATGCCCAACAGCACGCCCGGCGGGGCGAGTTCCTCGACGGTGCCGTCGGCGCGCCGCACCAGTGGCGGTACGTGCCCTGCGCGGATCAGGTCGAGCCTGAGATGGGAGGCGGTGTGCCGCAGCTCGCCATAGGTGAGCGAGACGAACTGATCCTCATCGGTGGCGTTCTCCGTCAGCGCGTCGTTGATGGCGGTGACCACCGCCGCCGGGTCGTCCAGGAGGCGGGCGGCGACGCGTGCGGTGTGGCGGACCATGCCGGTCGTCGTCGCGGCGAGCGCACCGCGTCCGCACACATCGCCGATCATGAGCGCCCAGCGGTGCTCGGGCAGCGGGAAGACATCGTAGAAGTCACCGCCGACGTCGAGTCCCTCACCGGCCGGATGGTAACAGGCCGCCAAGGTGGCGCCGGGAATCCTGGGCAGTTCGGGAGGCAGCAGACCCGCCTGGAGATCGCGCGCGAGCCGGGCACGGTCGGTGAACTGGTGGGCGTTGTCGGCGATGGTGGCGGCCCGGCGGGCGAGTTCCTCGGCCAGGGCGATCGTACGGCTGTCCAGCGGCAGGTCGGTGGCCAGCAGGGTCAGCACACCGAAGGTGCGGCCCCGGGTGGTCAGCGGCACGCACACGTAGCCCCTGATGCCCGGGTGTGCGGAGAAGCTGCCCGCGGAGACGGTCTCGGTGGCGCCCGAGGCCAGCACGCAGGCGACGGTCCGGTCCACCTCCTCGCACAGTGCCGGGGAATCGAGCAGCTCTTTCCCGTCCCGGGTGGCGGCGGCCACCGCGATGCGCTGGGTGCGGCCACGCTCGGTCACGTGGACGGCGCACAGCGGTGCCAGGGCCGGCACGGTCAGCCGGGCCATGCGCTGCAGGGCGTCGGAGTAGTGCGTCTCACGGGTGATGGCGGTGCTGGCCTCCAGGACGAAGGCCAGATCCTGATGGGCTGCCTTCTCGCGCTCCTGGGCGGCCTGGCTCGCCTCCACGGCGCGGTGGCGTTCGATGGCCAGCGCGGCTATGCGGGTGAACGCGGCGCTGAGCGCCAGGTCCTTGTCCTCGGGTGCCTTCGGCGTGCGGTGGTACATCGCGAACGTGCCCAGCAGCCGTCCCTCCGTGTCCTGGATCGGCGTCGACCAGCACGCCGCCACCCCGGCCCGTAGCGCCACGTCGCGGTAGTCCTCCCACAGCGGATCGGTGGCGATGTCGACGACGATCACCCGTTCACGCCGGGACGCGGACGTGCCGCACGAACCGACGCCCTCGCCGATGGGAGCCCCGTCGATCGCCTCGTTGTAGAAGTCCGGCAGGCTCGGGGCGGTGCCGTGCCGCAGATGCCGTCCGTCGGGATCGGTGAGCAGCACCGAGACGATCATGTCCGGGGACAGCTCCTCGATCGCCCTGGCCATGCCGCTCAGGATCTCCGCGAGCGGGGCGTCGCGCGCGATCTGCTCCAGGAGCGCCCGCTGCTCGGCGGCCAGCAGGTGCGCGTGGTGGTGGGCGGTGGTCTCGACCGCTATCACCACGACCCCGTCGATCCGGCCGATCTCGTCATGGCGGGGCTCGTAGGTGACGTCGAAGTACCCCTCGCGCTGCCGGCCCGGCAGGCCGAGCAGCAGCCGCCCGCCTCGGGCCCGGTAGGCGACACCGGTGCGGTGGACCGCGTCGAGCCGGTCGAGCACACCCTGTACGGCCAGTTCGGGAACCAGCTCTCCGACGGGTTCGCCCAGCCGGGCCCGGTCACGTCCCACGGCCTCGAAGAACGCCGAGTTCGCCGCTTCCAGCAGATGGTGCGGTCCCCGCAGCGCGGCGAAGATCACCGGCGCCTGTTCGAACAGGTCCTCGTACTCCTCGTTCCGCCGGTCCGTGGAGGCGGGAGGGGCAGCGGCCGGGCCGCGGCGACGGGAATCTGTTGACATGACAGGTGGCCCTCTCCTGTCTGACCGGCCGCTGATCACGCGGCGCGTCCTCTCCACTCTGGCATGTCTTGTGCGACACACGTCTTCGCGGTGTCCAGACCACGCTCGCGCCAGATGATGCCGTGACGCGCACGGGACCCCGAGGCCCCGCACTCAGCCGACCAGGGCTGAGCGTCGCCCGGAGGCGACTCCAGCTCAGTCGGTCATGGTTCGCACATCGGTGCTATGAAGGGTACATGAGGGTATCTTCCGGGAGATTCCGGACACAACCCCGGTCGCCTTCTCGTGCCCCGCCCACCAGAGGCGCACGCGGTCGTCGCGGCTCTCTGCTGGATCCGCGCAGCGCGGCGGGGCAGGTGTTCCTCGTCCAGATCCTGATCGTGGTCCTGCTGGTCGTGGCCGGGATGGTGAGCGTCATGCTCCAAGCGGCGCACGACGCTGTCCAGCAGGGGCGCCGGGACTCGCTCGTCGCCGCCCAGTCGTTCGCGAGTTCCCCCGGCATGGTCGAGGCGCTGCGCAGCCGCGACCCGACCGCGGTGCTGCAGCCGCGCGCCGAGGAGGCGCGCAAGAAGACCGGCGTGGACTTCGTGGTGGTCACGGACACCAGGGGCATTCGCCTCACGTACCCCTACCCGCAGGAGATCGGGAAAAAGTTCGTCGGCACCATCCAACCGGCGTTGGAGGGGCGCACCGTCATCGAGCAGGCAGGCGGGCCGCCCGTGCCCGCGGGCGAGGGGACGGCAGTGCAGGCGGTGGTCCCGGTGACCGACGCGCGCGGCACCGTCGTCGGTCTGGTCTCCGCCGGGATCACGGTCGAGAACGTGGGAAGGCTGTGGGTACCGCAGCTGCCGATCATCCTCGGAACCGGTGCGGCCGGACTGGCCCTGGCGGCCACGGGGACGACACTGGTGTCCCGGCGGCTGCTACGGCACACGCACGGCCTCGCCCCGCAGGAGCTCGCGCGGCTGTACGAGCACCACGACGCGGTCCTGCACGCGGTGCGGGAAGGCGTGCTGATCACCGCCGGCGACGGGCGGCTGCTGCTGGCCAACGACGAGGCGAAGCGGCTGCTCGGGCTGCCGGCCGACGCACCGGGGCGCCCCGTGCGGGAGCTGGCACTGTCGGAGCAGATGACTGACCTGCTGATGTCCCCGGAGGCGGTCACCGACGAGGTGTATCTCGCCGAGGACCGGTTGCTGGCCGTGAACAAGCGGCCGACGTTCCCGGGCGGCGACCGGGGCGGCAGCGTGGTGACACTGCGGGACACCACCGAGTTGGCGGCCGTCTCCGGGCGCGCGGAGGTGGCACGCGAGCGGCTGACGCTGCTGTACGAGGCCGGGGCGCGGATGGGAACGACGCTCGACGTCAGGCGTACGGCCCAGGAACTGGCCGAGGTGGCGGCACCGCGGTTCGCCGACATCGTCACGGTCGATCTGCTGGACGCGGTGCTGCGGGGACGGGAGCCCACGGCGGAGGGATGGCGGCATCTGCGGCGTGCGGCGATCAGCGGCCATCCGCAGCTGATGCCGATGTATCCGCTGGGTGAAGTGATCACCTTCTCGCCGGATACGCCGCAGATGAAGGCGCTGCAGCAGGGCAGGGGCCTGCTGGAGGCGGACCTGCGGCAGGCGCACGGCTGGCAGGAGCAGGACCCGGACCGTGCCCGCAGGGCCCTGGAGCTGGGGTTGCATTCGCTGGTGACCATGCCGCTGCGGGCACGGAACGTACCGCTGGGCGTGGCGAACTTCTACCGGTCGACGCCCTCCCCGGCGTTCGAACCGGAGGACCTGTCCTTCGCCGAGGAACTGGCCGCGCGCGCCGCGGTGGCCATCGACAACGCCCGGAGGTTCGCCCGGGAGCACGCGATGGCGGTCACACTGCAACGCAGTCTGCTGCCGCGCGGGCAGCCGCAGCAGGACGCACTGGAGGTGGCCTGGCGGTATCTCCCCGCGGAGGCGGGCGTGGGCGGGGACTGGTTCGACGTCATTCCCCTGCCGGGCGGGCGCGTGGCGCTGGCGATGGGCGACGTCGTCGGCCATGGACTGCACGCCGCGGCGACCATGGGCCGGCTGCGCACCGCGGTGCACAACTTCTCCACGCTGGACCTCCCCGTGGACGAGGTGCTCGCCAACCTGGACGACTTCGTCGTCCGCATGGACAACGAGGAGAGGACCGAGGACGACGGCGAAGGCCACGAAGGGGAGGGGGTGACCGGAGCGACATGCCTGTACGCGATCTACGACCCGGTGACGGGAAACTGCACGATGGCCCGCGCGGGGCACCCCGAGCCGGTGCTGGTGCGCCCGGACGGTACCGTCACCTGTCCCCATGTACCGGCGTCGGCCCCCCTGGGCCTCGGCTGCTACCCCTTCGAAACCGCCGATCTGCACCTGAGTGAAGGCTCTCAACTGGTGCTGTACACCGACGGCCTGGTGGAACAGCGAGCCCGTGACATCGACGTCGGCCTGGACCGGCTGCGCCGGACACTGCACGAGGCCGGGAGGCGCACTCCGGAGGAGGCGTGCCAGGCGGTGATCGAAGCGCTGGGGCCGGCACACCCCGTCGACGACATCGCGCTGCTGGTGGCGCGGACCCGGAGGTTCCCGCCCTCGCGCGTGGCCGAGTGGACCGTGCCGTCGGACCCGGCGATGGTGCCCTCCGTGCGGGCCAAGTGCAGGGAGACGTTGCGGACTTGGGGGCTGGAGGAGATCGGATTCACCACGGAACTGATCCTCAGCGAGTTGGCCACGAACGCGATCCGCTACGGGCTGCCGCCGGTGCGGGTGCGGATGCTGTACGGGCGCTGTCTGATCTGCGAGGTGTCGGACGGCAGCAGCACATCACCGCGTTTGCGGCGGGCGACGACCACGGACGAAGGCGGGCGGGGCCTGTTCCTCGTGGCGCAGTTCGCGCAGCGCTGGGGCACGCGCTACACCGCCCGCGGCAAGGTCATCTGGGCGGAACAGACCCTGAGCGACGGCCCGTCCGCCGGCACGGCCCATGCACCGGTCGACGCTCTCCTCGAACAGTTCGGCGATCCCGCCCTGTGAGCCGGCCCGCACCATGCCCGCCGGAGGCGACTTGAGCCGACGAACCTCGACGAAAGACGGATCTCGACGGCAGACGAACGGCAACGAAAGCGGGCCCGGCGGACGGCCGAGGACCCCGACGGGGCGGCGTACAGCGACGTGGTGTCGGAGTACGCCGCCCCGGGGCGGACGAGGTGCGGGAGGAAGGCCGCCCGCCCCGTCATGGCGGCTACTTCGGGTCGCGGTTGAAGTTCGAGGTCGACCAGAAGCAGCCGAGCACCGCGAGCCCCAGGCACCAGACGACGGCCAGCCACCCGTTGTGCCCGATCTCGCTGCCCAGCAGCAGGCCCCGCAGGGTCTCGATGGCGGGCGTGAACGGCTGGTACTCGGCGATCGGCTGGAACCAACCGGGCATGGAGTCGACCGGGGTGAAGGCGCTGGAGAGCAGCGGCAGCAGGATCAGCGGCATCGCGTTGTTGCTGGCGGCCTCGGCGTTCGGGCTGACCAGACCCATGCCGACCGCGATCCAGGTGAGCGCCAGGGCGAAGAGCACGAGCAGCCCGAACGCCGCCAGCCACTCCGACGCGGTCGCGTCCGTGGACCGGAAGCCGATGGCCAAGGCCACGGCGCCCACCAGGACCACGCTCAGGACCGACTGGAGCACGCTGCCGACGACATGCCCGACGAGCACCGACGGGCGGTGGATCGCCATCGTGCGGAAGCGGGCGATGATGCCCTCGCTCATGTCGTTGGAGACGGACACCGCGGTCCCGACCACGGTGCTGCCGATGGTCATCAGCAGTAAGCCCGGGACGACATACGCGATGTAGGCGGAGCGGTCGGGACCGCCGCCGCTGATGCCCGAGCTCATCGTGTCGCCGAAGACGTAGACGAAGAGCAACAGCAGCATGATCGGGGTCAGCAGCAGGTTCAGGGTGAGGGACGGGTAGCGCCGCGCGTGCAGGAGGTTGCGGCGCAGCATCGTGGCCGAGTCGCGTACGGCGAGGGAGAGGGAGCTCATCGGACAGCCTCCTTGGGCTGGTTCGGCGGGGCGGAGCCGCCGGTCAGGGCGAAGAACACGTCGTCGAGGTCGGGGGTGTGCACGGTCAGCTCGTCCGCCTCGATGCCGGCCGAGTCCAGCAGGTCGAGGAGGGAGCGCAGCTCGCGCTGGCTGCCTCCGCTGGGGATCTGCAGGGCGAGGGATTCGTCGTCCCGGGAGGCCTCGCGCAGCGCGGAGGCGGCGCTGTTGTAGGCGGCCGGGTCGGTGAAGCGGAGCCGGACGTGTCCGCCGGGGATGAGCCGCTTGAGCTCCTCGGCGCTGCCCTCGGCGGCGATCCTGCCGTCGTCGAGCACCGCGATACGGTCGGCGAGCTCGTCGGCCTCCTCCAGGTACTGCGTGGTGAGGAAGACGGTGACGCCGCCCGTGACCAGGTCGCGGATGATCTGCCACATGGTGTGCCGGGAACGCGGGTCGAGGCCGGTGGTCGGCTCGTCGAGGAAGATGATCCGCGGGTTGCCGACCAGGGTCATGGCGATGTCCAGGCGGCGCTTCATGCCGCCGGAGTAGGTGGAGGCGGGCTTCTTCGCCGCCTCCACAAGGTCGAAGCGCTCCAGCAGTTCGGCGGCGGTGCGCCGCCCCTCACTGCGGGAGAGGTGGTGCAGGTCCGCCATCAGGAGCATGTTCTCCTCGCCGGTGATCAGGCCGTCTACGGCGGAGAACTGCCCGGTGACACCGATCGCGGCGCGCACCGCCTGGGGATCGGCGGCCAGGTCGTGGCCGCCGACGTGGATCACGCCGTCATCGGCACCGATCAGGGTGGAGAGGATCTTCACGGCAGTGGTCTTGCCGGCACCGTTCGGGCCGAGCAGGGAGAAGATCGTTCCTGCGGGGACGGCCAGGTCGACACCGTCGAGGACGACCTTGTCGCCGTGGGACTTGCGCAGTCCGTTCGCCGCGATGGCCAACTTGGTCATGAGGGGTGCTCCTTACAGGCCGCGGGCGGTGATGTCGCCGTGGGAGGTGGTCGCGCGGATGTTCAGGCCGGCGGCGCCGCCGTCGGTGTTCCTGAGCGCGTTGTGGATCCGGCCGTAGCCGGTGCTGGCGTCCAGGGAGGCGGAGACTCCGTGGGCGGCGCCGACCGAGATGTCGCCCTGCTCGGCGCGCAAGGTGACCGTGCCGCGCACGGCCTCGGTGATCTGGATGTCGCCCCTCTGGGTGCTGATCTCCGCGGGGCCGCTCAGTCGGCCGACCGAGACGTCGCCGTCGAGGACGGTGAGGCGGGCGCTCGCGGCCTCGTCGAGCTTGACCGCCCGGTAGCCGTCTCCGAAGGCGACGTCCCCGAGCCGTCCGACGCCGCGGAACTCGGCGGCGACCGCCTTCGCCTCGACGCGGGAGCCGACGGGCAGTTGAACGGTGACCTCGACGGCTCCGGAAGGACCGAGGATCCGGTTCTTCTCGGCCGGCGCCTCGATCCGCAGGACGCCGCCGCCGTACTCGACCGTGGTCTGCTCCGCCGCCTTCACGTCGCGGCACCGGGAGGCGTCCGCGGGCAGGACCTCGACCGTGGTGTCGGCCCGCTCGGCGGCGATGAACCGGACGCGCCCCGCGGGGACGTCCAGGAGGGCGGAGACCGGGGCGGGGGTGTCGAACCGGTGCATGATTGCTTCTCCTGTCTGCGGATCGTTTCTGATGGCGGAAACGCTACGTTGCATTCAGGAACGCTTCAATACAGTCGTTGCATACAGTGGTTATCAGCGCAGGTGAAGGCAGAGAAATCGTTGCAATGGGTCTGAACGTAACGCAATGAAGGGGCTGCTTTCGTTGCAATGGAGTGGGAGTGAACGCTATGGTGAAGCCTCAAGTGGCGGGAAGGGAGAACGGTGATGCCGGGAGGCAGGCTCACCCAGCAGGAACGCCAGCAGATCGCGCTGGGGCTGGCCGACGGCCTCGCCTACGCGGAGATCGCCAGACGTCTCGACCGCCCCACCTCGACGATCACACGTGAGGTGATGCGCAACGGCGGCCCCACCGCCTACCGAGCCGACCTGGCCCACCGCGCCAGCGAACGCCGCGCCCGCCGCCGCAGGCAGGCCCAGCCCCAGGGGCCGGGGACGCCCGCGCAGGGCCACGGGCGCGACACCGAGGCCGTGCGCGAGTACGAGGAGGCGTTCACCACCCTCCTCATGCAACAGGGCCTGCCCAAGATGACGGCCCGGGTGCTGACCTGCCTCTACACCACCGACGCGGGCAGTCTCACCGCGTCCGAACTCGTCCAGCGTCTCCAGGTGAGCCGGGCGTCCGTCTCCAAGGCGGTCACGTTCCTCGAAAGCCAGGGCCTCATCAGCAGGGAACGCGACGAACGCCGCCGCGAGCGCTACGTCGTCGACAGCGACGTCTTCTACCAGTCGATGATCGCCGCCGCCCGGTCCAGCGCCCAGCTCGCCGAGACCGCACGGCAGGGCGTCCGCATCCTCGGCCCCGACACCCCGGCCGCCATCCGCCTCGAGGGCATCGCCCGCTTCGTCGACTTCGTCACCGAGAGCCTCACCCGCGCGGCGGAGCAGGCCCGCGACATCCTCTACACGAGCGCCGACACGACGTCAGGCGGCCCTGCCACGCCCAGTTCTGAGCGCGGATAGACAGGCCGGTCCGGTTCACAGGCCGGGCTGCGAGGTGCGGCCTATCAGGGCCCAGACGCACGTACCGTCAGGTGCGCGGTGGACCCCGTAGCGCTCGGCCAGTACCTCCACCAGCCACAGGCCCCGGCCGCCCTCGGCGGCGTCGTCGTACTCGGGGTCGGCCGGTGCTCGCCACACGCCGGTGTCGCGGACCTCGATCCACAGGTGTGACGGGCAGCGGGCCAACCGCAGGGTGGCCTGGGGGGAGCCGCTGTGCCGGACGGCGTTGGTGACGAGCTCGGAGACGACCAGGCCCGCCGTCTCCTCCACCGCGCCGCTCATCTCCCACTGGGCCAGCCGGGCCCGGGTGAACGCCCTGGCGCGTGCGGCCGCCTGCGTCTCGGCGGGCAGCGTGCAGCAGGCGTACGCCGTGGCGTCCCGGGGGTGGGACAAGGCGTCCCGCGCACTCGGGCCCCCGCGCTGGTTCGGTCCTTGCCGGAGGGCCGGCATGATCGGTCAACTCCCTGCTTGCAGCGCGGAGTTTCCGGGGTCGGGGCTCAAGGAGGTGTCGGACACGATGAGCGCGTCCAGCCTCCGGGGCCCGTGCACCCCTTCCACTCGGTCGAGTTCGATGTCGCTGGTGGCCGACGGCCCGGAAACGAACGTCAGCGGCCGCGCCGGATCCAGGCGGGCCAGAGCCTCCGGTACCGAGGCCACCACCTGGTCGGCCCGTACCACGCACACGTGGACGTCGGGTACGAGGGTCAGCGCACGGCGGCCCTGTCCCGGCCCTCCGTCCAGCACGAGCGTTCCGGTGGCGGCGATGGCGACGGCCACGGTCGTCACCACCGCGCCGACCCGGTCGAGTTCGGCGACGGGCAGGAGGGGGACGTCCGTCAGGACCCGCTCGCAGTGGAGCGCCGACCGCCAGGCGGGCGGGAAACCCTCCGGCACCACCACGGAGCCACGGCCGCCGACGGATCGAGCGACCAGGGCGGCCACCTCCTCCTCGGAAACCAGCCGCACCGACGCCCCGTAGTCCGCCAGCCGTTCGGCCAGAAGATCCACGGTCCTCGGCGACCCCGGCGGTGGCATCCCGCCGTGAGAGTAGTCCCGAGGGACCGGGATGTCCTCGGCGCGCTCGTCCCCGGGCACGTCCCGCAGCGCGTGCCTGATCCGGAGCAGTACCTCGCTCCGCGCGTCCGGCCGCGCCTGTTCCCGACGTACGGTCATCGGTGGGTCCTCCTCCACCAGGCGCGGAAGCTCTCGTTGGCCGGCACCGGGGCGTCGCGGGCGTCGGTCCAGCGGGACAGCGGGCCGGGCAGCCGGCCCAGGCGGTCCCGGCGCGTCACCAGCCGCGCGGCCAGGGCACCGGCGCGCTGGGCGGCGGCGAGCCGCGACGGGGCGGCAAGCACCCACCGTGCGACCGCCATCCCCAGGCGTTCGGGAGCGGGGACGAGCCGTCCGCGCTCGCTGTCGACGACCCGGGCGCGCAGATGGACCAGCAGCTCCGGAATGTCGATCTTCACGGGGCAGGCCTCGTAGCACGCTCCGCACAGCGAGGAGGCGTAGGGCAGGGAGCGGTCCACCTCCGAGGCGGTCCCCCGCAACTGGGGGCTGAGGACGGCACCGATCGGGCCGGGATAGACCGAGCCGTAGGCGTGGCCGCCGACCCGTTCGTAGACGGGGCAGACGTTCAGACAGGCGGAACAGCGGATGCAGTGCAGCGCTTGCCGGCCGACCGGGTCGGCGAGTGTCTCGGTCCGTCCGCCGTCGAGGAGGACCAGATGGAAGGCGCGGGGTCCGTCGGCGGCCCGCGTGCCGGTCCAGGTGGAGGTGTACGGGTTCATCCGCTCCCCGGTGGAGGAGCGGGGCAGCAGCTGGAGGAAGACCTCCAGGTCCCGCCATGCCGGAACGACCTTTTCGATCCCGGCGACCGAGATGAGCGTCTCGGGCAGCGTCAGGCACATCCGCCCGTTGCCCTCCGACTCGACCACGACCGCCGTTCCGGTCTCGGCCACCAGGAAGTTGACGCCCGAGACGGCCACCTTCGCGCGCAGGAACTTCTCCCGAAGGTGCCGCCGGGCCGCCTCCGCCAGCCGTCGGGGGTCGTCGTCGAGGTCGGCGGGCGCGGGAGTGCCGTACGCCCCCATCGACCGCAGGAAGATCTCCCTTATCTCCGCCCGGTTGCGGTGAATGGCGGGCACCAGGATGTGCGAGGGGCGGTCCTCGCCGAGCTGCACGATCAGCTCGGCCAGATCCGTCTCGAACGCGGCGATACCGGCGTCGGCCAGTGCGTCGTTCAGCCCGATCTCCTGGGTGACCATCGACTTGACCTTGACGACCTCCCGCTCGCCGGTGGCCCGTACGAGGTCCACGACGATGCGGTTCGCCTCCTCGGCGTCACGCGCCCAGTGCACCTGCCCGCCCGCCGCCGTCACCTTCTCCTCCAACTGCACCAAGTGACGGTCGAGATGGCGCAGGGTGCGCTCCTTGACGGCGCGGCCCGCCTCCCGCAGCCGCTCCCAGTCGTCCAGCTCGGCCACGGCGGAGGCCCGCCGGGCACGGATGGTGCCGGTGGCGTGCGCGAGGTTGCGTCGCAATTGGGTGTCGGCCAGGGCGCTGCGCGCGGCGTCCGGGAACGCCGGCATGCCCAGGAACGTCGTGTCCTTCACGGGGTCCTCGTCCTTTCGATGCCGGGCCGGTCCGCGGTGCGGTCCCGGGAGACGGGAGGGGGCGCGGCGGCGGCCGGCAGGTGGATGCCGACCGGTGTCGGGGAGCCCTCGGTGGACGCGAGGATCTCGGCGAGGTGCAGGGTGCGGACACCGGCGCGCAGCCGGGACAGCATGCCGCCGATGTGCATCAGGCAGGAGTTGTCGCCGGCGCACAGCACCTCCGCGCCGGTGTCCAGGACATGCCGCACCTTGTCCGCGGCCATGGCCACCGAGGTGTCGGCGTTCTTCAGCGCGAAGGTGCCGCCGAAGCCGCAGCACTGGCCGGCCGCGGGCAGTTCGACCAGTTGCATGCCTCGTACCGCACGCAGCAGGGCCAGCGGCCGGTCGCCGACGCCCAGCATGCGCAGCGAGTGGCACGTCGGGTGGTAGGTGACCCGGTGCGGGAAGTACGCGCCGACATCGGTGACGCCGAGCACGTCGACGAGGAACTCCGACAGCTCGTACACGTGCGGGGCGTGCCGGACCGCCGCGGACAGCCGGGCATCGCCCGCCGCTTCGGCCACCCGTCCGTGGTGCTCGCGAACCATCGCGGCACAGGAGCCGGACGGGGTGACGACGGCGTCGCAGTCGGCGAACACCTCGCTGAAGCGTCGTACGAGGGGGACACACGCGCGCCGGTAGCCGGTGTTGAAGTGCATCTGCCCGCAGCAGGTCTGTTCCCTCGGGAAGTCGACTTCGCAGCCGAGCCGCTCCAGCAGCGTCACCACCGCCCGGCCGGTCGTCGGGAACAGGGTGTCGGTCAGGCAGGTGATGAAGAGCGCGATCCGCATGGGTTCCTCCGGTGTTCGGACGGGGTGCGGCTGCTAGGGCAGCATCCAGGCGAGGGCGTTGGACTGCAGGAACACCAGCAGGCACAGGGCCAGCAGGAGCAGCAGGCTCCACTTGATCGCCGCCCGGAAGAGCACGGATTCCTGGCCGGCCAGGCCGACGGCGGTGGCGGCGATGGTGAGGTTCTGCGGGCTGATCATCTTCCCGACGACACCGCCGGAGGTGTTGGCCGCGACGAGCAGGGTGGGGTCGAGATCCGCCTCGTGCGCGGCGGCCTGCTGCAGGGTCGCGAACAGCGCGTTGGCGGAGGTGTCGGATCCGGTGACGGCGGTGCCCAGCCAGCCGAGGACGGGGGAGAGGAACGCGAAGGCCGCGCCGGCTCCGGCGATCCACGTGCCGATGGTGATGGTCTGTCCGGACAGGTTCATCACGTAGGCGAGGGCGAGGACGGCGGCCACGGTCAGCAGGGCCCAGCGCAGCTTCACCACGGTGGCCACGAACTCCCGTGCCGCCGATGCGGGGGACACTCGGTAGACGGCGGCGACCACGAGGCCCGAGAGCAGCAGCAGGGTTCCGGGAGAGGAAAGCCAGGGGAAGGTGTACACGGTGGTGGTCGAGACCTTCCCGGCCGCGGTCAGGACCTGCCCGTCCAGCCCCGGCCAGCTGATCTTCATGTCGGTTGCGGCGAGGAACTCCTTGGCGGGCGACCACAGCTTGGCGAGCGAGAACACGGCGATGACGACCAGGTAGGGCAGGAAGGCCATCAGGATCCGGGAGCCCGCCATGCGCGGTCGGTTGCCCCCCGGTGCCGGACGGGTACGCGTGGCGGCGTGCCGGTCCTCGTTGCCGGGCGTGCCGTGGGACCGCAGCCCCGGCGAGGCGGCGTCGGTCGGGCCGTCGTCTCCCGGTGCTCCGGCCGTCCCGCCTTCCGTCGGCTCTCGCAGGTCAGCGAGGGCCTGCTCGCCGCCCCGGGGCTGCCACACCCGCAGGAAGAGGACGACGGAGGCGAGTCCGGCGAGGGACGCGACGATGTCGGTGAGCTCCACCGACAGGTAGTTGGCGCTGACGAACTGCGCGAAGCCGAACACCGCGCCGCACACCAGGGCGACCGGCCAGGTCTGGCGCAGCCCCCGGCGGCCGTCGACCAGCGCGACGAGCATCAGGGGTACGAAGAGGGCGATCAGGGGAGTCTGCCGGCCCACGTAGGCGCCGATGTCGGTGTACGGGATCTTCGTGAGGTTCCCCGCGGTGATGATCGGGATGGCGATCGCGCCGAACGCGACGGGGGCCGTGTTGGCGACCAGCACGGTCAGGGCGGCCCGTACCGGGGCGAAACCCAGTCCCATGAGCATGACGCCGGTGATCGCCACCGGAGCTCCGAATCCCGCCAGCGCCTCCAGCAGGCCGCCGAAGCAGAACGCGATGATGATGGCTTGCACCCGTGGGTCGGCGCTGATCAGTCCGAAGGCGCCGCGCAGGTCCTCGAACCGGCCGCTGACCACGGTCAGCTGGTAGACCCAGATGGCCGTGAGGACGATCCACATGATCGGGAACAGCCCGAAGGCAGCTCCCTCGCCCGCCGACAGCAGGGCGAGGTCCGCGGGCATGCCATAGGCGGTCACGGCGACGAGGACGGCGACGGCGAGCGAGCCGAGGCCGGCCCAGTGCGCCTTCATCCGCAGGCCACCGAGGAGTACGAACAGCGTCAGCAGGGGGAGGGCGGCGACCAGGGAGGACAGAGCGAGGCTGTTGCCGAGAGGGGAGAGATCAGGCTGGTACATGAGAGACCTTTGCTATGTGGCTATGGTCAGACCATGCGTTGGACTTTCCACGCTAAGCAGCCTCACAGCGGCTTGTCCATGCCCGGAGTGGAAGTTCTTTCTTGGTCGGACCAATCTGCAGGCCTGCCAAGCTATGATCAGATGTCCGCACATCGCCGGGTCGTACGCAGAAGGGGCTGTCCGTGGCTGAGTCGACGGGCTGGGAGCCGGTGCCGCGTTCGCGCACCTTCGAGCTGGTCCTCGCCCGGATCGAGGAACAGATCCTCGCGGGCAACCTGCGGGTCGGTGACCGGCTGCCGCCCGAGCGGGAGCTGGTGGAGATGCTCGGGGTGAGCCGGGCCGCGGTGCGTGAGGCGCTGCGCGTCCTGGAGGCCCAGGGTGTGCTGCGCTCTCGCGTGGGCACCGGACCGTCGTCGGGCAGCGTGATCGCCGCCATGCCGGACGAGGGCCTCACCCAGCTGCTCCGGCTGCACATCGCCCTGGCCAACCTGCCTCTGGACGACGTCA
Source organism: Streptomyces bullii (assembly GCF_042657145.1). NCBI lineage: Bacteria > Bacillati > Actinomycetota > Actinomycetes > Kitasatosporales > Streptomycetaceae > Streptomyces > Streptomyces bullii. The sequence continues at coordinate 190,198 of NZ_JBHSNY010000009.1, forward strand.
TCGAGGCCCGGGCCACCCTGGAGCGTGCGAGCGCCCGCCTCGCCGCCGGCCGAGTCGCCGAGGTCGATCTGGAGCCCATGCGTGAGCCGCTGACGCGCATGGACGAGGTGGGCCTGCCGCGCGAAGCCTTCAACGACTACGACACCGCGTTCCACGTCGCGATCGCGGAGGCCGGGGGCAACCGGCTCATGGCGGACATGACGGTCGCCGTGCGCAACGCGGTGCGGCACACCCTCCTCACGGCGTTCAACAAGATCGAGAACTGGGAGAAGATCGCGGCCAGACTGCGCGCGGAGCACCACAGGATCTACGACGCCATCGAGGCCGGTGACGCCGAGTCGGCCGGGAACCTCGTGGAAGCGCATGTGCGCGGGTTCCACCACGACGTCGTCCAGACGGTCCTCGACAGGCCGGACGCCCCCACCTCCGCGCGCTGAGGGAGCGCTCCCCTGCCGCGCTCCGATGCGCGGGTCGGCGCCGTGAGCGCTGCGGCGCAGGTGTTCGGGCCCGGCGGCAACGCCGGCAGCGTGGCCCGCCGTGGACGTCGGCGGGTAGAAGAAACTGTCACGCCTGTTCCGAGCAACCTGTTACGCCTGCTCGGGAACCGCCATCTCGCCCAGCAGCGACCAGTCGTCCTGTGGAATGTTCGCGTTCACGATGCGGGGTGTCTCGACGAGATGCGGCGGCAGCTTCTGCTGCGCTGCCTCGAAGTGCGCCGACTGCACGTGGGCAGCCCCTGCCTCGTCGTCGCGGAAGGCCTCGACCAGGACGTACTCCGTCGGGTCCGCGATGCTGCGCGACCACTCGAACCACAGGCAGCCGGGCTCCTGGCGTGTGGCCTCGGTGAAGTCGGCGGTGATGTCCGGCCACTGGTCGGCCTGTTCGGGCCGGACGCGAAACTTGGCGGTGATGAAGATCATCGGTCTTCCTCTCTCCTGGAACGCTTGTCGTCTTCCGGTGCCTTGGCCGCCCGCGCCGCCCCGTCCGGACGCGGGCCGGCCGGGGCAGCCGGGCCGGCAGGCCGGACGCGGTGGTCGGCTCGTGGCCGGCGCGTCGTCGGCCCGGGTGCGGCGATCAGGAACCGGCAGTGACGAGATCGTATGGCGTCAACCGGTGGTCGGCGGTCCGCGCGGATCCTGGCGGTGCCTGCTTTGGGGTGAAACCTCGTTGCTCATTACAGCTGTCTGTTTTCTCGACAGGTGGAAACTTGCACCATGCCGTCCGGTTGACCGTGCGGTTACGGGCACATGACGATCTCCTCGCCCCGCATTCGGGATTCCGTCACAAGGAGTGTTTATGAAGGCAGTGCGTGTGCACCGGTATCATCAGCGGCCCGTCGTGGAAGAGGTTCCGGAGCCCAGGATCACCTCGGCGCAGGACGTCATCGTGGAAATCGGCGGCGCCGGACTGTGCCGAACCGACCTCCATGTCATCGAGGGGCAGTGGCAGGAAAAGTCACAGGTGTCGCTGCCGTACACCTTGGGCCATGAGAATGCCGGATGGGTGCGGGAAATCGGTTCCGGCGTGACCCATGTGGCGGTCGGTGATCCGGTGATCATTCACCCCCTGATGACGTGCGGCCTGTGCCGCGCATGCCGCTCGGGCGATGACGTGCACTGCGCGAACAGCGCCTTCCCGGGCATCGACTGCGACGGCGGCATGGCCGAGCTGATGCTCACCAGCGCACGCTCGTGCGTCAAGCTCGCCCCCGGTCTCCTCCCCGCCGGCGTGGCGGCGCTGGCCGACGCGGGCCTGACCGCCTATCACGCCGTACGCAAGGCGGTACCGCTGCTCTACCCCGGCGCCCATGTCGTCGCCATCGGCGCCGGCGGCCTCGGCCACATCGGCATTCAGGCCCTGGTGGCCATGACCGCCGCCGAGATCGTCGTGGTGGACACCTCCGAAGCGGCCCTGGAGCTCGCCAGGAGCCTGGGCGCCCACCACACCGTGCGCGCCGACGGCGACCCGGTGGCCGCGGTGCGGGAGATCACGGCCGGTCAGGGCGCCCATGTCGTCATCGACTTCGTGGGCGAGCGTGGCACCGAGGCCCAGGGCGTCGCCATGCTGCGCAGGGCCGGTTCCTATTTCGTCGTCGGATACGGAGGGCACGTCCACGTTCCGACCATCGACATCATCTCGAACGAGATCAACGTCATCGGGAACCTCGTCGGCAGCTACAACGACCTCGACGACCTGATGACGCTCGCGGCCCAGGGAAAGGTGCGCCTGCACACCACGACGTATCCGCTCGATGCGGTGAACGACGCCATGGACGATCTCCAGCAGGGCCGGCTGCAGGGCCGCGCCATCCTCGTGCCCGGAGCCCGGTGACAACCGCCCCATCGCATCCGCGAGGCGCCGTGCCGGGCACTGCCCCGGCGCGGCCCCGGGGACGCCCCCGCACGCGCCCGCAGGCCGGGAGTTCCGCGCGCCGGGCCGGAAAACGCCCACCGTCACACAGTGAAAAGGAGTTGGGGGCCGCGACCTCCGGCGAAAAACCATGACAGAGAACATGGAGAACACATATGCCCAGCGGTTGCTCGCCGAGTTCCTGGGCACCGCCATCCTTGTCTTTCTCGGGGTGGGGTCGATTCCCGCCACTCTCATGCTGCAGGAAATCGGGAAGACCAGTTTCACCATGGCCGACCTCGGTGTCATCGCGTTCACCTTCGCCATGGCGGTGGTGGCTGCGGTGTTCGCGATAGGCCATGTTTCGGGCTGTCATATCAATCCGGCCGTCACACTGGCGCTGGCGGCCACGGGCCGGATGCCCGGGCGTGAGGTGACGGGATACATCCTGGCCCAATGCGCCGGAGCGGTGGCCGGTGCCGGCGCCGTCGTCGCCGTGCTCGGCAGCCGCGCGGTGCACCTGGGTCTGGGAGTCGCCTCGTACGCCCCTCCCACCTCCGCGTCCCAGGCGTTCCTCGCGGAGGCGCTGGGCACCTTCATCCTGGTCTTCGTCGTCTTCGGGGTCGTCGACCAGCGGGCCCCGGGCGGCTTTGCCGGGCTGCCCATCGGATTCGCGGTCTTCGCCATAGCGGTCGCCGTCGGCCCGGTCACCGGAGCGGCGCTCAACCCCGCACGGACCCTGGGCCCCCTGCTGGTGTCCGGTCCGGCCGGAGGGCCGGTGGACTGGTCCCAGCTGCCCGTGTATCTCGTGGCGCAGTTGGTCGGTGGTCTGCTGGCCGGTCGGCTGTACGTGACGATGAACCGGTTGCGTACCATCGCCGCATGACCGTCCCACGCCAGGCAGTCCTCGCGCTCGAAGGCCGGACCGGCCCGTCCGGCACGGCCGGGGACCGCTCGCCCGTGGCCGGTCACAAGGTAGGTTCCGCTGGAGCTGGAGCTGGAGCTGGAGCCGGAGCCGGCCACCCGGCGGCCCCTCACCGTGCGACGCGACCGGCTTCCCCACGCCGCGCAGGAGGCACATGATGCACGGCACCGAGACGTTCGCCGCCGGGACCGCCGACCTGCTCGGATCGGTCCGCCGCGCGCTCAGGGTGCTCGAGGCGGTCGCGGCCGGCGGTGACGGCATCACCGCCAAGGCCGTCGCCCGGCGCGCGGGCCTCCCCCTTCCGACGACGTACCGGCTGCTGAACACCCTGGTGTACGAGGGCTACCTGGTCAGGCTGCACCAGTCCCGCGGCTACGGCCTGGGTTACAAGCTCACCGGCCTGCACCGGCGCCTGAGTCAGCAGCTGGAGGTGACCCCCGGCGTGCTGAGTGTCCTCCACCGCATTCACGACGAGTGCGCCGCCGCCGCGTACTTCACCGTGTTCCGCGACGAGGAGATCGTCGTGGCGGAAGTCGTGGACTCGCCCTCGGCGCGGCGGGCGGAGCCACTGGACGTCGGCTTTCACCAGGCTCCGCACGCCACGGCCTTCGGCAAGGTCATGCTGTCGTGGCTGCCGGCCGAGCGGCGCCGGGACCATCTGCGGCAGCAGGGACTGCCCCGGCTCACCGAGCGCACCATCACCACCCCCGACGTCCTGGAGGACCATCTGGCAATGGTGCGTACCTCCGGCGTGGCCGTGGAGGTGGGAGAGTTCCAGGGAGGGCTGTCCTGTTTGGCTGCTCCCGTGTTCGATGCAGGCGGCACGGTGGCCGGTGCTCTGGCCACGTCCGTACCGGTGGAACTGTTCGAACAGCGGCACAGGAAGCTCAAGGACGCCGTCAGCGCCGGCGCGGCCCGCGTTTCTCGTCTGATCGCCGGCGTCCCGGAGCAGCACGACGCGGCAGCGAGACCGAGAAGGCCAGGCAGCCGCGGGTAGAACCGTCACGGGACCGCGGTCCGTCAGTGGTCCCCGTCCGGACTGCACGGGCCGGCGGCAGGCACCCGGATCTGCGCCGGTGGCTGGTCGTGGCGATCGCCTCGATGGTCCGGCGGCGCACCCTGCGCCTCGTGCTCGGCCGACGCCTGGAGGGGGATGGTCGTGGGCCGTGCCCCGGTCGGCCTGCCCTGGCCGGTCTCACCGCGGTGCGGAGTGTGCGTGCGGATACGGCCCTTGCCTGCTCTCTTTGCCTCGTACATCGCCTGGTCCGCCTGGTGCAGCAGTTCCTCCGGCGTGACTCCCGGACGGGCTACGGAAATGCCGATGGAGGCCGAGACGAACGCGTCCTCGTCGGCGATCCGGTAGGGCTTCGTCAGGGCGGACAGCAGGCGTTCGGCGACCTCCCGTGCGCGTGGGGGGTGCGTTCCCGCCTCTCCCTCGAGGAGAGCGGCGAACTCGTCACCGCCGAGGCGGGCCACGGTGTCCTCCGCTCGTACGGACGCCTGGAGCCGGCGTGCGGCGTGCACCAGGAGTGCGTCGCCGGCCGCGTGTCCGGCCGAGTCGTTGACGGCCTTGAAGCCGTCCAGGTCGATGAAGAGCACCGCCGGCGGGGCCGTGTCGGTGGTCCGCTTGCGCAGGGCGTGCGCGACGCGGTCGGCGAAGAGGGCGCGGTTGGGCAGTCCGGTGAGCGCGTCGTGGAAGGCGAGGCGTTCCAGTTGCGCCTGTTGGGCGACCTGGTCGGTCACATCGCGGCTGACGAAGATCACTCCTTGGGAGTGGTGGCTGACCGTCGATTCGACGTGGCGCCAACGCCCGTCGGCGTGCCGGACCCGGCAGGACACGCTGCGGCCCGGACCGCGCTGGCCTGACGCCGCTTCCTGCCGCATCTCGTGGAGGGCCTGCATCAGCGACGTCACGTCGTCCGGGTGGCAGTGCAGGGGGAGGGTGCTGCCCGTGAGGTCCTCGGCCCGGTAGCCGAACACGGCATAGGAAGCCGGGCTGGCGAACAGCACCCGGCCGTCCAGGCTGACGACGGTGATCACGTCGCGGGTGCCGTCGACGAGGGCGCGGTAGTGCTCCTCCCGGCGCGTGGCCTCGCGGGTGATGCGCAGTTGGTCGGCGTGGATGACGCCCTGCCGGGTGCCCAGCGCGACGAGCAGCGAGCCTGCCAGAAGCAACAGCACCATGTCGGTGTCGCCGCCGACCATGGTGTGGGCCGTCAGGGCGAGAGCGCAGACGGCCACCGGGACGAAGGCGGCGACGACTCCGATGACGGGCACGGTCCGCTGGTCGACGTCCATGGCGCTGGCGCCTCCGGGCAGCCACGGGGCGACGGCGGCGAGGAGCAGGCCGGTGATCGAGCAGGCCGCCGCGCAGGGAATCCCCCACCAGGTGCCGGGGGCGGGCAGGAGGATGCGCAGCATGTCGCTCGCCGTCAACACGACGAGGGCGAGGGCGCCCACCGTGGTCGCTGTCCGCTCCGTGCGCTTCATGCTGAAGCGGAGGGCCACCATGAGCCCGAAGACGAGGATGTCCGTCACCACGCGTGCGAGATCCTGCAACGAACCGAACGCGTCGCCGTCTCGGTCGGCACGGTGCAGCAGCAGTACCCAGCCCAGCGTGAGCAGGGAACCGGCGATCATCCATCCGTCCAGGACGCGCCGCAGCGAGATCAGGTTGGTGCCGCCGTGCGCGGCCGCGACGACCAGCCCGGCGACCCCCAGCACCAGGCAGAGGCCGATTCCGGTGCCCGCCAGCAACTGCAGGACCGAGTACGGGCCGTCGGTGGACTCCTCGGGCGGGGGCGGGAACTGACTGATCATCAGATGGTGGAGCCCGCCTGCTGCCACCGACACCGCGAGAAGGACGAACCGAAGACGCAGCTGCGCGGCGGCCTTCCTGGCGCGTGCGAGAAGGGACAGCGCGGCCAGGCCGTGCGCGGCCGGTACGCCCACGGCGGCCGGCGTGAACAGAGCAGCCGTCGCACCCGCCACGACGGCGGTGGCGAACAGGCAGGCCAGGCCCAGCGTCCTGCCCCACCTATGTTGTGTCCCTGACCAGCCGACCAGTACGGCGCGCACCGCGCCCCGGCAGCCAGCCCGCCCGTGCGTCACGAGAACCCCCGACGGTCATCGAGACCAAACCGGGGCAAGCCCCCGTGTCCGGACTACTTGTGTCCGATGAGAGGGTAGAAGGATCAAGGGCGCTGACTCAAAGAATACCGGCGAGTTCACCTGATAAAGGGACAAGATCCTGTGTGCTGACGTGGTGCGCCCGCCGAGAGGTCGTCGTGGGTCGTCGTCCCACGGCTCAGCGGGGCGGCGTCGACAGGTGGGTGAGGATGCCGCACACCTCGTCCACGATCTGCCGGGCCTCCGCCTCGTCGGCGCAGTCGCCCAGTTCCCGCGCCGCGCCGCCGATGACGGTGGTCAGCACTCTCACCCGGACCCGGCCGGCGCGTCGCTTCTCGTCCACTTCCAGGAGACGGGCGTTGCGCCGTACCCACGCGCGGTCCCACTGGCGGCGCAGCGTGTCGAAGCCGCCCGGGCCGTCGTCCTCCGCGAAGAGCCGGGCGAGCCGCCGGTTGTCCCAGGCGCCCTCCAGGTACGCCCTGGCTCCGGCCACGAAGAGGACGATGGGATCGTCCACGCCACCGCCACGCTCGGCGGCCAGCGTGGCCGCGGTCCGGCGCTCCTGCTCCTCCCGGAACTCCTCCCACAAGGCGAGGTACAGCCCTCGCTTTCCGCCGTAGTGCTGGAACAGGCTGCCCAGCGGGAGGCAGGAGCGTGTCGCGATCTCGGCGAGGCCGGCGTCGGCGTAACCGCGTGCGGTGAAGACCTCCAGCGCGGCGTCCAGCAGGGCGTGCCGAACCGAGCCGTAGGGCTCGGCAGGCCCGTCCGGCAGGCCCGTACGCGACTGTCCGTCCGGCAGGTCAGTGCCCGTACGCGACGGCCGGTCCGGGCACTGACCTGCCGGCTCCGTGCCGGTCGGCTCCATGATGCCGCTCACTGTCCGTCCTCACCTTCCCCGGCGCCGTCGCGGATGGCGAGGGCGACCAGCAGTTCCAGAAGGTCGGCGATCCGGCGCGGATTGCGCCCGGTGCGTTCCTCGATCCTGCGCAACCGGTAGTGCGCCGTGTTGTGGTGCACCCGCAGCCGGTCGGCGGCCAGCCGCAGGTTGAGATCCGCCTCCGCGAAGGCCCGGATGGTGGCCGCCAGCGTGTCGCCACGCCGACGGTCCTCCGCCAGCAGCGCACGCACCCGGGGATCGACCAGCTGGCGGGCGAGGTCGTCGGCGCGCAGCGCCAGATAGTCGAACGGCGACAGGCGCGGCAGCGCCGCCACCCCGCCTCCGCCCGGCACCAGGTCGAGGGCGGCCCGTGCCTCCTCGTAGGCGCGCGGCAGTTCCCTCGCGCCCTGGGCGACGGTGCTGATCCCCATGGCGAGCCCGGTTCCCTCCCGCGCCAGCCGCCCCTGCACGGCCTCGAAGTGGGCGCAGATGTCCTCCGCGTCCATGCCGGTGCGGACCACGGGCACGGCCACCACCTCGTCGTGGCGTACGACGACCAGGGTGCGGCCGGCCCACGGCCCGGCGACGCTGAGGGACGCGCTGGCCGCGTAACCGTGCTCGGCCGACGTCGGGTCGCCGGTGCGGGTGTCGCCGACGCACACGGCCACCACCGCCATCATCGGCGAGTGCGGCCCGATGCCGTACGCCTGTGCCGCGGCGAGCAGCGGACCGCGCGTCGGTGCCGCGCCCGCCAGGAGCTGGTCCAGCAGGTCCCGGCGCTCCCGGTCCGCGTCCGCCACCACGTGCTGCTGGTACTCGACATAAGCCTGCGCGGCGTGGGTGCTGGCGTAGTCGACGTACCGCATCAGCGGAGTGACGAGGGACAGCGCGGCCTGCTGCGCCTCGGCGGACGTGCCCGCGCAGTCCAGCAGCGCGTCCCACAGCACCTGGCGGCCGACCCGGAAGGCGCTGATCCAGTCCTCCAGGGCGAACCCCGCGCGTGCTCTGCGCATGGCTGCCGCGCGGCTGAACACCAGGTCCTCCGGGGCGATGTTCCGGTCGTCGGCCAGCGCAGCCAACTGCATCCGGTAGTGCGTGAGCACCTGGTCCCGGACGTCGTCGAAGAACCGCTCGTCCTGCAGCGCGTACGACGGGATCTCCGTGCGCATCACCGCCACGGCGGTCCTGGCCACGTCCTCCAGCCGGTCCTGGACGGCGTGCAGGATCCGGTGCCGCTCCCGGACGAGCGGATCGGAGAGTGCGGGGGTGCCCAAGGCGGGACCACGAGGCATGGCGCAGATCGTCGCCGCCCGCTGGTGTCCCGTCAACAGGCCCGGTGGGGGAGGGGTTGGCTGAACTGGGCGTGGCGCACAAAGCGGTGACCGTGAAGTTGGGTGCTCGCACCCAATGTGCGCCCGGAAGGCCCCCACCTACTGTGACGCTCGCCCACCCCCCAGCACCTCGGAAGGGGCGTCACTCATGCTCGTGGTCGACGGTATCAGCGTGCGCTTCGGCGGGATCACGGCACTGGACGGTGTCGGGTTCTCCGTCGAGCAGGGCACCGCCGTGGGGCTCATCGGACCGAACGGAGCCGGCAAGACCACCCTGTTCAACTGCCTCACCAGGCGCTGCACCCCCCAGGCGGGGACGGTGCGGTTCGACGGCGAGGACCTGCTCGCCCTCCCGCCGCACGCCGTGGCCGCGCGCGGCATCGCCCGCACCTTCCAGAACCTCGGACTCTTCCCGCGGCTCACGGTCCGGGAGAACGTCATGGTCGGCGCCCACAGCCGGGGACGCACCGGACACCTCGCCGCGGCGCTCCGGCTGCCCCGCGTCCGGCGGGAGGAGGCGGAACTGCGTGACCGGGCGGACGCACTGCTGCGACGACTCGACCTGGCGGACGTCGCCGGCCATCCCGCCTCCGGGCTGCCGTTCGGCACCCTCAAACGCGTCGAACTCGCGCGGGCGCTCGCGGTACGCCCCCGGCTGCTGCTCCTCGACGAACCCGTCAACGGCCTCAGCCACGGCGAGGTCGGCCAATTCGCGGATCTGGTCCGGGAGGTGCGCCAGGACTTCGACCTCACGCTCGTGGTGGTGGAACACCACATGGGGTTCGTGATGGACCTGTGCGACAAGGTGGTGTGCCTCGACTTCGGAAGCAAGATCGCCGAGGGCCCGCCGGAGGACATCCAGCGCGACCCGGCCGTCATCGAGGCGTACCTGGGAGTGGCGGCATGAGCGAGCCGACCACCGACCGCACCGGGACGCAGGAGACGGCACAGCCCGACTTCCTGACCGTGTCCGGCCTGCACGCCGGATACGGCCAGGCCCAGGTGCTCCAGGGGCTGGACTTCTCCGTCGCGCGCGGCGAGGTGTGCGCGGTCCTCGGACCCAACGGCGCGGGCAAGACCACCACGCTGCGGGCGCTGTGCGGCATGGTCCGCGGCCGCGGCTCGGTGCGGCTGAACGGTGCGGAACTGCTGGGCCGCGCGCCCGAGCAGGCCGCCCGGCTCGGCGTCGCGCACGTGCCCGAGGGCCGCGGCACCTTCAACGACCTGACCGTCGAGGAGAACCTGCGCGTCGGCGCCCACCTGCGCCGGGGCCGTGCCGAACGCGCTGCCGTGGCCACCGACCTGGAACGCGTCTACGGCTACTTCCCCAAGCTGCGCCGGCGCTCCCGCCAGGCCGCGGGCAGCCTCAGCGGCGGCGAGCAGCAGATGCTCGCGATCGGCAGGGCGCTGATGCTGCGGCCCGCGCTGCTGCTGCTGGACGAACCGTCCCTGGGCCTCGCGCCGATGGTCACGCGCGAGCTGTTCGAGATCATCCGTGCCGTCAATGAGGAGGAACGCACCACCGTGGTCGTCGTCGAGCAGAACGCCCAGCTCGCGCTGGATGTCGCGCACCGGGCGCACGTACTGGAGGCCGGCCGCCTGGTGCTGTCCGGACCGGCCGCGAAGATCCGCGAGGACGGGCAGGTCGCCGAGGTGTACCTCGGTGTCTCCGTCCGCTCCGGAGAGGGCGGGTGAGCGCCGTGAGCGAACCGCTCCAGCAAGTCGTGGAAGGGATCGGCTCCGGCGCCGTCTACGCCAGCCTGGCGCTGGCCCTGGTGCTGATCCACCGGTTCACCGGGATCGTGAACTTCGCGCAGGGTGAGCTCGCCATGCTGTCCACGTACGTGGCGTGGCAGCTGGTGGCGTCCGGGATGCCGTTCTGGCTGGCGCTGCCGGTCACCCTGGCGGTGTCGTTCGCCGGCGGCATGCTCATCGAGCGGCTTGTCATCCGGCCCGTCCAGGGTGCGCCCGAACTGACGGTGGTCATCGTCACGGTGGGGCTGTTCATCTTCGTCAACGCGATGGCCGGTCTGATCTGGTCGTTCACCGTGAAGGACTTCCCACAGCCGTTCCCCGGCGGAGGGATCGACCTGGCCGGGGTGCGCGTGGACTGGTCGACGCTCGGGATCATCGTGGTGGTCGCCGTCGTGATGGGCCTGCTGTACCTGCTGTTCCAGCACACCTCCCTCGGCCTGGTGATGCGGGCGGTCGCGTGCAACCCCGCCTCCGCCCGGCTGTCGGGCATCCGGGTGGGCCGCGTGCTCATGCTCGGCTGGGGACTGGCCGCGACGGTCGGCGCGGTGTCGGGCGTACTCGTCGCGCCGGTGCTGTTCCTGGAGCCCAACATGATGGGCGGGGTGCTGATCTACGCGTTTGCCGCGGCCACCCTCGGGGGCTTCGACAGCCCGGTCGGCGCGGTCGTCGGCGGCCTGTGCGTGGGCGTCGCCGAGACGCTCGCCGGGGCGTACGTGGACGTGATCGGAGCCGATCTGAAGGTGGGCGTACCCCTGGTGATCATCCTGGCGGTGCTGCTGGTCCGGCCCCAGGGCCTGTTCGGGCGGACGGCGGTGGAACGCGCATGAGCACGATCACCACAGCACTCGCCACCGACCGCGCCCGGCGTCTGCGGGCCGCCCTGACAGCGCTGCTCGTGGCAGCCGTCGCCGTCGGCGTGCCGTTCTACTTCGCCCCCTTCCAGGTCTTCCAGCTGACGATGGTGCTGCTGTACGCCGTGGCGCTGGCCGGACTGAACCTGCTGGTCGGGTTCGGCGGGCAGATCTCGCTCGGGCACGGCGCGTTCTTCGCGGCGGGCGCCTACACGGCAGCCGTCATGCTCGACCGGTACGACACCGGCCACCTGGCCACGCTGCCGGTGGCGGCCGTCGGCTGCTTCCTGCTGGGGCTAGGGTTCGGGGTGCCCGCACTGCGGCTGCGCGGACTGTACCTGGCCCTGGTCACCCTCGCGTTCGCGGTGTTCCTGCCGCCGCTGCTCAAGCGGCTCGAACCGGTCACCGGCGGCTCCATGGGCCTGACCGTGGACAAGCTGCAGCCGCCCGCGTGGAGCGGGCTGGCCGAGGACCAGTGGACGTACTTCGTCGTCCTCGCCGTCACCGCGGCGGCCCTGCTGCTCGCCCGCAACCTGCTGCGCTCCCGCGTCGGCCGGGCCCTGCTCGCCGTGCGGGACAACGAGAGCGCGGCGGAGGTCATGGGCGTGCGGCTGTCGCTGCACAAGACCCTCGCCTTCGCCTGGAGCGCGCTGTTCGCGGGTGTCTCCGGGTGTGTGTACACCTGGGTGATCGGCTTCGTCTCGCCCGACTCCTTCAGCTTCGTCCTGTCCATCACGCTGCTGGCCGGCCTGGTGGTCGGCGGACTCGCCTCGCTGTACGGGCCGCTGCTGGGGGCGGCGTTCGTGATGTACGTGCCGAGCGTGGCCCAGGACATCAGCGACGCGGCGCCCGGTGTGGTGTTCGGCCTGCTGATCGTCGCGGTGATGTTCGTGGCCCCGACGGGACTGGCCGGCCTGGCGGGCCGCCTCCGGGCAGCCGCGGCCCGTCGCCTGACCCGCACCACCCCCGCCGCCGGCCGGCCGGCCCTCTCCGACCCCGAACCCGCCGCGACCCCCGCACCACAACCGGACCCCGCCCCTGTCGACGCCGAAACCGTGGGCGCACCGCCCCGCACGGAAAAGGAATGAACCACATGCGTGAGACGAAGCCCATGCGCGAGACGCAGCACATGCGCAGGACGACCGCACTGCGGGCGGCCGCGGCCGTGACCGCGGCCCTGCTCACCGTCACCGCCTGCAACAGCCAGCGCGGGCAGGACGACAAGGACGCCGCCGCCGACGGCGCGTGCCAGGGCCAGCAGACCACCGGCATCACCGACAAGACCGTCAAGATGGGCGGCATCTACCCGCTGTCGGGACCTGCCTCCGCGTACGGCACGATCAGCACGGGCGTGAGCACCTACTTCAAACACGTCAACGACAAGGGCGGCATCGACGGCCGCACCGTGGAGTTCGTCGTCCGCGACGACGGCTACCAGCCGCCCAAGGCGGTCGAGGAGGCCCGCAGACTGGTCGAGCAGGAGAAGGTCTTCGCAATCTTCCAGACCCTGGGCACCCCGTCCACGGCAGCGGTGTGGGACTACCTCAACAAGCGGAAGGTGCCGCAGCCCTTCGTCGCCACCGGTGCGTCCCTGTGGGGTACGGACGACAAGCACCCGTGGACCATCGGCTGGCAGCCCAACTACGTGTCCGAGGCACGGGTGTACGCCAAGTTCCTCAAGGAGGAGAAGCCGAAGGCCGAGGTCGCCGTCCTCTACCAGAACGACGACTTCGGCAAGGACCTGCTCGGCGGGTTCAAGGAGGCCGTCGCCGGCAGCGGCGTCAAGGTGGTCGCCGAGGAGAGCTACGAGGTCACCGACCCCTCCGTCTCGGCGCAGATGACCAGCCTCGCCCGCTCCAAGGCCGATGTGCTGCTGAACATCACCACGCCCAAGTTCGGCAGTCAGGCCCTCGCCGCCGACGCCAAGAACACCAAGTGGAACCCGCTGCACATCGTCAACGCCGTGTCCGCGTCCGCCACTGTGCTCAAGCCCGTCGGCTTCGAGAACGTCCAGGGCCTGGTCTCGGCGACCTACTTCAAGGACCCCGCCGACCCGCAGTGGGCCGACGACGCGGAGATGAAGACGTACCGGGAGGCCCTGCGCAAGCACGCGCCCGACGCCGACCCCGCCAACCAGTTCAACGCCTACGGCTGGGCCGTGGCCTCCAGCCTGCACAAGGCGCTGGACGCGATGAAGTGCCCCACGCGGGAAGGGCTGCGTGACGCGGTGCGCGACTTGAAGGACGTCAAGGTGGACATGCTGCTGCCCGGGGTCACCCTCTCCACCGGGCCCGACGACGCCTTCCCGATCGAGACGATGCAGCTGATGCGGTTCAAGGGCGAGCGCTGGCAGCTCTTCGGCGAACCGGTCGACACCCGCAAGGAGTTCGGCTCCCCGGTCGACTGAGCCGGCGGGGGGGCGGCTTCGCCCTGGGCCCCCGGCAGCGGAACGCCGTGGTGGGCCGCGAGTGCCAGCAGGGCCACGCGCAGTGGTCCAGTCTCCAGGACCGTACCCGGCTCGAACCAGCGGGCCACGGCGGCTCCGCTCGCCGCACGGGCCGGAACCGACCATCGCGGCCAGACGCTCCCGCTGCCGGCTCGCCGGGGCGTTCGGGCCCTGCCGCGGCACGCGGAGCCCGGCCGGCGGACATCGCACCGGCCGCCCACGAGACGCTGGTGCTCGGACTCACCTCGACGCGGGGCGACGGCTGAGTCCCCGGCTGCCGGCGGCCCGGGGCGGCGGCCGACGGCGGAAGTCCGAAGCGCCACGCAATGCTCACAGGCAGCGACGCCTCGTGAACCGCCGGGCGGCGAGCCGGGCCGGGCCGCCTGCCAGCTGTCGGCCTCCGTCCCACCCGGGCTTGCCCGGTCAGGGGCCCGGCGACCGCCGGTGTCGATGACTCCGGTCGCCTCCCGCTGCCGGGCGGCACGGGCCGCTTGGCCTGCCGGAGATCAAAGACCGCGGATCATGTCCGCGGCCTTCTCCGCGATCATGATCGTGGGAGCGTTGGTGTTGCCCCGCACCACGGTGGGCATCACCGAGGCATCCACCACCCGCAGGCCGTTCACGCCGTGCACCCTGAGCCGGGAATCCACGACGGGGCCGATGGAGCAACTGCCCGCCGGGTGATAAAGGGTGTGCAATTCCCGTCGGGCGTAGTCGAGCAGCCCGGCGTCGTCGGTGGAGCGCGGTACGCGGAAACTCGCACGGCGGTGCTTTACCAGGCTGGGCTGCTCGGCGATGTCGAGCAGCATCCGCAGGGCCCGGACCATCGTGGCACGGTCTTCCTCGGTGGTCAGGTAGTTGTGCACAATGCGCGGTTTGGCGCTGGGGAGGGCGGACCGCAGGGAGACCTTGCCCCGGCTCGTGGGGGAGAGGAGGACCGCGCCGAACATGAAGGCGTGGTCGGTCACGGGGCTGATGCCCTCCCCGTGGAACATCACCGGGGTGGCGTGCACCTGGATGTCGGGGGCGTCCAGTCCCTCACGGCTGCGGTGGAACCCGCCGGCCTCGCCGAGGTTCGAGGTGAGGGGACCGCGGCCCTCGCTCTCCAACAGGCGGACGTTGTCCGGTGTCTCGGCGGTGAACAGCGACTCGGTGTCGGTGAGGTAGGACAGACCGACGTGCGGATGGTCCTGCAGGTTCTCTCCCACCGGGAGGTCCACGCGGGGCGTGATGCCGAGGGCCGTCAGTTCACCGCCCGGGCCGATCCCGGAGAGCATGAGCAACTGCGGCGAGTTGTAGGCCCCGGCCGACAGCACGACCTCCCGTTCCGCGCGCAGGGACAGCGGTGCGCCGTCCCGCTCCACCTCGACGCCGGTCGCCCGGTCGCCGTTCAGGAGCACGCGG
This sequence comes from Streptomyces bullii, assembly GCF_042657145.1. Taxonomy (NCBI): domain Bacteria; kingdom Bacillati; phylum Actinomycetota; class Actinomycetes; order Kitasatosporales; family Streptomycetaceae; genus Streptomyces; species Streptomyces bullii. The sequence continues at coordinate 205,265 of NZ_JBHSNY010000009.1, forward strand.
GTGCACTGGACGCCGGTCAGTACCTCGAGGTTCGGCCGGGACAGGGCCGGCCGCAGGTACGCGTCGGCCGTGCTGCAGCGCAGCCCGTCGCGCTGGGTGAGGTGGTAGTAGCCGACACCGTCTTGCTCGGGCCCGTTGAAGTCGCTCGTGCAGCGGTGGCCCGCCTCCTGGGCCGCCGTCACATAGGCGTCCATCAACGGATGCCTGGACCGGCCCTCGCTGACCGTGAGGGGCCCGCCGGTGGAGTGCCACGGCGACGGGGCGCCGGTGAAGTTCTCGGCGCGCAGGAAGTACGGCAGGACATCCTGCCAGCTCCACCCGTCGGCGCCGCCGGCCGCCCAGGCGTCGTAGTCGCGGCGATTGCCGCGTATGTAGATCATGGCGTTCATCGAGGAGCAGCCGCCGAGCGTCCGGCCGCGGGGCAGATAGCGGCGGCGGCCGTCCAGCCCCGGCTCGCACTCGGTGAGGTAACTCCAGTCGTACTTCGTCTGGAACAGCTTGCCGAACGCTGCCGGAACCCGGATTTCGGCGGCATCGTCCTCGGGGCCCGCCTCGATGAGCAGAACACGCGTGCTCTCGTCCTCACTGAGCCGGCGCGCGAGCACACACCCCGCCGACCCCGCACCCACGATGATGTAGTCGTACACCTGGCCCCCTCGCCCGACGCGGTAGCTCGACCCCTCTACCCAAGCGGCATCGGCGGGCGGATCACACCGTGCTGTCGGCCATTGCCGGGCTGGTTCGCGTTCTGTCGAGAACCAGCCCCCCAACTGCCCGCCGCAGCGGCGCCCCGGCGGCGCCGGCGCCTCCTCGAGGCAGGGGGTCAACGAGCCTCGTGCAGGGAGAGGACGGCCTGCACCAGCGCGTCGGGGCTCTCCCAGTTCAGCATGTGCCCGGCGTCCGGCACGGTGATCAGCCGCGCCCCCGGTATGCCGTCGGCCAGGCGTCGGGCGTGGCGGGGCGGAGTGCTGCGATCGGCCGAGCCGACCATGACGACGGTGGGGACCGCGATCTCGGCCAGGCGTGGGTAGCGGTCCTCGCGGGCGAACGCCCGCACGATCGGCACGAGCGGGGTGTGGGCCTGCTGGAGGAAAACCTCGCGGAAGGCCCCGATCATGGCGGGAGAGGGCTGCTTGCCGCACTGAACAGCGCCGAAGAGGACTCCGCCCGTGCGGGTGCGTGCCAACCGCTGGAGGATGCCCCGCTCCAGCAACGGGATCTGCAGCCGGTTCTGCGGTGCTCCGTCGTAGATGCGGCCCGCCCAGGTCGCGAACAGCACCAGACCGCGCAGCCGACGGGCGACGCCGGGGTGGTCGAGCACGGCACGAAGCGCGAGGAACCCGCCCATGGAATGCCCGACGAGCACTGCGTCGCGGACGTCGAAGTGCTCCAGGACCGCCAGGTAGTCCTGCGCCATGGGGCCGGAGCCGATGCCGTCCGCACCGAACGTCGACCCTCCGTGGCCGCGCTGATCGAAGACGATGACACGGTGACCGCAGGCCACCAGGGTGGCCTGCACCAGATTCCACCCCAGGAGCGAGGCACCGTAGCCGTGAGCCAGCACCACCGGTGGCCCGTCACCCGCGACGATGGTGCGCAGCACCGTCCCGTCGGGCCGGGAGAGGAACACTTCCTCGCCCTCGGGCTCGCGGCGAAGCCGTTCGTACGGGACGGGGTCCGGCAGACGCTCGATCCAGCCGGCCGTTGCCCGCGCGGCCGCCATGACAGCGAGGGCCGCCGCCGCGCCACCCCAGACCAGCCGCATCTTCATCGATGTCTCCCCCATCCGTCCCTCTGTGTGTCAGAGCCGGGTCGGAGCGCGCCTGACGGGGCCCATTCTGTATGTCAACGAACCTTGGTGCGCCGATGATTGCCGGGGAATGGCTCAGAAGGCGTTGTTTCAACTGGACGCCCCCGGCTCCTGGTTGCCGCCATCGGCTGGACCTGGAGGCGCGGCCGCGCCGAACCGGCCCCGGAGTGCGGTTTGGCCGGACGATGCCCGCTGGACAGCGGTAGCGGGGCGCGCCGGTTCGGAGGGAAGTGCCGCGAGGTCCAGGAAGTGCCCGACGCCGACTTACCATACGGGACGACCCGTATGGTAAAAAGGAGTCATGGAAGCAGTGACAACTCGTCCTGGGCGCCCACGAGATGAGCGGGCTCACGCGGCGATCCTCGCCGCCGTCACCGAGCTGGTGGCCGAGTCGGGGTACGCCGCCATGTCCCTCGGTGCCGTGGCGGCACGGGCCGGAGTGGGCAAGGACACCATCTACCGCAGGTGGTCCGGCAAGGCGGAGCTCGTCTACGAGGCCGTGTTCACCGCGAGCGACGCCGCACCCGTCCCCGACACCGGAAGCCTCGAAGGCGACCTGACCGTCCTGGTCCAGCAGCTGATCGACGAGTTCAGTACGCCGGCCGCCGTCGCGGCCCTGCCCGGCCTGCTGGCGGACTTCGCCGCAGCATCCGACCTGCGCGCCAGGATCCGGTCCGCCTTCCTCGAACCCGCCAAACAGCGCCTGACCGTCGTCTTCGACCGGGCCCACGCACGACGGCAGACCGGCCCGGACGTCGACGTGGACCTGGTGCTCGACGGGCTCGTCGGAACCGTGTTCTTCCGGCTGGGCATCCTCGGTGAGTCCGCCGGCCCCGAACTGGCCCAAGACATCGCCCGGATCGCCGCCAAGGGAATCGAGAGCCGATGAACGGATGGCTGTCGGCCGCAGGGGTCCTGGCGACCGCAACGGCCCTGATCCACATCACCGCGGGAGGCCGTGACGTGGTCCGCCCCCTGCTGGCCAGCGGCTTGGACGCCGAGCCGCTGCGCACGCTGCACGCGGTGTGGCACTTCGTCAGCGCGGACCTGCTGTTCAGCGGAGCCGCCCTGATCGCCCTCGCCGCCGACCCCACTCCGCACACACCGCTCGTCCTCTTCATCGCCGCGCACTTCCTCACGTACGCGGCTGTGTTCCTGGTCATCACGCTTCGCGCGGGCTGGTCACGGCCCCTGCTGCGGCTGCCCCAGTGGCTGCTGCTGCTCCCGGTGGCGGTGCTGGCCGGGACCGGAGCGCTGTAGAGGGCCGTACCCGGCTCGTTCGGACGCCTCGTACGGCGAGGCCGTTCCTCCGGGGTGCTCAGAGGCGGTGATGCAGCGAAACGCTCCGCCTGGCATGGCGCGGCTCGCCGCACACGCCGCCGTGTCACCTGGCGTGGGTGTCGAGCCAGGCGGCGATGGTGGAGGCGACGTGCAGCCCTGCATCCTCCAGCATCATGTCGTGGCCGACGTCCGGTACGAGCAGTGGGGCCACGCCGTACAGCTCTGCGATGTCACGGGCGTCATGCACGGGTGAGCGATCTTCCTCGGGACCCACGACGAGGACCGGACAGCGGATGGAAGCCGTGTCGACGTGGACACTCCCGTCGCTGTAGGCGTTGATCACCGTGGGCGACTCCGGGCTGAGCCGTGCCATGACAGAGTCCATAGCCGCTTCGGATACGTGCCGGAACCACTGTTCGCGCACATGGTCGCGGCTGACGGTGACCGGACGGTCCGTCGGATACGGGGTGCTGCGCATCCGGCCCAGTCGGCCGGGACCTACGGAGGAGACCAGCACCAGCCCGCTCAGCGAGGAACGCTCCGCCACGAGCTGCGCGACCAGACCGCCCATGCTGTGCCCGAGCACGGCAGCCCGCGGCGCCGTGCGCTCCAGCACCGCCAGCGCAGCGTCCGCGTAGTCCTGGGGAGTGAGGCGGAGGTAGTCACGGGCGGCGACGGCACGGGACCCCGCGTGGTTCGGCAGCGACATCGCCAGCGCGGTCCAGCCCGCCCGCGCGAACACCGGCATCCACCGCTCGAACGCCCACCAGCCGTGCAGGGCACCGTGGATCAGCAGCACCCGGCCATGATCGGCCACTGCCGCATCGCGGGCCTCACGGACCAGCAACCCGTCGACGTCGTGGTTGATCCACTCCAGTGTCACCGCACCTCCCGGACCGGTCGCGCCCGCCAGGTGCCGTTCGCCGTGTGCCGCCGGCCTGCGGCCACCTGGAGTACACAGACCCCGGACTAGGGAACGACCCTGAGCAGCCTGTTGGGTGAGCCGGTGCCGATGTTGCGCAGCACCCCCGTCGTCGCTCCGCTGACCAGAGCGCTGTGCACGGTTGCCGGGCTCGCTGTGGGGTGTGAGGTGAGGTAGACGGCCGCGGCTCCCGCGACATGGGGGGTGGCCATGGAGGTGCCGGAGAGGATCGCCGTGGCCGTGTCGCTCGTGTACCAGCCGGCGGGGATGGAAGATCCGGGGGCGAACAGGTCCACAGAAGAGCCGTAGTTGGAGTAGGCGGCTCGGTAGTCGGTGCTGGTGCTGGCGCCGACGGTCAGGGCGGTGCTTACGCGCGCCGGTGACGAGTAGGCGGCGTTGGTGTTCGAGTTGCCGGCGGCGACGGCGTAGGTGACGCCGGATGAGATCGAGTTCCTCACCGCGGTGTCCAGCGCGGTACTGGCGGTGCCGCCGAGCGACATGTTGGCGACGGCGGGGCGGACGCGCTGCGCAGTGACCCAGTCCACGCCGGCGATGACGCCCGAGGTGGTGCCCGAACCGTTGTTGTCCAGGACGCGTACCGCCACGATCCTCGTGGCCTTCGCGGCGCCGTACGTGACGCCGGCGACCGTGGTGGCGACATGGGTGCCGTGTCCGTTGCCGTCGGCGGCGACGGTGTCCCGGTCGATCACGTCGTACCCGTACTCGGCACGACCCCTGATCTCCTGGTGGGTGATCCGTACGCCGGTGTCGATGACGTACACCGTCGCGCCGGCACCAGCCGTGTCGGGGTAGGTGTACGTCCTGCTCAGCGGCAGTCTGGCCTGGTCGATCCGGTCCAGGCCCCAAGGTGGGTTGACCTGCGTCGAGCTGAGGCTGACCTTCTGGTTCTTCTCTACGAAGGCGACAGCCGGGTCCGCCGCGAAACTCCTGGCTCCCGCCGCGCTGACGCGGACGGCGTAGCCGTTGACCGCGGAGTTGTAGGTCCTCTCCACGGTGGCACCGTACTTGGCCGCGAACCGACTGCCTTCCTCCGAGGCCGCTCTGAACTTGGCGGAGGGTTTCAGCGTGACGATGTAACTGTTGTCAATGCCGTAGGGAGAGTTCTCGTTGAGGGGGGTCCTCTCGACGGCCGGGGCCGCCTCGGCGGGCAGACCGGCTCCGCTCCCCAGGGCGAGGGCCGTGACGATCACGCCAACGGCTGAGACGATCCAGCGCCGGGCGGTGAAGGCTTCTCGCATGCTGACGACCCTTCCTGGGAGCCGACTCCTGGACGATCTTCGCTGTCGCTCTGGCGAGAACGGCCAGACCGTTCATTGACGAGATGCCATGCGTGTGACGCAGGGCCGCGCGCATTTGTATGACTTACCGCGTAAGAGTGTCGTGGGGCTGGGCTGCTCGGCCCACACGTGGCCGGTGCGTGTCGGCCGCGGGCTGCCGGTGCCCCTGCCGGGCGGGCAGCGATCGGCGCCGACTCGGCCATGCCGTCATCGCGCACCGCCCAGGGCCGGAGATGACCGTGCCTCCCGGAGGCGCCGAACGGCGGCTGGGCGAGCTGAACACCGACAGCAGGATTCAGCCCTGCAAGGTCCTTGACTCTTGGCCTGAACCCGCCGGTAACATCTGGCCACCCTTGTACGGCACCGGTGCTCGTCCGCTCGGCGTGCCCGGACTGTTCCGCTGTCAGCTGCGGTCGCCTCCGTAACCCGGAGCGGACGCGCGATTGCCATGGCCTTCTCTCCATGCCACCCCCCGCAGCTTCGCAGTCAGTCCCCGGTCCCCGTCCGCCGCGAGGTCGTCGTGAAGAAAACCCGTGCCCTGGCGCCGATAGCCGCCGCTCTCCTCCTGCTCCTCGGGCAGGCGCCCGCCCGCGCCGCCGGGAGTTCCGCCTTCCGCCCGTCGAGCAACCCGATCATCTTCGTCCACGGCTACAACTCCAGCGGATCCATCTGGAACACGATGGTGAGCCGCTTCCAGAACGACGGCTGGCCTTCCGGCCACCTCCGGCAATGGAGCTACGACTGGCGCCAGTCGAACGCGACCACGGCCCAGCAGCTCGCCATCGAGATCGACGGACTCCTCGCCGACACCGGGGCCTCGAAGGTCGACGTCATCACCCACTCCATGGGCGGACTGTCCTCCCGCTACTACGCCAAGAACCTCGCAGGCGCGTCGAAGATCGACGCCTGGGTGTCACTCGGCGGACCCAACCACGGCACGGACTGGGCCGACACCTGCACCGACACCTCCTGTGTCGAGATGCGTATCGGCTCGGCCTTCCTGAACGACCTCAACTCCGGAGACGAGACGCCCGGTCCGCCGCGCTATGCCACCTGGTGGTCGCCGTGCGACACGATCATCAACCCCGACAGCAGCGTGTCGTTGTCCGGTGCGGCGAACACCCGGACGGCCTGCCTGAGCCACAACGCCCTCACCACCGACGGGACCGTCTACGCCCAGACCCGGGACATGGTCAACTCGTGAGGCGTGTCGGAGAAGGTCGTCAGCAGGGCACCTCCCCTGCGTGAAGCGGGGCGCTGCGCCACCATCAGTGGTGGCGCATGCGCCCGTTCCCCACGAGGCGACGGCGCAGAGAGGCGCACAGAGGAGGGGAGTGAGGGGGGAGCGGCCCGGTGCGTACGGCACCGAGGGCGGTCACCAGGCAGTGTCGTCCCACTGGTCGAGCAGGGCGTCGGCCGTCGCTTCCTCGGCGTCGGCCTCCGGGCCGTGGAGGGACTGTTCGGCCCAGATCACCTTGCCGCGGTCCAGGTAGCGCGTGCCCCACCGCTGGGCGAAGCGGGCGACCAGGAACAGTCCCCGTCCGCCTTCGTCGGTGGTCGCCGCCCGACGCAGGTGCGGTGAGGTGCTGCTGCCGTCGGCGACCTCACAGATCAGGCTGTTGCGGTCGTGCAGCACCCGCAGCCGTATCGGGGCGGTGCCGTAGCGGATGGCGTTGGTGACCAACTCGCTGATCACCAACTCGGTGGTGAACGCGATCTCCCCCAGCCCCCAGACCTCCAACCGGCGGGCGACCTGCGCACGGATCGCGGAGACGACCGCAGGATCGCCCGGCACGTCCCATTCGGCGACCTGGGACGGTTCGAGCCGGTGGGTACGGGCGACGAGCAGGGCTATGTCGTCGCCCGGGTGAGCCGGCAGCAGGGCGTCCATGACGTCCTGGCAGGTCTCCTCCGCGGTCCGGCCCGGGTGCGACAGGGCTTCGCGCAGTGCCTTGAGCCCGGCGTCGATGCCCCGTTCCCGGTCCTCGATCAGGCCGTCGGTGTACAGGACCAGCCGGGAACCCTCGGGCAAGGTGAGTTCGGCCGTCTCGAAGGGCTCCCCGCCGCCCAGCCCGAGCGGCGGGGAGGCCGGCACGGGCACGTACTCCACGGTGCCGTCGGGGAGCACCAGGGCCGGCTCCGGATGCCCGGACCGGGCCAGCGAGCACGCCCCGGAGGCCGGGTCGTAGATCGCGTAGAGGCAGGTGGCTCCCGTGACGCCCTCGGTGTCCCGCTCGGCGCTCTCCTCGCTGTCGATCCGGGTGACCAGCTCGTCGAGGTGCCCGAGAAGCTCGTCCGGGGGCAGGTCCAGGGCGGAGAAGTTGTGCACCGCGGTGCGCAGCTGCCCCATGGTGGCCGCGGCGTGGAGGCCGTGGCCGACCACGTCCCCGACCACCAGCGCGACCCGGGCACCGGGCAGCGGGATGACGTCGAACCAGTCACCGCCGACTCCGTCCAGCGCGGGCAGGTAGCGGTGCGCGGCGTCCACGGCTGACTGGTCGGGCAGGGACCGGGGCAGCAGGCTGCGCTGGAGGGTCTCGGCCAGGGCATGCTCGCGGGTGTAGCGCCGGGCGTTGTCGATGGCCACCGCTGCCCGCGCGGCCAGCTCCTCGGCGAAGGCCAAATCCTCCTCCTCGAAGGGATCACTCGTCGAGCGCCAGAAGCCGACCGTGCCCAGCACCATGCCGCGGGCCTGGAGCGGCACGGTGACCAGGGAGTGGAAACCGTGGTCCAGCACCCGCCGGGCGCGCTCGGGGCCCTGAGCGGCCCGTCGGCCGTCGGAGGCGGTCAGGTCCGCCTCCAGGACGGCGCGGCCCCGATCGGCGTCGGCCGCCACGGGCGAGCTGGGCACGCAGCGGATCAGCTCCCCCGCGGGATCCAGGCACCGGGCACCCTCGACGCCGTGCACGGCCACGCGGCGCATCTCCGGCGCGGGTCCGGCCGACTCCTCACCCCGCAGGACCGGAACCAGCAGATCGACGGTGGCGGCGTCGGCGAACCGGGGGACCGCCACCTCGGCCAGCTCCTGAGCGGTGCGCGCCACATCCAGCGTGGTGCCGATCCGCACACCCGCCTCGTACAGCAGCCACAGCCGGTCCCGGGCCACCTCGGCCCGGCCTGCCAGCGCCCGCAGCTCCGTCGTGTCGCGTAGCGTGACCACACTGCCCGCGGGCCTGCCGTCGGGGTCGACCGGCCGCATGTTGACCGCCAGCAAGCAGCCGGTCGCCGGCCAGGTGCACCTCGTCGGTGGCCGCCCGGCCCGAGACCAGCAGCTGGGCGGTGCCCGCGGCCAGGCCCAGGTCGGTGACACGGCGCTCCTCGGCATCCGCGGGCAGGTCCAGCAACCGCCGTGCCTCATCGTTGGCGAGCAGGAGCCGTCCGCCACCCCCGAGGATCAGCACCCCTTCCCGCACCGCGTGCAGCACCGCGTCATGGTGCTCGTACATCCGCGTCATCTCGGACGGATCCAGGCCGTGCGTCTGCCGCCGCAGCCGCCGCGAGACCAGCGCCGTCCCACCGGCCGCGACCGCCAGCGCGCCGCCGGCGAAGCCGAGCAGGTGCGGCAGCTGACCCTGCACCACGTCGTTCACGCTGTCGACGGTGATGCCGACCGACACGAAGCCGACGATGGTCTTGCCGTCGGTGTCGTAGACGGGGACCGTCGAGTCCACGGAGAGGCCGAGGCTGCCCTCGAAGGTGTGGGTGAAGGGCCGGTCGGCCGCAGCGCCCCGGCGCAGCGCGAAGACGTGCTTCCCGATCAGCCCGGGATCGGGGTGGGTCCAGCGGAAACCGTTCGGATCGAACGCTACGACGTAGTCGACTCCGGATTCCTTCCGGGCTTCCTCCGCCCCCGGTTGCATCAGCTTGCTGGGGTCGCCGGACTTCATGGCCTGCAGCGTTCCCGGGGCGTGCGCGAAGGTCTGGGCGACCCCGACGGCCAGCTGCCGGGCCTCTTGCGTGCTGGCGTTCCGTGCCTGCAGCACGAGGGCCACGCCCGCGGCCGCGGCGAACAGCACCATGATCCCCAGCTGCAGCAGGAACACCTGGCCCGCGACGCTGCGTACCCTCGGCAAGGAGGACGCGCGCGGCCCCGGTGACCGGCCTCCGGACTCCCGACGCAGGTCGTGCGCCCCAGGCCGTCGTGAGGCCCGTGCGGAACGAGCGTCCCGACCGCTGTACGGGTCGGATCGAGAGACCGAGAGCCGGCCACCTGCTCTGCCCATAGCCGTTCCCCTTCATGTAGCGCACCTGGAGCTCAGGCACGTGCCCACGCCTGCCAGCGCTTGGTCACCGCGTCCCTGTTCTCGAGCCACCAGGCCACGTCCAGGTCGAATCCGGACCGCAGGTGCCCGGGAGTACTCGGCAAGTGAGCGGCGGTGGTCTCGGACAGATACGCGTAGGCGGCGGGCACGACAGGACCGTTGGGATGGATCCGGGCCAAGTGGGCCTGCACGTCGGGCCGCAGGGCGAAGTCGATGAACCGGTAGGCGGCGTCGGTGTTCGCGGCGCCTTTGAGGATTCCGTAGCCGTTGCTCTGTCGGCGGGCACCGCTCCACGTGTACGCGAGCGGGGAGCCGTGCCCGGTCGGAGGCCGGAGGCGACCGAGCCAGGCGCTGGAGGCCACGACCTCATTACGGTTCAGCAGCTCGGCCGGCGCGGCACCGTTCTCCCAGAATGCCTGTACGAAGCCCCTGATCTCGTCGAGGGCCTTGAAGGCACGGTCCACGTCGAGGGGGTACAGCCTGTCGACCGGTACACCGTCGGCCAGCAGGCCGAACTCCAGCTCCGGCCAGTCCAGTGAGCTCTGCAGCGCGCGCCGGCCGGGAAACGCCCCGACGTCCCAGAAGTCCGCCCAGGACTCCGGCTTTCGCCCGCCGAAGGCGTCGGCGCGGTAGGCCAGGACACTGGCCCAGTACGCCTTGCCCACGCCATGAGAGGTGAGCAGGGACTCGGAGATGCCGGTGTTCGCGGCGTTTCTCAACCTTTCGTAGTCGAGCTCCTCGGTGACGCCTTTCTGCTGGAACAGCGCCAGGAGGGACATGTTGGTGTCCGTGACGTCGCACGGCGGGCGGCCCCGCTTCACCTCGGCGAGCATCTGCTCGTGCAACATGTTCACCACTTCGATCCGGATGCCGGTCTCTTTGGTGAACGGGTCGTAGAGGGCCTTTCGATTCGCCTCGCCATAAGCGCCGCCGATGTCACGGACGATGAGCACCTCTGTGCTCCTGGTCCCGGTGGCGTTCCGTTCGGCGCGGGACTGGCACGCGGTGAGCGAAGCGGTGGCGACGCCTGCCGCGACGCCGCCGACTCCGCTGAGGAACGCTCTGCGGTCGATCCCGACGCCTTTTCTCACCGTCTGCCTCCGATGGGTCTGGATGCAGTGGTGGTCGGCAGCGCCTTCGGCTTCGGCGCGCAGCGTGGCTGTGGGTCCGCCGTGGCGAAAGGCAGCCGGTTCTGTGCCGGCCGTGCAGGCCACGGTGTGTTCACGTACGGGCGGTGCCGGGCCTCACCCGCCGACACCTGGGCATCCCGAGGGGGATGACAGGTGACGGCAGGTGCTTCCCCGCTTCGCATCCCATCACGTTCGCGGTAGGGCATCACCATTCGATGGATCTTTCTTCGCGAAGCTTTCGTACGTGTGTAGCAGGAAAAGTCGATTCTTTACAGATGTCGGGTCACAGAAGACTCGTACGACTTCGCCGGGGGTGTGCTCGCTTACCCGTCTTGACGGCCCTTCGTTTCACTGTCATTCTCTGTGCCACTTCGGTCGGCGTTCCCCGACTTCCACGCGGGGCGACCACGAGGCCCGAATTACGAGCGCCCTGCCTCAGTGAGTCGTGGTGCCGTCCACCACGTATCCGCGTCGTTTGTCGGCGGTGTGCGTAGCGGGCGGCCCTCTGTGAGGTGGGTGAAATTGCTCAGGAACAGCTCGATGAGTGCTTTCCTCTCGCCCGTGGTCTCGCCCGGGGACACGCTCGTGTTGCACACCGACGGCCTCATCGAGTGCCGCGACGAGGACATCGACGCCGGCCTGGCGCGTCTGACCACGGCCCTGGCCCACAGCGCCCTCGGCCCGGACCGACTGGCCGACCCGCTGCTGACCCGCCTCGAAGTCGCCGGGGCGCCCCGGACGACATCGCTCTCAGCGTCATCCGTCTCTGACGCTGCGCAGCCGGTCCAGGGCGTTGCAGCCTGATGACCGACGAGGCCGAGGTGGCCTCACAGTCGGCAACGCCCCGGTCGTGCTGGCCGTCACCCGTTCGGGCCTCTTGATGGGCGCCGCCTTAAGGCGGCGGGCAGGCTCGGTCGCAGCTCTTGTCCGTCGACGGTTTCCCGGACGAAAGGACTCTCCATGGCGGTCCGCGACAAAGTCCGCACCATTGGCAACAGCGGTCTGGAAGTGCTCGACATCGCCGTGTCCAGGCAGTGCACGGTCGAGATCAAGGAACCCCGCGACACCCTCACCCTCAGCCGGCGCCTCAACGGCGTGAATCTGGATCTGGTGGACGACCAGAACTTCACAGGTCTCAAGACCGGCCAGACCATCCCTTGGGGAAGCATCCGCGCCTCCGGGCCTGTAGGGCTGCGGATCTCCTACCGGGTGCGGACCGGACGGGATGTGACGGGAACCCCGGAGTTCTGAGGCCTGGGCCTGCCCCCACGCACCACGCCTGACTCGGCGAAGCGGCCACAGCGTTCGCAGCCGTTGCCGACATTGCCGCTGCGGATGGCGGCAGCGCAGGCCGCCGTAAGTGCCCAACGATGTTGCTGGCGGGTGGCCCGATTCTCGGCGGTCTGTACCTCCGGTGCCCGATGGGCTTGGTCGTGCACGGTCTCGACCGGCGTGGCATCGCCGTCACGCCGCCGATCGGACCTGCGCGGTCGCGACCGCCGGTCACCTGGCACAACCTGGACGGAGCCGGAGCCTCGGCCGAGGTTCCGGTTCGACGCGGTCGCAACGGAACCCAGGGAGGTCCCCTTGACTGACGCCATGCCTCACCTTGACGACACCGGCGAGAGCGACGACGTCGTGACCCTGCTGATGCAGCAGCACAACCACATCCGTGACCTCTTCGCCCAGGTCGAGAACGCGGCTGCCGGCGACCGCGCGGACGCCTTCCGCAGACTCGTCCGTCTCCTGGCTGTCCACGAGACCGCTGAGGAAGAGGTGGTCCACCCCTCGGCCCGCCGGCTCTTCGAGGGCGGTCAGCAGGTGGTGGACGACCGTCTGGAGGAAGAGAGGGCCGCGAAGCAGAAGCTGAGCCGCCTCGATGACATGAGCACCGACGACCCCGAGTTCATGCCCCTCTTCCGGGAGCTGCGCGCGGAAGTGCTGCGCCACGCGGCCTCCGAGGAACAGCACGAGTTTCCCCGGCTGCGCGAGAACGCCACAGCGCAGCAGCTCCGCATGATGGCCACAGCTGTCCGGGCCGCCGAGGCCATGGCGCCCACCCGCCCGCATCCGGGTGTGGAGACCGCGGCGGAGAACCTCGCTGTCGGGCCCGTGGCGGCCGTGGTCGACCGGGCCCGCGACGCCGTCCGCAAGGTGATGGGCAAGCAGAGCTGAGCGACTGCCGGAGGCCACCGCTGCGGCCTCGGGCCAACCCGCCGGAGTGGTCGGCCCGGCCGTAGCCGGTCCGATCGCACCGCTCGACGGTGCCGTCGACCTGAACGTACTGCGGTTGCTCGTCGCAGGCGCGCACCTGTGCTCAGGCCAGGCCCTCTCCGGCCGTTCCCGGTACACACCGGCGGGCAGCGATCGAGGGGCGATCCAGTGGCCCCTCGGCAAGGCATCTCGACTTCACCGTGGTGCAGATGGCACCGTACATCCGCATGAAGCGGGGTGAATCCGTACAAACGGAAAGATCGGTGCGCTGGAGGCTGGTGCTGGCCAGCACCACCATGCTCTTCGTCGAGCTGGCGCTGATCAGATGGGCGGGCGCCAACGTCGTCCACCTCAGTTATTTTTCGAACTTCATCCTGCTGGGATCGTTCCTCGGCATCGGCATCGGGTTCCTGATCCCCGCCGCGCGCGGACAGTGGCTCAAACGCTGGACGCCGATCCCGCTCGCACTGCTCGTCATCCTGGTACGCGAGTATCCGGTGCAGGTACGTCAGAGCAGCAGTGAGGTCATCTACTTCACCTCCGTGAAGACCACCGGCCTGCCCGAGTGGGTGACGCTGCCGGCCATCTTCCTGCTGACCGCGGTGATCATGGCGGGCATCGGAAAGATCACAGCCGACCTCTTCCGGCAGCTTCCCTCGCTCGACGCCTACCGCTACGACCTGCTCGGCAGCATCGCCGGCTCGGTGTCCTTCGCTGTGCTGTCCTGGCTGCGTGCCCCGTCGGTGGTATGGGGCGTACTCGCCGCCGTGGCCCTGCTGATCCTCGGCGGACGGCGCAACACCCTCCTGTACGGCATCCCCCTCACGGCGATGGTGGCGGCGCTGTTCCTGGAGACGGCGACGTCCGGCATCTCCTGGTCCCCCTACTACAAGATCCAGCTCAAAGCGTCGCCGACCACCAACCGCACGTACAACATCTCCGCCAACGGCGTCCCGCACCAGAGCACCGCGCCGCTCCCGGTGCTGCTGCGGGAGAACTCGCCCTACCGTCAGGCGTACGAGCAGACACCACGCAACCCGCACAAGCGCGTGCTGGTCATCGGGGCCGGCAACGGCAATGACGTGGCCGTCGCCCTGGCGCACGGAGCGGAACGCGTCGACGCGGTGGAGATCGATCCCCGGCTGCAGCAGATCGGCGCACAGTTGCACCCCGCCAGGCCGTACGACGACCCCAGGGTGCACGTCCACATCGACGACGGACGGGCCTTCCTCGAGCGGACCAAGACCAAGTACGACCTCATCATCCTCGCGTTGCCGGACTCGTTGACGCTGGTGGCCGGAGCGAGCAATCTGCGGCTGGAGAGCTACTTGTTCACCCAGCAGGCGTTCGAGGCCGCACGCGATCACCTGGCGCCGAACGGCGCGTTCGCCATGTACAACTACTACCGCAAGAGCTGGCTGGTCGACCGCTTCGCAGGCACCCTCGACGACATCTACGGCCACGCCCCCTGCATGACGACGTTCAACAAGCACGCGGCCGTGCTGGTCGCCGGGATGACGCCCGCCGACCAGTCCTGCGAGCACATCTGGCAGCCCAGTGGGGCGGTCCCGGCGGCGGCGAGCGACGACCACCCCTTCCCGTATCTGCTCCATCGGAACATTCCCACGCTCTATCTGGGAGCCCTGGGGGCGATCCTTCTGGTGACGCTGGTGTCGGTGCGGCTGACCGGGGTTCGCATCCGCAGCACATTCCGGTACACCGACATGTTCCTGCTGGGCGCGGCGTTCATGCTGCTCGAAACGAAGAACGTGATCGGCTTCGCCCTCTACTTCGGTACGACCTGGCTGGTCAACGCCCTCGTCTTCTTCGGGGTCCTGCTCGCCGTCCTCGCGGCGGTAGAGGTCCGGCGCAGGCTGCGGCGGGTCAACCAGCTGGTGCTGCAGCTCATGCTCTTCGGCTCCCTCGCGGTGGCCTGGCTCGTCCCGGCGCACGCCGTGCTGTCGCTGCCGTTCGCCGGCCGGCTCGCCTGCGCCATCGCCCTGGCCTTCACCCCCATCTTCTGCGCCAACCTCATCTTCTCGGACCGCCTCGCACTCGCCCCCGACCCGACGTCCGCGTTCGGCGCGAACCTGCTCGGTGCGCTGACCGGGGGCGCGCTCGAATACCTGGCCCTGGTGACGGGCTACCAGGCGCTGCTGCTGGTCGTGGCCGCGCTGTATCTGGGTGCGTGCGTCGCCATGCGCATCGTCGGGCGCGGGACAGGCGTGCGGGCAACGCGGGTGCGGGACGAGTCGGTGGCCGTCAACGCCCCTGGCGGACCATCGCCATCATGATCGGTTGGATCGCCGTTGGGAGTGGACCGTCTCTTCGAGGGCTGCGCGGGCAGTCCGGAAGCTGACCAGGTGGTGATCGGCTCGTCGAGATGGGGGAGCGAGCGGTCGGAGTCAGGGATGGGATGTCGGGTCACCAGCCGGTTCGGCGCCCGCCGGCCGGCGGCGCAGCGGCGTGAGTCTGTCCGTACGGTGGCCTCGAAACTTGATCTGCGACCGGCCAATCCACTGACTGCTGTTTGACGAGGTGTTCTCTGGAAACACGTCTGGCGAACCGACAGCAAGGAGAAACCTCGCCATGGGCATTATCGCGTGGATAGTTATCGGTCTGCTCGCCGGGGCTATTGCCAAGGCGCTCATGCCGGGCAAGGACCCGGGCGGAATCATCGTCACCATGCTCATAGGTATTGCCGGTGGTCTGCTCGGAGGCTTCCTCGGCAAGGTCATGTTCGGAGTCGACTCGATCGACGGCTTCTTTGATTTGTCTACATGGATCGCGGCCATCGTCGGATCCGTCATTCTGCTCGCGCTGTACCGGCTGTTCACCGGCCGCGGTCACGGCCGCGGACACCGGCGCGGGCACGTCCACGCATAAGACGCTGGAGCAGCCGGCCGCCCGGCCGGGTGCAAGCGGCGTGGATCGCGTTACGCGAGTGCTCCCGTCTTCGGACGGGAGCACTCGCCGTTGCGGCCAAGGCGGCACCCACCCTTCGCCCTGGCCCACCCTGTCCGTCTGTGACCCGCACGCACGCGCCGTCCATCGGGTTGTCGCCCTCATCGCGGTGGATGCGAGGCGCTTCGACTTTGTGTGTGCGCCCAACAGCTCGCCGCCCGCATGATCGGGCGGCGGTTCTGTGCGGGCCGTGGCTTCGGGCTGCCGCATCCGTCCGGGCTGGTCAGCTGCTTGTCCGGATCCCGCCTGGGCGAGGCAGCCAGAGGCCGGAACCCGGGTTGTCCGTGGGTGTTCGACGCGGCCAGCATGACCGTATGGAGAGCTTGGGGGAATTACGACCGGAGCAGGCCCGTGATGCCGGCGAGTTTGCTGTTGCCTTGAGGCAGCTGAAGGCGTGCACCGGATTGACGTACCGCCAGTTGGAAGAGCGGGCAGCCGAGCATGGCGACGTGTTGGCGCGCAGCACCCTGGCTGACGTACTCAGCGGCAGGACCACGCCGCGCCCGGAGTTGCTGATCGCGTTTCTGCGAGCCTGTGGGGTGGGGCCGGCGGAGATGCGGACGTGGATCCGGGCAAGGGAACGGATCGCTGCCGCATCCGGGACACAGGGCGACGAGCGTGTGGCCTCGGCGACGCGCGACGGCGAGAGAGCGCCTGAGCAGGTGCCGTGGTGGTCGCGATGGCCGGCATGGCCGGTGCGCCGGCGCGGGGTCGTCGGGACGGTGGCTCTGCTCGTGATCGTGGTCATTGCCGGCGTTGCCTATATCGCCATGCCTGCTGGAGGACCCAAGGTGGTCAAGGCATCTTCTGGGTCAGCGGCGGCATCCAGTCCGTGCGGGAGCGATGGCTGCCGAGGCAAGGATCCTGAACAGCATGGGTGCCTGTACGACGGAAGGCGCGTGAACAGCGTCAAGACCGAAGCCGGGTTGGTCAATTTCTTTCACAGCTTGCAATGTCGGTCCCTGTGGGCGGAAATCTCCCATGATCCGGCTCTGGTCTCGATCTATATGAAGAACGACACCGGTGAGGCTCTGAGTATGGGGAGTCGGCACCTCAAGCGGACCGCGCCGTCTGCAGGGACCATGGTCCGCACTCCGATGCTGCCCTCTGCAAAAGCACCGCGGCACGCTGAGGTCTGTGCCACGTACCGGCAAATGGAAGCATGCGTCAGTACGGACAACATGACTCGAGTGAAGCCTTACCCCACCCAGTCTGCGGGGTGACGTGCTGCGTGCGGTCAGGAGCCACGGGGCGTCGAGACCACCTGGTCCGGGCGTCCCGTCGGCGCCGCAACGTCAACTGACTCCTCCTTGACTGGCGCTCCCGGCGACAACACGGGCAAGGACGCTGACTGCTTTCCGGGCATACTTGTCAATCGGGTACGAACAGTCCTCCCTGGCGCAAGTATGTCCGAGCGGGGGGCTGCGGCCGGCGGCCGACGCCGCGTACGTGGGGGGCGGAACCCGCAACCACGAGGTGATCCGAAAGGCAGGCAGAGGCGACCGGGTAGCCGTCGTGCGCTTGGTGGTGTGTGCCGCGTGCCGCAGCCCATTACATTGGCCCGCGGCCCAGCCGAGACGGGCCGGTGCACTGGTAATGCTCGCTCGGTCACCCCACGTGTCTTCATCGTTCGTCTTCATCTTTCGAGGTCGCTCCCCGCATCGGGGACGCCCCTTGTACGGAGGTCACCGGCATGCCCCACCATGCGAAGTCCCCGAAGAAGTTGCAGCGCAACCGCTCCGCCCTCACCCACAAGGTCGCCTATGCCCTGACTCACCCCGGCCGCGTCACCCCGTACCTCCGCCGGGCGGCGCGGGACACCTGGCTGCGCCTGAAGCACCCCGACCACGTCGGCTACTACCGGGCGGTGATGGCCTCCGACACCCGCCGCAACCCGGAGGCAGCGGTCGGCAGCCAGACCCACGAGCGCTGGCTGGCGCTCGGGCAGATGCAGTTCGACTACCTGATCGAGCACGGGTTGCGCCCCGCTCACCGGATGCTCGACATCGGCTGCGGCAATCTGCGCGGGGGCTGGCGCTTCATCGACTACCTCGATGCGGGGAACTACTACGGCATCGACATCTCGCCGGACATCCTGATCGCCGCCAAGAAGACGCTCGTCGAGCGGGGCCTGCAGGACAAGCTGCCGCACCTGACCCTCACCGGCGACCTCACCCTCGACTTTCTCCCCAGTGATCACTTCGACGTCGTGCACGCGCACAGCGTCTTCTCCCACTCGCCGCTGGATGTGATCGAGGAGTGCCTCGCCCACGTCGGCCGGATTCTGACGGACAGCGGCTTCTTCGACTTCACCTTCGACCGCACCGAAGGTACCGAGCACCAAGTGCTGCGCGAGGACTTCTACTACCGCACCGAGACCCTCCTGGGCCTGGCCCGCAGGCACGGTCTGTACGCGCGTTTCATGGACGACTGGGAGAAGCGGCCTCACGGCCAGTCGAAGATCAGGGTGAGCCGCTCCCCGCTGCCCGACCCGGACCAATCCGATGCGCTGCCCAGGCGCAAGCCGGAGGTCACGGACTCGGCTGGCGATACGTCGTCGTGGTCGAACAAGCAGCAGCAAGACAGTCATCGGTCAGTCTCGTCGCAGCAGTGACCAGACGCTGCAAGGCCTGATGCGCGCTCGTGAGGAAACGGCCCCGGAGTCTGGGTGAGAAGAGCCCCCCTTCTGCGGGTCGTTGCAACGCCCCAGTGCAGACGGACGACGGGGGTCGGGGTCCGCAAGGCGCGGACGGATCTGCAAGTACTTGGCCATCAAGGGCTGACGTGAGCTGCGCTGGAGCTCGTCGAGGCGCGGCGACCGGCGGCGCCCGGCGCAGCTCCGCCGTCGCGCGCCGCAGCGCCAGTGTTTCGGTGGAGCCGGTCCAGACGCTGCCAACCACCTCAAGCGATGGATGACCGGGGATGGGCCGCTGCCGCTGCTCCGGGGTCGGCACTGTCATCCGGGTCCACTGCTGGGCCCAGTCAGCCCCCCGCGTGGCTCCAACGAGAAGACCAACGGCTTGCTGCGGCACCTCTTCCCCGGGGGTACGGAGCTGTCCGTCCAAACGGCCGCGCCTGCACGCCGGCTGGCCACTCGAGCAGGGACCGGGGTCTTCGTCGGTGTGGGCGGTGGGTGCCCGCACGGTTTCGTGAGGGTGCGCGTGCTGGTCAGCCGCCTGTCACAGGTCGGGCCGCCGAGGTCGTCCCGCGCGACATGCCGTCGGCGCGCGGTGGCCTGTGGGCGCCGACCGGGGTGACCGGTGTGCGTTCCGAGCGGGGGGAGTGCAGACACGGAGCCGGTTGGTCCGGCGTTCGGGACGCGTGGGCCGCCGACGAGATCGTGTCGCGCGCCAAGCCCTCAGCCGCAGAAGGGGAACGCCGCCTCAGCACCATGGCCCGACCGGCCGGCGCGGGCGCGCCGTAGCCGCCCTGGGCGCGCCACGGAGCCCGCAACTGGCCGCGCTGGTCGAGGAGCCACGCTTCGGCGCGGGCGATCAGTGGCTCGAACCAGGGCAGCGCCAGCAGGATCAACAGCCCCGCTGCCCAGCCGAGCAGGACGTCGCTGAGCCAGTGAGTACCGAGGTAGACGGTGGTGAGGCCGACGCCGAGCGCCATGGCCGCCGACAGCGCGGACAGCCAGCGCCGCGCTGTCGGAGTGGACGCCAAGTAGGCCAAGATGCCCCAGGTCACCACGGCGTTGGCGGTGTGACCGCTGGGGAAGATCTCGCCGCCCGAGCCCATCTCGTTCGAGCCGATCACGGTCGCGTAATGCGGACCGAGACGGCCCATGCCGATCTTGGCGGCGCCGACGGTGATGTTCAGCAGCAGCAGGGAGACGGCGAGCGCCAGCAGCGGGCGGAAGACGTGCTGCCGCCACGAGCGCCAACCCAGCCACGCGGCGACCAGCACCGCCGTGGGGCCACGCTGGCCGAGCACCACGTAGTGGTCGGCGAAGGCGTGGAGCTGCGGCCACTGCTGGTACGGCCGGAAGAACATCAGCTGCCAGTCGAGCCGTACCAGCCGGGACGTGGTCAGCACGGCCCAGACGATTGCCAGGTAGAGGATCAGCGTGACGGTGAGCAGCACGATGCGGTGCCGGCTCATCTTCGGCACATCAACGTGTGCCTGCCGCTCCGGCTCACGGTCCAGCCTGGCGAAGAGCCGGTCCAGGCGGGTCGCAGTGTGGTCCGTACGCACCCGAGCGACATTACAGTTTGTGAGCGACTGATATCTCTCCGTGCTCGCGCCTTTGGCGGGTCGCGGGCCGGGGAGGGCGGGCTCGTCGTCACCGCGGGCCGACTTACCGTGAACAGGCGACGGGCAGCTGAGGCAGAGAAGAGCGCAGCACGCCTGAAACGTGGCGCAAAGGGGTGTGGACGTGCGGTCGATGAGCAGCGCCCGAGATGCGCGGGCCGTGCTGCGTGCCTCCTGCCCAGGGGCGCGCCGGTCACTGGCAGCATGGTCGGCTCGTGCCGGTTGGCGGCCTGGTGCCTGGGCCGCCGGTCTTCGCCGGTGCCTCGATCTGCCGGGCCGATCGGCCCAGGGCGGTCCCGGGCGTGTCTCAGCCCAGCTCCGAGCCGCGCAGCAGAAGTTGGGTGACAGCGATGGCGGCCACCACCATCGCCGCCCGGAACGGCCACCGGCTATGGATGCCAGAGTGCAGAGCCGTGCCTGTGACCGCGACCGTTCCGCCCACGGCTGCCAGGACCCGGTCCGAGGCGTCCGCCGGCCCGGGCGGCCCTGCCAGCACCACACCGAGGGCCGCCAGCATCACGACAGGCGCCAGCCACCGGCAGGCCGGCCGGCCCAATCGCTGCGGCAGCCCTCGTACTCCGGTCGCCAGGTCGTCCTCGATGTCCGGCAGGACGTTCACCAGATGGGCCCCCACACCCAGCAACAGCCCGGCTGTCACCGCCCACCAGGCGGGCCAGGTCGGCGACGGAAGGCCGAGGGTCACGAAGGCCGGCAGCGAGGCGAAGCCCACGGCGTAGGGGAGCGGTGAGAGCACCGTCTGCTTCAGCCGCAGGTTGTAGGACCAGCCGGCGGCAACCCCCACCAGGTGTACCGCTCCAGCGGCGGCACCACTCAACAGGGACAGCGGCACGCACAGCGCCAGAGCGGTCACGGCGGCGACCGCCGCCGTACGGGGCGGCAGCTCGCCGGTGGCCGTCGGCTTGTCGCGGCGCCCGCAGGCCGTGTCGCGTCGCGCGTCGGCCGCGTCGTTGCACCAGCCGATCGAGAGCTGGCCGGACAGCACGGCCGCGGCCACCGACGCAGACCCCGCCGCTCCGCGACCCGCTGCCACGGCCAAGGCGGTGACGAACACCGTCACGGCGAGCGCAGGCTCGAGATGGCAGGAGCGCAGCAACACCGGGACACGGTGTGTCGTGCGGGAGAGAACTCCAGACGGGTGGAGAGACACGTCAGCAAGGTAATCGGTGGTCCGGAACGAGGAAGGCATGACCGACATGCGTGTCCCCGTGATCGTCGATGAGGCCCCCGTCCCGCCTCCCGCACCGCACCGGACGGCCGCGCCCACCGCGGCGACCACGATCGTCGCCGTTCGCACCGCGCTACCGCCGTACCGCTACACCCAGGACGACCTCACCGAGCGGATCGGTGATCTGTGCCTTCCCGCGGAGGCCGACCGCAGCGTGCTGCGCCGTCTGCATGCGTCCGCCGGAGTGCGCACGCGTCATCTCGCCCTGCCGATCGAAAAGTACGCCGCCCTGGGTGACTTCGGGCAGAGCAACGACGCCTGGGTGGCGGCGGGTCTCGAACTGGCCGAGGAAGCCCTCACCGGCGCGCTGCAGGAGGCGGGACTCCGACCGGCCGACGTCGACCTGCTCGTGTGCGCCTCCATCACCGGTGTCGCCGCCCCGTCGCTCGACGCCCGGCTGGCCGGGCGCGTGGGACTGCGGTCCGACGTCAAGAGGCTGCCGGTGTTCGGCCTGGGCTGCGCGGCGGGAGCCGCCGGACTCGCCCGGGTCCACGACTACCTGCGCGGGCACCCCGACGACATCGCGGTGCTGCTGACCGTCGAACTGTGCTCGCTGACGCTCCAGCAGCACGATGCCTCCCGCGCCAACCTCGTCGCCGGTGCCCTGTTCGCTGACGGCGCGGCGGCACTCGTCGCACGAGGCCGCGGCAGCGGTGGTGACGGACGCAGTGACGGCGGCTGTGCGGGGCCGGACATGACCGGGCCCTCGGTGGTCGCCACACGCAGCCGCCTGTATCCGGGCACCGAACAGCTCCTGGGGTGGGACGTCGGCGCGAGCGGATTCCGCGTCGTGATCGACCCATCTGTTCCCGGTCTTGTGCGGGATCACTTCGGCCGACACGTGAACGGTTTCCTGGCCGAACACGGCCTGGACACCGAGGACATCGCGACCTGGGTGTGTCATCCGGGAGGCCCCAGGATCCTCGCCGCCGTGACCGACACGCTCGGTCTGCCCGACGGTGCTCTGGACTCCGCGCGGCAGTCCCTCGCGACGGTGGGGAACATGTCCTCCGTCTCCGTCTTGCACGTCCTGCAGAACACGATGCAGTCCCGTCGGCTCGCTCCCGGTGCGTGGGGACTGCTCATGGCGATGGGCCCGGGATTCTGCTCCGAGCTCGTCCTGTTGCGCTGGTGAGGAGCCCTCGTGTCGTGGTACTCCCTACTCGTCCTCGCCGTCGCCGCCGAACGCGTCGCCGAACTCGTGGTGGCGCGGCGCAACGCGGCCTGGACCCTCGCCCGCGCCGGTGTGGAGCGCGGCCGTGGTCACTACCCGGTCATGGTCGTCCTGCACACGGGTCTGCTCGTGTGCTGTCTGCTCGAACCCGTACTCGCCGACCGGCCGTTCCTGCCCGCGCTGGGGTGGCCCATGCTCGGGGCCGCCGTCCTGGCCCAGGCTCTGCGCTGGTGGTGCATCGCCACACTCGGGCCGTACTGGAACACCCGGGTCATCGTCGTTCCGGGAGCCCGTCTGGTAGGCGGTGGGCCCTACCGCTTCCTGCGCCACCCGAACTACCTCGCCGTCGTCGTGGAGATCGCCGCCCTGCCACTGGTGCACTCCGCCTGGCTGACGGCGACGGTGTTCTCCGTCGCCAACGCGGTGCTGCTCGGTGTCCGCGTCCGCTGCGAGAACGCCGTACTCGCCCAGGCGGTGCCCGCGTGACCTCTTGCCATGACCTCCTGATCGCCGGAGGCGGACCCGCCGGCCTGGCGACCGCGCTGTACGCCGCGCGGGCCGGACTCGACACCGTCGTCGCCGAGCCACGCCCGGCGCCGGTCGACAAAGCGTGTGGTGAAGGGCTGATGCCCGGCGCAGTCCGCGCACTGACCGCCCTCGGCCTGAAAGTCCCCGGCCACCCCGTCGTGGGCATCCGCTACGTGCAGGGAGCCCGCCAGGTCGAGGCAGCCTTCCGGCACGGCCCCGGGCTCGGCGCGCGCCGCACCGATCTGCACGGAGCGCTGCACCGAGCCGTCATGGACGCCCACGTGCCCGTGCTGCCCCTGCGGGTGGAGCACGTGCTGCAGGACGCCGCGGGCGTGACCCTGCCCGGGACAGGCCTGCGTGCCCGGTGGCTGGTCGCCGCAGACGGCCTGCACTCACCCGTACGCCGTTCCCTCGGTCTGCAGGTGACGACTCGCGGGACACCCCGATACGGGTTGCGCCGGCACTTCGCCGTGCCGCCCTGGTCGCCTTACGTCGAGGTGCACTGGGGAGCGCACGCGGAGGCGTACGTCACCCCGCTCGGCCCCGCACTCGTCGGCGTGGCCCTGCTGACGACCAGACGAGCCCCCTTCACCACCCAACTGGAGGACTTCCCCGACCTGGCTGCGCGCCTCCCCCCGGAAACGGCCGTCACCGCGGTACGAGGCGCGGGACCCCTGCGCCAGAGAGCCCGTGCTCGCGTCCACGGGCGGACCCTCCTCGTCGGCGACGCCGCCGGATACATCGACGCACTGACCGGTGAGGGCGTGTCCCTGGCCCTCAGCGGCGCGGAGGCCCTCGTCGCCAACTTGCGCCGGGGCACACCGAGCCGCTACGAGAACGACTGGTGCCGAGCGACGCGCCGACACCGCCTCCTGACAGAGGCTCTGGTGAGAGCCCGACAGCAGCCCGCGCTGGCTTCACGCATCACGCCCACGGCCGCACGCCTGCCACGCCTCTTCGCGGCAGTGGTGAACGCACTGGCGTGAGAGTCAACATAGGCATTCGTCACTGGGTGAGGCCGCGGCCGCATGAGGCATCGTCGGCCGCGGTGGCCTGAGTGACGGTGACGTGGTCGGGGGAGAAAGGAGTGAAGGCGACGTTCAGGTGGGTGAGCCCACGGAAGTTGAGGCTGCGTTGCCACTGCGGCGCTGTGTCGCCGAGCCGTAGATCGGGAAGCCGGGTGAGGAGTGCTTCCAGGGTGATCGCACCCTCCAATCGGGCCAGTGCGGCGCCGAGGCAGAAGTGCGGCCCGTGCCCGAAGGCGACGTGCCGTCCTCCGGGCCGCTGGAAGTCCAGAACGTGGGGATCAGGGAAAACGGCCGGGTCCCGGTTGGCAGCCCCACACACGAGGAGCACCACCTGTCCGGCGGCGATGGTGCGGCCCGCCAGGTCCAGCTCATGTCGTGCGCGGCGCAGCATGAGCTGGACCGGGCTGTCGTAGCGCAGGAGTTCCTCGACGGCGGCGGGCATCAGGTCGGGCCGACGGCGTAGCTGGTCGGCTGCGTGCGGGTGGCGGAGCAGGGCCAGTGCGGCGTTGCCGATGAAGTGGGTGGTGGTTTCATGGCCCGCAATCAGCAACAGCGCGCAGTTGGCGAGGAGCTCGTCGAATTCCTGGTCCGCGCTGTGCTCCTTTGCGCTCAGGAGCGCACGCAGGGTGTGGGGAGCGGGCGGCATGCCGTGGCACATGAGGAGGTCACGGAGGTAGGCGAGCATGCTTGCCATGCTCTGCGAGGCGGCACGGCTCTGGTCGGCGTCGAGCCGGGAGCTGCCGATGGCCGCGGCTACCGGGTCGGACCAGGAAGCCAGAGCCGGCCGGTCCTGTTCCGGTACATCGAGGAGGTCGCAGATGATGGTCAGGGGCAAGGGGCGGGCCAGGTCTGCGACGATGTCCATCTGACCGTTCGGCGCTGCCTGCGCGATGATCCGCTCGACAGCCTCAGAAATCCGGTCGCGGAGCTTCTCTACTGCCCGGGGAGTGAAGGCCTTGCTGAGCAGGGCACGCAGCCGGGGATGGTCCGGGGCGTCGCTGTAGACCATCTGCCGACTCAGGACCCGGGCCAGCGGCCGCAGTTCCTCGGAAACGGCGTCGATGTCGGGATAGCGCACGGAGGACAGTCGTGGATCACCGGCGGCGTTACTGACGACTGTGTGGCCGGTCGCGACCCAGGCGTCCAGACGGCAATCCCAGAACAGCTCGTCGGCGCTACGAAGCTCCTCGTAGAAGTCGTAGAGACGTGCCTGGACGCGAGGCCGGCCGGCCAGCAGCAGGGATGCGGGAGTGTGCATCGCCCCACGCTAGCGTCGTATGTCAGCACCTCTGCCTGGTTCTGAGTTTCTGTCCAAGTGCTGGCCGCCTGCACGCACGCGCGCACGACGCCGGCTTCCCGGCCCGTCGGTAGGCCCGGCGTATGACTCCGCTGCCGGATAGGCGATTCGAGCGTTGGGCGCGGAGTCAGAGCAATCGGCGCCGGTTCCGTGCGCGCGGAGGGTCGCCAGCCCACAACCGAAGCGGCAGCGGTGATGTCAAGTAACCTTTACACAGTGTCTGATCTGCTTTACATTTCGCAGGTGACACACGAAGAGAAGCGAGCGTGGATCATCGCCGTGCTCGCCATCGGAACGTACGCGGCCTACCTCGCCGTCATCCTGGCTCGAGCCGCTGACAACACTCCTCTGGCCGAGGTGTCCTACGCATCGACGCTGCTTTGGACCGTGGGCATCTCGATCGCGGCATCGATCGTGCTCAGCATCGCCGTTTCCATCGGCGCGCCGAAGGATGCCGGAAGGAGAGACCAACGCGACCGTGAGATCCACGGGTTCGGGGAGTACATCGGTCAGTCGTTCGTTGTTCTGGGAGGAGTCGCGGCCCTGGGGATGGCACTGGCCGACGTGGACCAGTTCTGGATCGCCAACGTCCTCTACGCCGGATTCACCCTCTCGGCGAGCGTCGGATGCGCGGCGAAGATCGCCGCCTACCGCTGGGGCTTTCAGCTTTGGTGAGGCGAACGACCAGGGTCACCAACTCCATCCGGAGTCTTCGGTTCACGCACGGTGAGATGACACAGGCGGAACTGGCCGACCGGATCGGCGTGACGCGCCAGACCGTCATCGCCATCGAGAAGGGCCGCTACTCGCCCTCATTGGAGATGGCCTTCCAGATTGCCCGGGTGTTCAAGGTCCCGCTCGAGAACGTGTTCCAGTACGTGGACGAAGAAGAAGGAGACACACCATGAAGGCAATCGTCCAGGACGTGTACGGCCCGCCCGATGTCCTGGAACTCAGAGACATCGACAAGCCGGTGGCCCGTGATGATGAGGTCCTCATACGGGTGCGGGCAGCCGGGGTGGATCCCAGCGTCTGGCACCTCATGACGGGCCTGCCGTACCCCATACGCCTCATGGGATTCGGACTGCGCAAGCCCAAGCTCCGCATACGCGGATGGGACGTCGCGGGCCGTGTCGAGTCTGTCGGCAGGAACGTGACCCGCTTCGCACCCGGCGACGAGGTCTTCGGGACTTGCGAGGGATCGTACGCGGAATACGCGTGCACCCGGGAGGACAGGTTGGCGGCGAAACCGTCCAGGACCACCTTCGAGCAGGCTGCGGCCGTCCCCATCTCCGCCTTCACCGCTCTGCATTGCCTGCGCGAGCAGGGGCGGATACAGCGGGGGCAGAAGGTCTTGGTCATCGGCGCGGGCGGCGGCGTGGGGACGTACGCCGTACAGCTGGCCAAAGCGGTCTTCGGCGCGGAGGTCACCGGCATCTGCAGCACCGGCAAGACCGAACTGGTCCGCTCCCTCGGCGCGGACCACGTCATCGACTACACGCGTGACGACTTCGCCGGCGGCGGCCGCCACTACGACCTCATCCTCGACACCGCTGGCAACCGACCGCTGTCCCACCTGCGGCGCGGGCTTACCGCCCGGGGGACCCTCGTCATCGTCGGAGGAGAAGGCGGAGGGCGATGGCTCGGCGGTCTGCACCGCGCCCTCGGAGCGCTGGCCCTGTCCCCGTTCGTCGGCCAGAACCTGCGCGCACCCTTCGTGAAGGAGCCCCAGGCGGACATCCTCCAGTCCCTGGCCGAGTTCATCGAAGCCGGCCAGATCACACCGGTCGTCGACCGGACGTACCCCCTCAGCGAGGCCCCCGACGCCATCCGTCACTGGGAAACGGGCCACACACGCGGCAAGCTCGTTGTCACCGTCTGACAGCAACCAGATGAAACAGGCCTGTCCGGCCGATCACGCTGTCACTTGATGACTGATTCATTTTTCTGCTCGTGGGCGGGGCGGTCTGACGAACGACGAGTGCACGCGGCTGGCGCCGGATCTGCCGAAGTCCGGCCGCCAGGGCAGGTGGTGGAGCGACCATCGGACGGCGGCAAACGGGACCCTGTTCCGGGTCCGCACCGGCGTTCCCGTGCGGGACTTGCCGCAGCCATCCAGCGCCACAAACCGTCGCTCGCCCTTCGACGCCTCATCGGCCTCGGACTCGTCGTCGGGGAAGACCTTGTGCACCGGCGGGTCCGTCCGGGCGGGCGCTGGCCGTTGATGGCGCGCTGATGACCTGACCGGGCAGATCCTGCCGTTGTTACGGAACACGGGCGGTGCCCGCGTCTGACGCACACGATCCTTTCGTCGAGCGGGACACTCACGACGCCTTCCAGCTCCGGTCTAGCCAGCCCCCGGCTCCAGGGAGCCACTGAGCTCAGCAGAACCCACACTGCTGTAATCGGTCGAGATCGGCCCGCGTTCGGGTGAAGCGGAGCCGCGTGTCCTGAGACAGCCGTCGCTCCTGGTGATCCTCAAGTACGTCGGTGGTGGCATCGAGGTGATGGGGGACTGCTCATGACTCCGGATGTGCAGGGTGGCGAAGGGGCGGACACGGCCGATCCTCCACTGCGCAGGCTGACGATCGCCGGCGGTCTCATGGTGGGGGGCTTCCTTCTCAACGTCATCTTGACCGCCGCACTTCATCCCTCAGGCGAGGAAGACGACCACCCGGCCATCTTCACCAAGTACGCGGACAGCAGCTCCTGGGTCGCTGTTCATCTAGGCCAGTTCATCGGCGTCCTGGTGACGCTGGGCGGCCTGCTGGTGCTGTACCGCGTCCTGCGCGCGGCCGACGGGCCTTCGCTGCTTGCGCAGCTCGCGGCGGCAGCAGCTGTTGCCACTGCCGCGATCTGGGCTGTCCTGCAGGGGCTGGACGGCGTGGGACTGAAGCAGGCCGTCGACTCATGGGTCAGCGCGTCGGGCAGCGACAAGGCTGTCCGCTTCGCCAACGCCGAAACCGTTCGCTGGCTGGAATGGGGATTCCAAAGCTACTTCCGTATCCTGCTCGGGCTGACCCTCGCGCTCTTCGGGGCCGCGATTCTCGTCACTCGCCAGATCCCTGGCTGGCTGGGCCTGACGGCTTGTGCCGCTGGCGCCTGCTCTCTGGTCTTCGGCGTGGACGTGGGCTACAGCGGCCTGGCCAGCGGGCTGCAGGACGTCCTTGGTGTCGCCATCTTCATCCTCGTCCTGGTCTTCGCTGTCGGAGTACTCGTCAGCGGGGTGCGTGGGCTCGGGCGGCCCCGTAGCTGAACGACAACCACGCGCCAGCTGCTGGCCCATCGGTACTGGGATGCTCGCGGGCCGAGCGTGGCTCTGTCCCTTACGACCGGTTGTTCCGGCGCTGCCGATGCTCGTGGCTTGCGCCGCCTGCGTTTCTCCACCGTGCTGAGCCAGGGTCGGCCCGGGTCGGTGAGTTCCAGTTCCGTCCGCCCTCTGCCGCTGCCCCGCGCCGTCGGCCGGGACCGCCGCGCGGCAGACAGCTCGCCCGAAACGCTCCAGTCCAGACGCCCGTCCGGCGGCAGCCGGGCCTCGGCCGGCATCTCCGTCCAGACATGCCAGCGAGGCCGTCCGGAGGCTGTGGACGTCCCACACCTGTCGGCGGGGTCCCATCGGCCTTGCACGGCACCGACGTCCTTCCTACGTACCCCAGGGTGACAGCTTTCCGGGGCCAGCGATCGGGGTCCTCACCTCACGCGGGGCCGGCCCGCGGAGCTGTCACGAGCCGCCGGACATGAGCTGTTGATGCGTTTAACGTGCCAGGCTTGTTCCACCTGGCGAAGATGCAGGTCGGACTTGTGCAGCTGGGAGAAGTGAAAACTCTGAGGCGCCGCCTCCCGCAGCATCTCGCTCAGTGCGGAGAGGGCGGTGACGAGCTGCTCCATGTCTGGCAGCACGTTGCGCAATTGCCCAGAGTGCCGGCCCATCTCGGCCGTGGATGGCTCAGTCTGCGTGGTCGGCGATGCGCCGGGGCCTGCACGTTTCGTACACCGTATGCCTCCCTCTCCTCAGGCGACCGATCGGCCGTGTGCCCGTCGGCAGGTATTGGCGGACACCCGGCTATCTCGGACTGGAGGGGCCGGATCGGATTACTTGAAGGCCGTGACGTTGCGCGCCACCCACTCGCCGAACGAGTGGGCCGGCCGGTCGACCAGCTGCTCGACGGTC
The DNA here is from genome assembly GCF_042657145.1 of Streptomyces bullii. NCBI lineage: Bacteria > Bacillati > Actinomycetota > Actinomycetes > Kitasatosporales > Streptomycetaceae > Streptomyces > Streptomyces bullii. The sequence goes on from NZ_JBHSNY010000009.1 coordinate 234,844, forward strand.
GGACTGACTTGCTGCTCGCGCGGCAGCGGCGCGCCCAGGATGTCGAGCGTGCCCTCCACCACGGGCTCGGGCATGAACCGCAGCATGCCCTCCCGAGCCTGCTCGCGCGTCAGTTCGGCGAAGTGGACCGGTTCGCCCAGCGCCTGACCGATCGTCTCGGCCTGTTGGCGAGGCGTGATGGCCGCCGGACCGGTCAGTTCGTAGATGCCGCCGGAGTGCTTGCCGTCACGCAGGACGACGTCCGCGGCCGCGGCGATGTCGACGGGATCGATGACCGGCAGGGCGACATCGGCGAAGGGCGCCGCGATCGTGCGTTGCGTCCGGACGGACTCGGCCCACGCGAAGGCGTTGGAGGCGAAACCGCCCGGGCGCAGGATGCCCCACTCGAGACCGGACTGCTGGATGGTCTCCTCGAACTGGCGCAGGCGGCCGTGCGAGACGGAGTCGGGGCGGGTCCCGACGATTTGCGAGGACACCAGGACGACACGCTCCACGCCGCTGGACTTCACCACGTCGAGGAGGAACTCCGGGCTCTCGCCGAAGGCGTTGAGCTGCCCCGCCAACAGGATGAGCATCGCCTCGGCGCCCTTGAGTGCGGGGCGGAGGCTCTCGGCGTTGTCCAGGTCTGCCTGCTTGTGGATGACGCCCCCGGGGAGCTGGAAGTTCGGCGTGCTCCTGGAGACGGCCGTCACCTGCTCGCCGGCCGCCGCGAGCATCGAGATGAGCGGCCGGCCGATGTTCCCCGTCGCGCCCGTTACTAAGATCATGATGTCCCCCAGAGTCGTGTGGTGCCGTGGTGACGGAGGCCTGTTGAACAGGGTCGCCGAATGCGGTTACGTCGTTGCCAAGCAACGTCACTCGCCGCGACGTCCGTGACGCTAACAGCCGCGACACAGTAGGTACCTAGGGGAAAGTGACTATCCGCAGCGGCTACTGGGGCGGGCGAGCGGGGCGTCCGGCTCAGCCCCGGCCTGGGCGGTCGCGGCCAGCGTGCGCTCGTCCAGGCGGCAGGCGAGCAAGCGCCACGCGGTGGCGAGTTCGAAGCCCTTCCGGCCGTTCCTCGGGCGCCGGTGGCCTTGAGGGAAAGGGCGCGGACCAGGCGGAAGGTCCGCGGTCCGTGGCGGCGGCGAGATAAGTGGCCGGTCTTGGCTCAAGGCCCAATGGATGAACGGTCCGCTCCCGGTATGACGCCGGGACGTGCGCGTACCCGAGACGGATCCGCCTGCCCTCCACTACCACGCGTTCGAGTACCGAACGGTGCGGACCATCGGTCGTGATCGACGGCCTGGGCTGGTCACTTCCGGAGAGGAGGGCGAGGAGGCCGAGGTCGCGGTGGCGAGGAAGAGCGCTCGGACCGCCCGCGTGGTCAGCTCCGTAGATCGGTCCGGGCCCCGCCCGGCAAAGCCCAGCCTTCTCCCCGTGGCGAGCAGACGCAGATCAGGAGACGCGTACAGTCGATGCTTGTTGGACCGTGACTTTTCGGGGGGTATTCCATGGTCGAGACCGCCGACGCACGCCGCGCCCATGCGGCGTTCGTGCAGCCCGAGCAGGCCTGCCCGATCGCACCGGTCCTCGACATCGTCTTCAGCCGCTGGACCACCCCGATCCTGTGGACTCTCAACGAGTACGGCAGGCAGCGCTTCATGGAGTTGCAGCGCACCATCGCCACGATCACGCCGAAGGTTCTGACCCAGCGGCTGCGGCAGTTGGAACGCGACGGTCTGATCGTGCGTACCTACCACCCGGAGGTCCCGCCCCGGGTGGAGTACGAAATCAGTGACCTGGGACGCAGTCTGGCGCCGCTCTTCGCCACGCTGTCGGAGTGGGTAGAAGGCAACCTGGCCAAGGTGGAGCAGGCCCGCCAGGAGTTCGATGCCGCGGAGCAGCGTCCCGCCGGTCGGTAGGGGTGGACCCATCCGGCTGGCGGACGTCCGGGCACGCTGCCGGGATGGTGGGGCGGGCGCATGCCGACGGGGTGCGGCGTAGCGGGGAACGGTTCGCGCAGCCGTTCGCGGCGGCGGGCCTCACGTCGGATCTGCGTCGAGCATGACATCGCCCACTGCGAATGATCTACGTCATGCAGGGTGACCTGCTGTCGGCGTACACCTGCATGTGTCCAGGCGACTATGGAGGAACCGGCTCCTCCCTGGTGTCGTGGTATCCCCGTCCGCACAGGTGATCAGGTCAAGGGCCTGTCAATGCTGCTCCCGCGCATTGTCGTAGGGTCCGGTAAGAATCCCTCGTCCTTCGGAGCCACCGTGCCGCAGCTTGCTCGCCTCGTGACCACGCTCGCCGCCCCTTTGGCCTTCTCGGGAGCCGACGCCGCTCCCTGCCTGGTTTCCCGGCCCGCAACGCGGCTGCTTATCCAGCGAGGGGACACGGAGTTGGTCGTGCAGGAGCTGAAGCCCTCGGCTGCGGCCTCGACCGTCCGCTTTCCGGCCCCCTGGCCGCGCCGCTTCGGACGATGCGCGGTGTCCCCTGCAGGTGATCTGGCCGTTTTCACAGGTCCGCACGCGCTACAGGCTGTCGACCAGGCGGGGAACGTGCAGTGGGAGCTGCGGCACCGCTGTTGGGGAGGCTGTGCAGGGCACGAAGCGTTCACCGAATACGCAGACGAGCGCGACCATCGGTACGCGAGCAGCGGCTCGGCCGGTTTCTCTGCGGACGGGACGCTCGTGTGGGCTCACATCCGCGGCCCCCTGGCACACGAGCAGCCCGACCGCGGCCGCGGGACAGAAGAGTGGCTGGTCATCAACGCTGGGGACGGCACGGTGCTCGCACGTGCCCGGACACATACGGCAGCCGCGGGCTCCTTCCACGTTCCGCACCCGGACCCCAACCAGATGGGTCTGACGATCGGCGAAGGGCAAGAGGGCTCCCCGCTGAGATGGGGACGCTGGGACGGCGACACACTTGCCGTCGACAGTTTCGGCGGCGAGAACCGCGTCCTGCTGGCGGTGAGCCCCACCGGTGACCGTTTGCTCACCGTCACCCACGATCAGGACACCGTGGCCCTTCATCGGGTCAGCGACGGCGCGGTGGAAGCCGAACTGAGTGCGGTCGCGGTCCCCCGGCATCCCTCGGTCGAAAGCGAACCCTCCGGGACGTTCGAGGACGACGAGACGCAGGCGTTCTTCGACTATGGGGGAGGCTTCCTCAACGAGGACACTGTCGTCGTGGGGACAGTCGAGAGCGACGAGGAGTTCGGTACCGGCCGGCACTGGCTCGTCGACACGGCCCGCATGCGGCTGACCGACCGGCTCACCTACCCCTTCGAGGTATCCGGCCTGCCACAGGCGCTGGGCGACGGCACCTGGTACACCGTGTCCGACACCGAGAACGCCCTTCACGTCTGGGCCCTGTAGCCGTGGTACCGGCGAGCGCGTTGAGCACGTTCATGCGTACCCGGTTGAGCACATAACCGCGTACACCGACACCTGCCTGTCTTTTGTCGTCCGGCGAGGGTGGGGCCGTGCAGGCCGGCGATGCCGTGAACGCCGTCGCCCCTCGAGGCGGCAGTCACGCTGGACTTCCCACGGGCGAAAGCGTGTCCAACGCGAGCACGAACCCCGACCGACGTGTGGTGCCGTTGTCGGAAAGCGGCGCAGGCGCACCGGCGGTCTGGTAATTCTGGGCTCCATGTGGCGGCCAGCGGGCCGCCGTACGAAGGGCGGTGTCGTGTCGAGGAGCACGAAAGCAGCGGTGCTGACCGTTGCCGTACTCGTCATTGTCTCCACGCCGCTGGTGTGGCTGCTGGGCAATCCGGACGCGGGGCAGTTGGTCGGTGCGTCGGTGCAGGCGGCCACAGGGGTGGCGGCGTTGGTGTGGGCCCTGATCCAGCGGGAGTCGGCCGGTTCCGGATCCGCGCTGCGATCCCGGGACCGGAACGTCGCAGTAGCCACTGGGCGGGCAGAGGCCGAGGACGGGGCAACAGCGTCCACTGGTGTGCGTCGACCGACCGGGGCACCGGGTGGATCGGCGCGGGCCAAGCGGACCGGTGACGCTGTCGCACGTGGTGAAGGCAGCCGTGCCAGCACTGGCGTTGACTTCGGCTAGTAAGGCGGGCGGTGGACAGGTCAGGCAGACGCATGGGACGCGGTAACAGCGGCCGCAAACGCAAGGGTGGCGGCAAGGCGGCAGGCAGCGGGCGATTGCACAAGCAGTCTGCCGTCCCGCCGTACACACCGTCCGGCGACCCGTTCGCAGTGACGGCGCACACGGGAGACGCCCGGGCAACAGACGGCGCCACTGCGGTGACCGGCCTGCGAGGCACCGTGGTAGGCCGGGGCGCCTGGGTGCGCCGTACAGGGAATGCCAGTGCGAGCGGCCCCAATTCCGTGGCCATCTCGGGTGCTGGCGACGTCACTGTCGTGCAGGCTCCCTCCGAGCCGCCTCAATGGCCGCAGGTGGTGGGAAACCCGCCGACGCCCGCATCGCCCTTTCAGGAACGCGCCGAGGTTCGGGAACGCATTGAGTCGGCACGGAACCGGCACGCCACGGTGGTTCTCACCCAGGTGCTGCGCGGCGGTGGCGGAGTGGGCAAATCCCAGCTTGCCGCCAAGCTGGCCTGGGAAGCGCTCGACGGGGGAACCGACTTGGTGGTGTGGGTGAATGCGGCCTATCCCGGCCAGGTGGTCGCCGAGTATGCCGGTGCAGCCCGCCGGGTGGGCGCACGCGGTGCGGACGGGCAGGACGCCGAGGTCGACGCACGGGCTTTCCTGGACTGGCTGGCTGGTACCCGGCGCCGGTGGTTGGTCGTACTGGATGACGTGGCCGACCCTGACGCCCTCGCGGCCTGGTGGCCCCCGGCATCGTTGCGCGGCCGCGGCCGCGTGCTGGCCACCACCCGCCGCCGGGATGCCGTGCTGTCCGGCGGTGGCCGCACGGTAGTGGAAGTCGACAGCTACACCCCGGCCGAGGCCGTCGCCTATCTGGAGGGCCGGCTGGCAGAGGCGGGTGCCGACCACTTGAAGGACGGGACGCTGGCCGACCTCGCGGCCGCGCTGGGGCTGCTGCCACTGGCGCTGTCACACGCCGCCGCCTACATGATCAATGAGGATGTGGCGTGCGAGCAGTACCTGCGGCTGTTCCAAGATCGCCACCGGCTGTTGGACGAAGTGCTTCCGGCCAGCGCGGATACCGAGGGGTACGGGCGACAGGTCGCCGCGGCGCTGCTGCTGTCCCTGGACGCCGCCCGGGCCGCCGACCCGGTCGGGCTCGCGGTGCCCGCACTGCGCCTGATCGCTCACCTCGATCCTGCAGGCCACCCGCGCGAGTTGTGGCACAGCAGAGCAGTGCTCCGCTACCTGCGCGCACACCGCGAACCGCGCCGACGCCTGCTGCGGCCCCGAACCGGTCCCGAGCAGGTACGCGCCGTGCTGCGTCTGCTTCACCGCTACGGCCTGATCACCGACGACTCGACCCAAGGCCGGCGCGCGGTCCGGCTGCATGCGCTGACTGCCCGGGCCGCGCGCGAGACGGTACCCGGCCGGGACCTGCCCGCCACCGTGAGAGCGACCACCGAAGCGCTGGAGGAGCTGTGGCCGGAGCTGGACCAGACTGATCCCGACCTCGCTGCCGTCTTACGCGCCAATACCAGTGCCGTCGCCGCATGCGCCGAGGACACCGTCTGGGCCGACGATGATGCCCGACTGCTGCTGTGGCGTGCGGGCAAGAGCCTGCTGGACGCGGGCGCCTACACCACCGCTTTCGCCTACTGGGAGGACCTGACCGAACGGGCTGGACGGCGGCTGGGCCAGGGGCACCGCCACACCCTGCTGGCCCGCAACAACCTGGCCTCCGCCTATGGACAGGTGGGCCGCATCAGAGACGCTATCGCACTGCAGGAACGTGGCCTCGAGGAATGCGAGCAGGAGCTCGGCACCCGGCACCGGGCCACTCTCATCGCGCGAGCCAACCTCGGTGTTTCGTACCAGCAGGCTGGTCGCATCAGCGAGGCCCTCGCCGTACTCGAGCAGGTCGCTGCAGACCGCGAGCGGCATCTCGGCGCCGGCCATCCTGACTTCGAGAACTCCCTGGTGAACCTCGCTCCTTGTTACTGGCATGTGGGCCGCACCGACGAGGCCATCCGCCTGCTGGAGCGCATCAATACCGGCCGTGGTCGCGCTGACGACCCGAACACTCTCACCGTGCGTTACGTCCTGGCGCAGTCCTACCATCTCGCCGGGCGCACCCAGGAGGCGATCCGTCTGATGGAGCGGGTCATCGCCGACCGCGAACGTCAGCTCGGCCCCGACCACCCGGAGACCCTCGCCGCACGCGGCAGCCTTGCCGCTTGCTACTTGCAGGATGAGCGCAGCGGAGAGGCCATCGCCCTTCTGGAGCCCAACGTCGCCGACTGGGTGCGCCTTCATGGCCCGCAGCACCCCAGCACTGTCGCCAGTCGGGCTCATCTCGCCAACGCCTACTGGAAGGCGGGCAGCCGAGCGGAGGCGATCGCCCTGCTGGACATGGTTGTTGCCGATCGCCGTCGGCTGTTTTCGTCATCGCATCCCGAGACCGTGAAGATGGCTGCCACGTTGCGGCAGTGGCAACGCGAACAGAGGCCACGTCGAGGCTGACTGACTTCCACGGATTCCAGCGTTTCCGGGGCAGCGAAGCATCGAGGCTCGTGCGGTCGCGGCCAGCCGCACCCGCCAGCCCCACCCCGGCCACGCAGCCGCCCCCCACCGCTACCTTCACCGAGCGTTCGCCCGTGCCTGACGGGCAGTTCGAAGAAGGTGACCTGGGGTTCGGTCAGGGCCGCCAGCTTTGGGCCGCCGAGGTCGACGAGCCGTTGCGCCAGGTCGGACGCCGTCGACGCTGACGCCGTTGCGGGTACACGGCACCCCGGTGGTGGGCAACGCTGCCACGGCTCCGGTCAGCCGCAGCGGCTGGAGCAGGGTGCCCAGCGGCTGCGGCGCGGCGAGGGTGGTGAGCCGGTCCAATGCCGCGTAAGAGACACCGGCGGTACAGCCCCATCGCTGCCCTCGTCGGACCGGCGGCGCCAACTCATTGTCAGGCTCGCAACGTTGGGCCCGATCCGTCAGCTGCGCGCAGGGTATGGTTCGGTACGGCGACCAGAGCCGGGACGCCGTTCTGGGGCATCCCGCAGTCCAGGTACCCGACGTGGGCGATGCGCTGGGGTCGCCGGTCGGCGGCGCCGAGCATCGGATGGATGTCGTAGTCGTGACCGACGCGCATGATTTCCCGGCAGGGCGCCGCCTCCGCCGCGTTGATCGCCGCGGCCGCCTTGGCGGCCTTGTCCGGTGGCGTTCGGCCGTGCCACCTGCCCGCCCTACCCGGGCCGGACGCGAACTGAAGCGTGCACCATCGGGCCGAGGCGGTGCCCGCCACGAAGAGAAGCTTGGTACTTACGCAAACAGGGACGACTGTCGGCCTGTCCTGTCTGGCGAGGACTGGGCGATCGGCTGTGTAAATCCTTGGGCTGCGGCGTGAACGAGGCTCAGCATCGGCGGCGTCCAATGGTCATGTCCCCTCGCATTTCCGTTTCTCTCCGTGACTCAACATACGCAAGGCGCAACCGGCATGGCGCGAAAGCCTCTTGAGTCGGCCCGGAGGCGGCAAAAGACTTCTGCCGTAGCAAGGCCGCACATGCGTCCCGGGACCCGCGGCACAGCAGTCACGATCGCAATGTGAGGAGCACGTCGTATGCCCGACGCCGGCTGTCGAGACGCCACACGATCGATCACGCTGACCGACGGCACCGCCACACGAACCCGGGAAGCCACCCCTGGAGACCTGGCGCCGGTCCAGGAACTACACCGCCGGTGCTCGCTGGGCAGCCGAGCCCTGCGATACCACGCGGGCAAGTCCGGGATCTCGCCGGCCGAATGGCGCCAGTTGTCCAATCCGGAGCGCGGCACCACCCTGGTGACCACCCCGGCCGAGCGTGCCGACCACGTCATCGCCATGACCAACGTCATGCGCACCGATCAGCAAGGAGTGGGCGAGCTCGCGATCCTGGTCGAGGACGCGTGGCAGTGCAGGGGGCTCGGTACCGCGCTGGCCGCACACGCGGCCACCGTGGCCCGCCGCGAGGGACACCACACGCTGACCGCCGCGGTGGCGGCGAGCAACAAGCCGATGCTCCACGTCCTGCAGAGACTGGACGCGACGCCGACCGAAGCCACGGGGCCGGTGCTCGACCTTCGCATCCCGCTGTAGCGGCGGGCTGGGGCGGTCGGCACCGGCGAGTCGACCGCCGCGGCGTCCCCGCGAAAGCCGGGCGGGGCCGTGACCTCGTCCGGCGACGTCGTTCCGTGCGACGGAGGTGGGACGGGCTGTTCATCGAGGTTTCGGGCACTACGCGTCGGGGGCCGGAAAGCCACTGCTCTACGATCACGCGCTTGTCTCGATGCGCGCCTGGAGGCCGAAGGACGGGACCTGAGGCAATCCGTCCGCGGACTCGATGCCGGAGAAGTCGTCGCCGCTGGCACCCTCAGCACCCTGATCTTCATGGAGGAGATCTCCGCCCGGCTCTGATGGGCGCGGGAGCCGCGTGAGGTGACGCCCCGCAGGCGCCCGGTATGGAGCTTGCCAATATCGACCAGCGGGTCGGTCGGCAGTCGACCCGACCTCAGCAGATCGCGGACGTGATTCCCGCCGTCGTGGCCGACTATGAGGAGACGCACGGGAACGCATAGGAGCGCAGCAACGGAGCTGGCCACTGCTACCGGAATAGCGTCAGGGCCGGAGCGACGTTGTCGGGCCCTCGGCGGCAGCGCTGGAGGCGCGTCGGCGCTGCTGTCGGCCGGGTCTTCGTCCGTGCGGCCGCCAGGCTCCGAGGTTCCGGGGTCGGCCTGGGGCGCCACGGGGTGAGCTCCGAGCGCTCCGTGGGCCCCCGACTCGTCGGTGTCCGGGAGTTAGACGCCAGGCAGGGGAAGAAGGCGTGGCGCGCTCCATGACTGGATGCGGCGCCTCCTATGACTGGATGCGCACAATTCCGCCACATGTGGAACCGACGGTGTTTCCGCAGGGTGCTGCGCGTAGGGCAAGGCCGGACACCCCTGGTGTCCCTGCGTCACCTCCGGTCGGAGCCGGCCCGGGTTGGCGTTAAAGACGCTTCAAGGCGGCTCGACGGCACGGCATGCTCTCAGTGCTCAGCCGCGTGCTCCGTCACATACGGCACCTCGCTCACTCTTCGCGGCAGCCGGGCAGCCGGGCAGCCGGGCGGCGGAACGAACCTACGCCATGAAGTACGACCGCCACGAAGTACAGCGGATGAGTGCGCGCATCACCGCACTGGCACCACAACAGGCAGACACTGCCGAGTCTCTCCCGGGTCCCCCCCCGGTGCTTCACAGCACGGAAGCGAGTCACCCAACGGTCTCCACTTCCCGAGGAGCAAGCATGGTGAGAACTACTTTGCGGGCCACTGCACTTGTGACAACGCTCTGCGGCTTCGCACTGCACCTCAGTGGTGTGGCCGGCGCCGCCACCAGCGAAGCGCCGCTGACACAAGCCTTCGCCACCACGCTCGTCAACAAGACCGGCACCACCGTGACCGTCACCGCGGGTGTGGGTTACGGCAACACGATCTCCGTATGGCAGGTGGGTGACAGCATCAGGATCAGGGACACCGGCGACCAGATCGCCGCGTCCGGCGGTTGCACCTCGGTCAGCGCCAACGAGGCCGTCTGCCCTGGTGCCGTGACCACGACCGAGCTGGTGGTCGCGGCCGGCGACCAGAACGACAGCGTCACCTCGTCCCTCAGCGGGCTGGGGGTCACCTTGATGGGCGGTGGGGGCGACGACAGCCTCGTCGGCGGGGGAGCCAACGACACACTCGAAGGGGAGGAAGGCGCCGACTCGCTGTCGGGCGGGGGCGGGAACGACACCCTGATCGGAGGATCAGGCGCGGACCGGATCACCGGCGGCTCCGGCAACGACTCCGTCGAGGGGCGTGACGGCGCGGACATCGTCGGTTCGGGTTCCGGCAACGATGTCATCGAGGGAGGCAACGGCGCCGACCAGATCGTCACCGCGGAGGGGTCCGACTACGTCGACGGAGGCAACGGCAGAGACACCATCGACGTGGTGGACGAGATCAGTGGCAACGACTACGCCGTCGGCGGCGCAGGATCCGACCGGTGCAGCTACGACGTCGGCGACTCCGTCACGGGTTGCCCCTGACGCCCAACGGCCGTGAACGCGACAGGCACATCCCATCCGACGGGACGACAGGGAGACACGTGATGACGAACACCAGGCGTGCGCGGGCCATACTGTGCGTCACCGCACTCGTTTGCGTATCACTGGCCGGCTCATCGGCCTGGGCCGGCTCGGGCTTCGCCGGAGCCGGCGGGCTCGCGGACACGACGGTCGTGTCGTTCTCGGACGACAGCGTCATCGTCACCGCGAGTACGGGCGTCGCGAACGACATCACCGTCCGGCGGCAGGGAGACCTGCTCGTGGTGTCGGACGCCGGGGACGCCGTGTCGGCTGTCGCGCCGTGCCAGGTGCGGTCGGCGAACTCGGCGACCTGTCCGCTGCCCGGGACCTCGATCCATATCAACGGTCAGGACAGCGATGATCAGATCACGGTCTCGGCGAACGTGGAGACGCCCTCGACAGTCTTCGGAGGCGACGGTGACGACCGCCTCGTCGGAGGCCCCAGGGCGGACCGTCTCTTCGGCGATGACGCGGCCCGTGGGATCAGAGCCGCGACGCCGGGCAACGACACCATCAACGGCGGCCCGGGCAACGACACACTCTCGGGGCTGGGCGGAAACGACACGATCAACGGCAACGCCGGGAACGACACGCTGAACGGCAACGAGGGCAATGACACCCTCAACGGAAACATCGGCAACGACACCCTCAGGGGAGGTACGGGCAACGACAGTCACAACGGCCAGGAAGGAATCGACACCCTCGAGGCCGTCGACGGCATCCCCATGAACGACTCGCTCGACGGCGGTCTGGCCATCGACACCTGCAACCGCGACCCCGGGGACGCGACCGTCAACTGCCCCTGAGGCCAGCATTGCCGTTGCGAAGTCGGCCTTGCGCCTCAGGGACGGCGCGCCGCAGCCGTCACCGGTGAAGGGGTGATGGACCCCGGCGGTGCCCAATCGTGCGGTGCGCGCGGCCGTCGCCCCAGTTCAACTGCGGGATAGTTGTCGAGCCCAACAGGCCTCTGCCCGCCCACCATGCAGCGGTGGGCGGGCAGAGCAGCGAGCCCTGTCAGTGGGGGCCTGGGTGAGGTACCACCCGGGTGACCTCGTCAGGGGCCAGGTCGAGCGGTGTCCCGGCCGCAGCATGGATTTGCAGCCGGTAGTCGCCGGGACCGTTGCATGTCAGGACGGGCAGTTCTCCGTCCAGGTCGTCCATGATGCCGCGGACCAAGAGCTCTCTGGAGGCGGAGTGTGCCGAGACTCGGGCCGCCTCCTGCCGGTCGCCGCCGTGGCGTACGGGCGCCGCTGTACGTGCTCGAGCCACCCGCCCCCGCCCAAGTGATCAGCTCGAACCGGGACTGGGGTTGTCGGACGCTCCGCTCGCGGCAGGGGGGTATCGGCGTTGATGCGCTGAGCCTCCTCGAGCTGGTCCTCAGGGCCGCTCGGTGGCCGTCCGTTGCTTGTCCGTGTCGTGCACACCCGGTGAGGGCCGTGCCGACGCGCGTCGGCACGGCCCTCACCGTCGAACCGCCGCCTCGCCGCTGCGCGCAGTCCCGTCGAGGCCAAGCAGCCCGGTCCTGGGACAGCCGCGTGATCACCGCCATCCGCTGCGCGGTGAACGCGACACTGGTCGCTTACTACGATGCCGGCGCGTCCTCACGGGGCTGTGTGGTCCGGGGGGACGTCGGAAGCAGGTTGGCTCCCACATGGCTCCCAAGTGGCTCCGAGCAGGCTTCGGTGGGGGAGCGCCCGGGCGCCGCGTCAGTCACCCTGAGTGGGTGCAGCCGACTCTTCTTCCTCCTCCATGAAGCGGATGCCCTCATGGGTCAGCGACGCGGTGGCGGGAGTCTTGTGCGATGTCCAGTCGACGTTGATCAGGCCCGCGTCGGCCAGGTAGGCGCAGGCTGCGGAGAGGTCCGCGTCGGGAAGACGGACCTCGTCACGGAGTGTCGCTCCGCTGACCTCGGGACGATTGCGTTCGACGGCCCCGTAGAGGGCTCGGAGAATCGCTTTGCGGTAGGTCTTGCGTTCACGGAGTGTCGTCATGGCTGTTCGCTCTCGGGCTGGTGGCCGACGGTGCGGGCGCGGACGGGGGGCGGCAGGCTGCGCGGCCGTCGACGTCTTGTCACGCCTCCGCCGCGTTGCGGGCTGGCCGCTCCGGCGGATCCAGCCGGGACTGTACAGGCTGTGAGGCGTGCCTGCTGGTTGTTGGTGAGACGGAGACGGCACGCCCCTCCGCGGTCAGCGGGGTAGCTGCGCTGCTCGGTCGAGGCAGCAGCGACGCCCCACCTCGGCGACGGCACGGGACACCTCCGCATCCGCCGTGACGAGGCGGACGGCGCTACCCGCGGAGGGCAGTGGTTCGTCATCCCTGCGTACCTCCTTCGGGAGGTGGCGCTGAGGACATGTGCGGCCACACTCGGACGTCCGGCGTCCGGGTGCCGCTGCGCTTCCGCACGCGCCCCTTCCTGAAGCGTATGCCGCGACTTTGGTCCCTGCCGTCGAAGCAGGCGCCGTGGTCGGGCCGATCCCGGAGGTTCCGGCAGTGGGGGGCACGGGGAGTAGCGTGGGAGGGACGAGGCGCATCCTGTGTTGGCCCCGGTTCCCGAAGACGGGTGGTCCTCATGACCGGCTCCGATTCATCCCCTGACTCCCGGCATCTGCCGAGCGGCGTTCACCGGGCCATGCGGCCGGGGTGCGCGCTCCTCCGGCTGGAAACGACGGAGTCGCGGGAGGGTGTCCTGGACGGTGCGTGGTGGCCGCGGTCGCGCGACATCGGCGCCGAGCTGCCCGCGCTGCTGAGCGCCCTTACCGGGTATCTCGGCCCCGTGACGCGCGTCGGGCTGGACGCCGCGGCTTGGGAAGGGCTCCCGACGCGAATCGTCGTCGACGACCGGGTGGTGCACATCGACTCCTTCCTGGTGGGAGACGGCACCGTCCTGATCACACGGGGCGACCAGGACATGTTCTCACTGTTGGTGATCCCGCCGCACGCGACGACAGAGGCCGCACATGCCGCAATGGCCCAGGCCGTCCGGGCCGACAACGTCGCCCAGGCGGAACAGATCCTGATCGACACCAGAAGCGGGCAGGATCCCGTGGACTGACGATCCGTCCCTCGACCGAGGCCGGCCGAGGGACGACGCACGACAGCGATGAGGTCAGCCGCGCCACTCCACCATGAGCAGCGTCGCGCCATCCGTGGGGGTTGTCGGCTCCGCCCCGCTTGAGGGCGTGGAACAGGGAGTGCGCCACCGCCCGGATCCCGTGGCCGGTTCTCTCCAGCTGGTTCACACGGTTGATCAGGGGCTCCGGGCGCTCCTCCCCACCGGTGTTGTGCTCCTTCACCAGTCCATCGGTGAAGCAGAGGACGCGGGTCCAGGCTCAGACCCGGATGCACCCTTCAGCAGATGCTGGCACCCGGCCGGTCCGCGGTGACCTGACCGGCGTACTCGGCCCGCTGCCGGCCGTTGTTCAGAACGGCACGGACGCCCGCGTTGCACGTACACGCCTGCAGAGGGCCGCACCCTCGAATCAGTCCGCAGGCCGCAGTGGAAAGCACCCAGTGGCACCGAGGCCGAACGCCGCAACCGAGGGTGACAGCTCTGCGGCTCGCGACGCTCACCAGGAGGGCGTCGCGTTCGCGACCACGCGGTCCGCCACCGAGAACACCGTTCCGCAGTCAGTGCACGCCGCTTGTCCGAACAGATACGGCACCCTTTGAGCAAGCGCCGGTTGTCCGTCGGCAAGGGCCTGGTGATGCAGCCGCTTGGCCAGGCCCTCCAGCTCTGCCGGAGCAGTTGGCCGCAACGGTGTCTTCTCGACAACCCCGAGCGCATAGTCATCGCTGCAGGAGAAGAAGCCGTCAGCCCCCATCACGATGAACAGGTTCACCCCGCAGTAAGGGCAGTCGACTTCGTACTCGCCTTGCGCCAGGTTGTCCAGGTGCTCGTCCCAGACTTCTACATCCTCGAAGGCCAAGCCCGCCTGGAGCAGTCCGACATAGTCCTCCATCTCCAGCGGCAGACGGAGGCACTCCTCAGTGAGCCGCGAAAGCTCCGCGATCTGCGAGGAGTAGACCGCACGCGCGGCAACGCCGTCCACCGACCGGCGCGCGCAGGCCACGATCGGGCCCGCCGCGAACAGAACCCAGCGCCGCTCTTCAGGATTGCGGTCGGCTGCGATCTCAGCAAAACGGGGAAGCGCCGCGAAGCTCGCCGAGAAAGCGGTGTCGAGCATCGGCCACAGCCGGTCCATCAGCTCGGACCAGACACCACGCGGATCGGCCTCGAACCGGTCGAGCAGAGCGGGGACGCCTTCCGCGGAGCCATGTGCGTCACTGAGTTTCGACCAATCCGTCATGCTCAGATCCAAGCAGGCGGGCTTCAGCGAGCCAACCAGACCCTCAGCTGAGATGGCTGCGTGATCCGACTGTCTCACCACGCCACTGCCGGGCATTTCCCTGCCGGAGCTGAGCCCTCACTTGGAAGGACCGCTGCCCCTCGCCCTGAGTTTCGATGCACTCGGCTTGATCGTGACGGGCTTCGGCGGACGGCGGTCCGCCGGCACGGGAGTTCGGTCAGCGGCGCTGGCGAAACTGAACGCCGTTCATCTGGTGGTGATCGCGGCCCTGGGTTCAGCGCCGGCCACGATCGGCCTTCACGAGCGGCTTGTCCGCCACCGGGTCGCGCTGGGAGCCTCCGCGGCCCTGGGCGACCTGATCGCCTCCCTGGGTTTCGGCTGCGACACCGTGGTGGCCGCCTCCGGGGGCCTCACCGTGTCGCGGTCGACACCGCCGCCACCACGCTCGTGGCCGGGCAACCGACATCAGCCTGATGACCTTCAACGACCACTCCCACTTCGCAGGGGAGCGCCGGGACCTGCTCACCTACCGCGACCGGCAGGCCCGCTCGTGGCGTGTGGCGAACATCACTACACGTGACATACCTACCGGTCGGTACCCTCGCCCTGGACTTGAACGACAGGAGACGTGATGTCTGCGACCAACCGCCAGATCCGTTTGGCAGCCCGACCCGTCGGCGAAGTGAAACCCGAGGACTGGGAGCACCGTTCAGAGCCCGTCGAGGACCCCGGCCCTGGCCGGTTCGCGGGCCGGACACGCGTCATCTCCCTGGACCCGGCCATGCGCGGCTGGCTGGACGACCGCCCCTCCTACCTGCCGCCGGTCGGCATCGGCGAGGTGATGCGCGCCGGGTCGGTCATCGAGGTCACCGCCTCGAACCACCCCGACTACCGGCCGGGCGACCACGTGGTCGGCACGTTCGGCGTACAGGAGCACGTGGTCTCCGATGGCAAGGGCGCGATGAAGATCGACACCTCCCTCGCCCCGCCCTCCACGTATCTCGGCGCGCTGGGCATGCCCGGCATGACCGCCTATTTCGGTCTCCTCGACGTCGGGGCGCTGAAGGACGGCGAGACCGTCGTGGTGTCGGGGGCGGCCGGCGCGGTCGGCACCATGGTGGGGCAGATCGCGAAGGCCAAGGGCTGCCGGGTCGTGGGCATCGCCGGAGGGCCGGAGAAGTGCGCGCTGCTCACCGGCGAACTGGGCTTCGACGCGGCGATCGACTACCGCGCCGAGGATGTGAGGAAGGCGCTGCGCCGGGAGGCCCCCGACGGCATCGACGTCTACTTCGACAACGTCGGAGGGGACATCCTCGATGCCGCCCTGACCCGGCTGGCGATGCACGCGCGCGTGGTGGTCTGCGGAGCGATCAGCCAGTACAACAACGCCACCCCGGTCAAGGGCCCCTCCAACTACCTCACCCTGCTGGTGCGTCGGGCCCGCATGGAGGGCTTCGTCGTCTTCGACTACGCCGAGCAGTACGCCAGGGCCGCGCGGGAGATCTCCGCCTGGATCGCAGACGGCCGCATCAAGGTCAAGGAACATGTGGTGCGAGGCACCGTGGACGACTTCCCCGAGACGCTGCAGATGCTCTTCCGCGGCGAGAACGTCGGCAAGCTCGTGCTGGAGCTGGCATGACCGCCGTCGAGGCCCTTCGGTCAGGGCAGAGGGCCGGCGCCGCGCTCACGGGCAAGGTGGCGATCGTCACCGGCGGTGCCAGCGGACTCGGCCGGGCCATGGCGCTCGCACTGGCGGAGGCCGGGGCGCGGGTGGTCGTCGCGGACCTCGACGCGCGGGCCGGCCGCGAGGTGGCCGACCTGGTAGACGGCGCCTTCCGCGCCTGCGACGTCTCCGACCTCGAGGCCAATCGCGCGCTGGTGGAGTTTGCCCAGGACCAGTACGGCGGCGTCGACATCGCGCTGCTCAACGCGGGTGTGGCGACGGGATGCGGCGTGGGTGGCGACTTCGACCCGGCGCGCTACCGCCGGGCGATGGGCGCCAACCTGGACGGGGTGGTCTACGGCACTCACGCGGTGCTGCCGGCGCTGCGGGCCCGGGGCGGAGGGGCCATCGTCGCGACTGCCTCCCTCGCGGGACTGGCGGCAGTACCGCTGGACCCCCTGTACGCGGCCAACAAGCACGCGGTCGTCGGACTCGCCCGCTCCCTCGGGCCGGCTCTCGCGGCGGACCATGTGCGCTTCAACGCGGTCTGCCCAGGGTTCGCCGAATCGCGGATCATCGACCCGCTGCGCGACATGCTCTCCGCGCAGGGTATGCCCGTCATCCCGGCCGAGGCCGTGGCGGACACGGTGCTACGGATCGTCACCGGTGACGGTTCGGGGGAGTGCTGGTTCGTCCAGGCGGGCCGGGAAGCGGAACCTTTCCGGTTCCGCACCGTCCCCGGCCCGGTGAGGCCCGCCGACGTCTGAGGGCGGAACGAATCCGTCGGACAGGACGGCAATCCGTTCGCCAAGGCACGTCGTGGTGCGAGTGACGAGGATGCGCAGCGAACGTCGACGGCGCTGGGCCGTCTGTGCGCCTGGTGCGGGCGCCGGGGCGAGCTGTCGCCCCGGCCGGGCGGGGAAGGCGGCTGGCGCAGGCGGCGTGGCCAAGGTGCCGGCGTCGCCGGCGCTTTGACGTGCCGTCCGCGGATGGGACGGGCGCAGCGTGCCTGGCCGCCCTTCTCGCCGAGGACGTCGCCCGGCCGTCGAATGCGGCCCGTTCATGCGCATCTCGGAGTCGTACGTCTCGAGTCGACCCGCCACGGCTGTCCGAGGTGTGCTTGTCCTGGCACCTGCGCCCGCCCGATCAGTTTGAACCGGGACTGGAACTGCCGGACGCTTCGTTCGCGGCACGGCGGTATTCGGCGTTGATGCGCTGAGCTTCCTGGAGCTGATCCTCGAGGATGACGATGCGGCAAGCAGCCTCGATGGGGGTTCCCCTGTCGACGAGCTCGCGGGCGCGAGCGGCGATCCGTAGTTGGTAGCGGGAGTACCGGCGATGTCCGCCTTCCGAGCGCAGCGGAGTGATCAGACGAGCCTCACCGATGGCTCGGAGGAACCCAGGGGTGGTCCCGAGCATTTCGGCGGCCCGGCCCATGGTGTATGCGGGGTAGTCGTCGTCTTCCAGACGATCGCTGAGTGGAGTATCTGCTGCCATGTCACCTCGTCGTGCAACGCGTCGAGGGGCCCTGATGCCGCACGGCACCAGGGCCCCGAAGGAGATTCAACACCATCTGCCGGCCCTCATGGTGTGCCGACCTTCTGTTTCCGCTCCCCGGCCCGGTGAGGGGAGGGGTGCGCGGATCGCTGTTGCGTGACCGGGGACCACCATCGTTCCGGGGCCTTGCTGTACCCGGACCGAGAGTTTCTCGGGTCGGGCGATCCTGATGGCGCCTGCTCCTCCGTCCTTCCTCTGCACCAACCATTTGGTGACTGGATGCTGCGGTACCGCTCGGTGTTGGCAGCCCCTACCGGTCCCTCAGCCTGGTCGGGCAGTCGCCTCTTGTCACTCCGGCGGCCGCCTCAAGCCCAGGGGCCAGCGCCGAACAGACCGATGCGCGTGTGGGGGTGCGTGTGCCGGCGGTGCTGAAGGACTGTGTCCGTCTCGGCCACTGAGGGCAGTCGGACGCTCCTTCGCCCCTCCGCTCGGCCCGGACCTCCGCATGGACGGCGAGACGGCGAGACGACGGTGAGGGCCCTGCCGACGCGCGTCGGCACGGCCCTCACCGGGTCTGCGATGGCGGCTTTCCGCCTGTCCTCACACCTCTGGGGAGGCGATGCCCCCGAGCAGCGCCGAGGCCCTCTGGAGCGGAGTGGGCACAGCCGACGGAGCGGTCTCGGCGTGGTCGTGGCAGGTGAAGCCGAGGCGGGTCATGGCCCGGACGACTTCCCCGCTGGTGAAGTCGCGGCGGTCCTGTCGGGTGATGACCTGGCCTACTTGCTTGACCGGGTAGCGGCGGCGGCCGATGGTCACGGACTCACCTGTGACGAGCTCGGGCGTGACACCCTTCATCGAGGCCAGCACCCCGCTCTTGGTCAGCTCGAACGGGTACCGGGCGATGACACAGCGCATGATGCCTCACAGACAAGAAAGAGAACGGGCTGACCGGGCGAGGTGCACCAGCGGGCGACGGTGAGGACGCCCGGGGTGCGGCCATGCTCCCCGATCACAGCGGCTCTAGGCAGCCGAGTCGAATCCGGTCCGCCGCGGTGCCCTGCGGCGCGCCGCTTCGCCGAATGACCCGCCCTGGCCGGCGTGGCCCCGGCGACCCCGACGTCCCTGGGACGACGAAGACGCGCCGCGTTGACGTTCCACGCCCGGCGCGGAGATGACGACCGGGACACCGGAAGGGGCCTGGGCACCCGTGATGCGGCTCAGCTCCGCCTCGCCCGAACGTACCTGGGCGATCCGGGGGGTGATGCCTGCCGAAGCCATCAGTCGGGTCATACCGCGACGCTGATCGGGGGTCACCAGGGTGACGACGCTGCCGGACTCGCCGGCGCGGGCGGTACGACCGCCGCGGTGCAGGTAGTCCTTGTGGTCACTGGGCGGATCCACATTGACGACCAGGTCGAGGTTGTCGACGTGGATCCCGCGCGCCGCGACGTTCGTCGCCACCAGTACCGTCACATGCCCGCTCTTGAACTGGGCCAGAGTCCGCGTGCGCTGCGGCTGGGACTTGCCACCGTGCAGGGCCGCGGCGCGGACACCGCTGCCCAGCAGGTGCTTGGTCAGCCGGTCCACCGCGTGCTTGGTGTCGAGGAACATGATCACTCGACCGTCGCGCGCCGCGATCTCGGTCGTCGTCCGGTGCTTGTCAGCGTCGTGCACATGGAGGACGTGATGCTCCATCGTGGTGACCGCCCCCGCCGACGGGTCGACGGAGTGGACCACCGGGTCCGTCAGGTAGCGGCGGACCAGCAGGTCGACGTTGCGGTCCAGGGTGGCCGAGAAGAGCATCCGCTGCCCGTCGGGACGCACCTGGTCGAGCAGGGCGGTCACCTGCGGCATGAAGCCCATGTCGGCCATCTGGTCGGCCTCGTCGAGGACAGTGATGTCGACGGCGTCCAGCCGGCAGTCGCCCCGGTCGATGAGGTCCTTGAGCCGCCCGGGCGTCGCGACGACCACCTCGGCCCCGGCACGCAGCGCACCGGCCTGCCTGCCGATGGACATCCCGCCGACGACGGTGGCCAGCCGCAGGCTCACGGAGCGGGCGTACGGCGTGAGCGCGTCGGTGACCTGCTGGGCGAGCTCGCGGGTGGGGACGAGGACGAGGGCGAGCGGCTGCCGTGACTCGGCACGCCGCCCCGCTGTACGGGCCAGTGCGGCGAGGCCGAAGGCGAGGGTCTTGCCCGAGCCGGTACGGCCACGCCCGAGTACGTCACGACCGGCCAGGGAGTTCGGCAGGGTCGCCGCCTGGATCGGGAACGGTACGGTCACGCCCTCACGGCCGAGCGTGGCCAACAGCTGTGCAGGCATGCCGAGATCGGCGAACGACTCGACGGCGGGCAGCGCGGGCGTGATCGTCTTCGGCGGCGCGAACTCGCCCTGTACGGCCCGTCCGGCCTGTCGATTTCCGTAGGTCTTGGAACGGCGCGGACCACCGGAGCGGTTGGCGCCGGCGCCTCCTCCGAAACGGTCGTATGTGCGGGATGTGTGGGCACGCTTCATGCGGAACCTTCCTTGATGGGGCACGTAGCAAGGAGTTCCCGCAGCAGATGAGCGGCGCAGAGAATCTCGAAACGAGCCGAAGTCGATGTGGGGCGAGTCGGGCCGACGGGAAACATGTCAGCCGTCGTTGATGCGGTGCATGCTTCCCGTCTCCCGCCCTGAAAAGCAGCGAGCTGGGGCCCGCACCCCAGAGGTGCGGGCCCCAGCTGCGAAGTATGCGTCAGCGCCGATGTCAGGCGGGGACGATGTTCTCGGCCGTCGGGCCCTTCTGGCCCTGCGCGATGTCGAACGACACCTTCTGGCCTTCCAGCAGCTCGCGGAAGCCCTGGGTGGCGATGTTCGAGTAGTGGGCGAAGACGTCGGCGCCGCCGCCGTCCTGCTCGATGAAGCCGAAGCCCTTTTCCGCGTTGAACCACTTCACGGTGCCAGTAGCCATTTTGTTTCTCCTTCGGAGACGGTGTCAGGAATACGCCGTGTGCGAATTCCGTGTCGCCGTGATGATTACCCCGTCGGAAATGAACCTTCTGGCAACCACACCTGCAACTGAGATCGACAGTAGCACGGTGCGATCGGCCCTGCACCGTCGATAATTTCCGATCCGGTCCACGGTCGAGGAATACTCGCGGTGCCCTGCACTTATTTCTCATGTCACGGGCACAGATATTGCTGTCCGCGGGCGCGGCCTTTTCCCCGTGCGCGTCCGCCCGCAGCCCTGTGACCTCCGTCGACGGGAGATGTGCCGCTGCCACCGTCGTCGGCCTGTGACACAACGGCGAACGCGCCGAGACTCCACTGCCGCGATGAAGGTCACATCGCCCGCGAAGAGCGTGACGGCCGTGGCCGCGACAGGTTGTGGGCCGTGACCGCCCGCACGCGCGCACCACGTCGGCCGCAGGGGCATGCGCGACCTCACCTGCCTCGACTTCGCAGGCGCGGTGAACGCGGCACTGTCGCTGACCACGATGCGGCGGTCCTGTGGGACTGATGTGGTCTGGGGGGTTCGAGAGCAGGTTGGCTCCCGGCTGGTGGGAGGCTTCGAGGTGGGGACGACCGGGCACCCCCTCGGTCACCAGGAGATCACCGGAACCGCCGGCGGACGGGGGCGCCCCCGTGCCTTCGGTCAAGAGAAAGGAGGGGAGCCGGGCAGCATGGCGGGGCGGCTGATCTGCTGTGGGATGTCGAACAGACAATGGTCCACGGGGCTTGTGAAATGGGCGCGCCACCGTATCCCCTGCGCACAGGTGCGGTCGATTGGCCCCGGCGCGCCTCCCGTGCGCACGACACGGCGGTGGGCACCCCGCACAGTACTGGCTGGTGCGGTGGCGCACTACGCGTCGGTTGGCGCGCAGGGATGTGCGCCAGGTGCGGGATGTCAATCGACGGCCTGGCGCAAGGCGATGGCACGTGTGGGATGAAGGTCACCAGTAGTGTCGGCGGCCGGCGACCGCGTGTCCCATGGAGCCCATGATCCACAGGATCGCGCCGATGACCGCGAGGATGATCCCGATCGTCCACAGGATCGATATGCCGGTGACGAAGCCGATGACCAGCAGGATGATGCCGAGGAGGAGCATGACGGCCTCCGGTGCGGAGTAGTGCTGCTTTCACTGTGGACCCCCGCGCCGCGATAGGGAAGCCTCGTCGCGGAGCTCGTCGACCCGGAATGTGTCGGGGTCGACGGGGCGGGCCGGCGGTGGATGAGCCCTCGTTGGGGGCGGGGCGCTGGCGACGGCGCCCGGGTGTGAGCTGTGTGCAGGGTGGGGCAGCAGTCTACGAAGGTGACGACGCCGACTAGTTGCAGGACCGCAATGAGCGGGTCACTGGATGCCGCCAGCGAAGCAGCGTGAATCCGTCGGGAAGCGGGGTCGTCGAGCCGGTCGGTGTGGCGTCGAACGTCGTCTTCTACTGGTTCTGTAACCACGTGAGCACGCTTTGTGGGTTCTGTGGACTGCCGCCCTATTCAGCGTCTGGTTCAGCGCGCTTCTCGGCGCCCGTCTCCAGGTAACCGGGGTCGTCGCCGGCGACCCGGCCCACGAACGTCTCGTTGGGTGTCGTTCCTGTCGTGCTGGGATGGTTCGCTGCCTCGTCCTCCGGCTTGCCGCCCGTCTCCTGCGACCTGCCTGAGCGGACCTCCGCGGTACCGACAGCCGTGGAGGGCCGGATCGATCTGCCCGACAGGTGTTCTCGGACCCACGCCCAGAAAGACATGATGCCTCCTGACCAGGAGGTGGTACTGACGTCGACGGCGTACCCCTCAGCGCCGTCGGCATTCAGCGTCGCACCCACTTCAAGGTGTTTTGGTTCTGAGTCCGGGGGTCGTCGGGCAAGGGGCTGCCTCGGTGCAAGTAGGTTCGAGCATTGGCCCGGTGGTCGGCGGCGGCCGCCGCGTGGTGTCTGGCGTCCCGGAAACGCGACGTGTTCGGCGTCTCGGCGAACCCACCAGACCCGACTAGCGAACCCGCACCAAGCGATGCGTGGCCCACGCTTCCGATGCTGGGGACTGCGCGGTGGGCTGCTGTGTGTCAGCTGCCGGCGGGTGTCACGCCGAACATGAGGGTGTGCCGTGGGACGTCGTATTGAACTGTCTGATTGTGCTCCAGCAGATCCTTCAAGACGTCGGCGTCGTCGGCATCGACAGTGAGGACTTCTTCCCCGGCGCCTTCGTCAAGAACCAGTTGCAGGGTGAAGGTGCCGCGCTTGCCGGGTTCTCCGGCCACCCAGCTGAACTGGTAGTGGTTGACTTGGCGAACTTTGATGGCGGCATCTGTCAGGGGCTGCTCGACCTGTGTCATGACAGCTGACTCCTTTCCTGTTCCTGTGCTGATTGAGCGCGTGCCCCGGGCCGCCTGAAGCCGCCGTCTTGGGGCAGCGTCTCGCAACCGCGGGCCCGGGTGTCCGGTGGGCATCGACCTACCGAACATGGCGGTGAGCGCGCGGGGTGGGGGGCGACTTGTCGCGCCCGTATTCGTCGATGCCTTCGGTTGGATTCTTTCGCCCTGTCCGACTCACCATCCCAAACAGGGATGAAACCGGATAAAAGCTTCCTAAAGGTAAATCTGCATCCCAGGAGGTGGGCTGGCTCTCCTCTTCTCCTTTGAACCACTCAGCAGTGGCCATAACTGTGGTCCCCCCAGCCGGGCGGATGGCCACGGAGACCGGAAGGCAGTCGCCCTTCTCCGCCCGATCCAGGACGGCGCGGGATCACCCGTGTTTCGGGTGCTTGGTGGAGGCGAACCGCTCAACGAGGGCCCGGGTGAGCGCCTCGGTCCCGAGAAGCCCGTGCGAGAGGACCTGGCGGCGGGCGACTACATCAACGAGCGCGGTGACTGGCGCCCATTAGCGATGCTGGAGGGTCGTGAGCTACGGCCGTCGGCGGGATCCCGACGTGGTTGGGGCCGTCGGTGCGAGCGCACAGCGCACTGCTGACCGCCACGGCGCGGACGGGCTGGGTGTACGGCTTCGACCGGATCTACGAGGCGCGCCGCGCCCAGGCCGACCCGGACGCCGAACACGGCCAGGCGCTCGGCTGGGAGCCGTCACTCTTCCCGCCGGGCGCCTGGGGCCTTGCAGGCCGCATGATCGGGTTGGTGTATCTGGTCGGTCGTGGTTGAGCGGCCTGGGTCGGATCGTCACCGACGGAGAGGCTGCTCGCGTTTCATCGCGTCGGCCAGTTGCTGGCGGGCCACGTACAGCGCCGTGTCCAACTGGCGGGTGCCCGTGATGACACACAGCGTGTACGTCGCGTCCTCGAGCTGGCGCATGGCCTGCGCGCTGCCACCGGACGCCGTGCGCCGTCTGAGCGTCTCGCAGCGTTCGACGAGATGGCGCAGGAGTGAAGGATCCGCTCTCAGCATGACGGCGGCCTCCGTCCTCCCCCCGGTTCGGAGCTATCCCTCCACTCCTACGGTCGCAGCCATCGGCGCTGGCCGCACCCGGGGAGCCTTACCTGGTCACACCTGCAGGAGGCGACCAAAGTACGATCACGCGTTGAAAATCGTCGCCTCTGCGCAGGCCGCGTACGGACACTGTGCACCGCTGGGGGAACGGTGCGGCCGGGCGAGCGGTCCCGTGGGTTGCGCAGGACCCGCAGGGTGCGGGGGCGACGTCGGGCATTCGGGCCCGCCACACTGCCCGTCCGGTTGATCGGTCCTGCGGCCCGTCCGGTTGCCGGCCAGCCGGGCACAGGCGCACCACCGGTTCCCCGAACCGTGCACAGACGCTCACCCGGGCAGGAAGGACACTGGCGGCCGGGCGTAAGCCAGTGTCATCGCTCAGGCCGGCGTGACGTTCTCGGCCTGCGGCCCCTTCTGCCCCTGAGTGACGTCGAAGTGGACCTTCTGGCCCTCACGCAGCTCCCGGTAGCCACCACCGGCAATGGCCGAGTAGTGGACGAACACATCAGGCCCGCCGCCGTCCTGCTCGATGAAGCCGAAGCCTTTTTCCGCGTTGAACCACTTCACCGTGCCGGTGGCCATGTCGGTCTCCCTCATCCATGATCGGGCGGCGCAGCACTGTGCCACGCGGCCGTAGGTTGCATCATCGTGGACCACCCGGGCGCTGGAAAGGAGAAACGCCCCGGAGTCACACCCTGCGTCGCGGCTACCCGCCACCCGCCGCAGCAGACTCTTGTCCCCGTCGCGGGCCGACTGGACGTGCTTGTCGCCGCTCCCCCGAACGACGAGGTGATGCGCTTGCCCACCGGCTCGCGACAGACCACAAAGCAGGGCGCTCTTGCTCTTACCGTACAGACATCAGGATCAAGGACGCTGAAACCACAGCAGAGGAGTCCTGGAGCCAGAAGTAAATCTGTCATGGTGAGAGTAGACATTGGGGCGCGCGGGGGTTAGTCTTGTCGTCGTACTCAGGAAGTCCAAGAGGGCGTGGCAGGCATGAACTGCCACGCGAGAACGCCTAGAAGGACACGGAACGGCAGGTCGGTGGCGGGGCCTGAGGTCTGGATCCCCGCCTCCGCCTGCCGGGCCGGAAGCAGTACCCGCGTTGTCCAGTGCAACCGCAACCGAATGAGGGAGGAGCAGACGCCATCAGGATCGCCCGGGCGAGGACGAAGAGACCGCTCGGGTACCGCAGGCCCCAGAACGGAAGGTGGTCCACGGTCACGCATCCGCGATCCCCGCAGCTCCGCCCTCCCAGGCGGGCCAGCGGAACAAGGAAGCCGGCGTGAAGTCAGCCGGCAGATGGTGTTGAAACCTCGGGGCCCGGGCGCTGCAGTAGCGCCCGGGCCCCCCGACGCGTCTTTCGAAAGAAGAGGTCTATGCCCCCTGCCAGTCCCCGCCCCGTCAACCCCCTTGACGACGACGACTACCCCGCCTACACCATCGGCCGGGCCGCCGAAATGCTCGGCACCACCCCCGCCTTCCTCCGTGCCCTCGGCGAACACCGCTTGATCGCCCCCCTGCGCTCGGAGGGCGGCCACCGACGCTACTCGCGATACCAGCTGCGCATCGCTGCCCGCGCCCGCGAACTCGTCGACGCCGGCACCCCTATAGAAGCCGCCTGCCGCATCGTCATCCTCGAAGACCAGCTGGAAGAAGCCCAGCGCATCAACCAGGAACTACGCGCCCACGGAACCAGCCAGCCAAAGACCTCAGCCTGACCCGGACTCGGCCGCGCCGAAACCGGCCCGGCCGAACAAGTGGGCAGATACGATTGCGAACCACCAGGTCATTGATCACGGGGGCAGGCGGTCGGGACGACGCGTTCTTCGCAGGGCTGGCCAGGTGAGTTCCGGGGCTGAAAGGAACAGTGCCCCGTCGTGGTGGTCCGTGAACATTTATTGTGAAACACCCACACTGACGGTCGGCGACCGGGGCAGGCAGCACATGAAACCGCAAATCGACTACGAGGCGGTCTTCCAGGCCCTGCCCGGCATGGTGGCACTGCTCACGCCGGATCTGGTGTACGTCGACGCCAACGAGGACTTCCTCCGGCTGGCCGGGCGCACCCGGGAGCAGCTGGTCGGTCGCTACATTTTCGATGTCTTTCCCGAGAACCCTTACGATCGCGCTGCGGTCGGCATGCGGGAGACCCAGGCGTCGATGCTGCGCGTGGTGGCGAC
This sequence comes from Streptomyces bullii, assembly GCF_042657145.1. NCBI lineage: Bacteria > Bacillati > Actinomycetota > Actinomycetes > Kitasatosporales > Streptomycetaceae > Streptomyces > Streptomyces bullii. Next base: position 261,095 of record NZ_JBHSNY010000009.1, read on the forward strand.
CGGTGAGCGTGACACGATGGCGCTGATCCGCTACGACATCGAGGATGCCGAGCGGCCAGGTCGTTGGGAGGAGCGTTACTGGAGCCCGATCAACGCGCCAGTTCTCGGCCCGGACGGGCGAGTAGTGCTGATTGTGCACCGGGTAGAGGAGGTCACCGAGCTCATCCGCGCCCGCGGCGGCGCGGCCGTCGGTGACCGGGCGCGGGTGCTGGAGGCCGAGCTCTACACCCGCTCTCGTGACCTGCAGGAGGTCAATGAGCGCCTGCGCCAGGCCCACGCCCGCGAACGCGAGGTCGCGGTAGCTCTGCAGGAGGCCATGCTGCCCGCCCCCAGCTCCGTAGGCCACCACCGGGCGGCCGTGCGCTATCAGCCCGCCGTCGGCACCTTGAACGTGTGCGGCGACTGGTATGACCTGGCCGACCTGGCCGGCGACAGTATCGCAGTCGCCGTTGGTGACGTCGTCGGCCACGGCCTCACGGCTGCCTGTGTCATGGGACAACTGCGCAGCGCGCTGAGCGCGGCCTGCCGGGTGGCCGACGGCCCGGCCCGCGCCCTGGAGGCTCTCGGTCTGTACGCCCGCTTCGTCGAGGGCGCGGAGTCGACCACCGCCGTGACGACCTTCATCGACTGGGACCGTCACACCATCACCTACAGCAGCGCCGGTCACCCACCACCCGCCCTCCTCCACTCCGACGGCTCCGTGACCTTCCTCGACCAGGCCACAGACCCGCCGCTCGGAGCCCGCCCCGAACACGTTCCCCGCCCCCAGACCAGCACGCCGTTCCTCGAGGGCGCCACCTTGGTCTTGTACACCGACGGCCTGATCGAGCGCCGGCATGAGGACATCGATACCGGTCTGGCCCGCCTCGCTGACTCCCTCACCCGCCACCGGCACACGGACCCCGAATCCCTGGCCGACGCCGTCCTGGCCGACCTCCTCCCACCCGCCGGCAACACCGACGACATTGCTCTGGTTGTCGTCCGCCTGTGAGTGACTGCCACTGACTGAGGCACAGGTGCACCGACAAGGGCTGAACCGTTGGCTGAACGGTGTCTCCCGGGGGCGAAGGTGGCGCCGCGCTTGTGCATGGCTGGTCTCCAGAACCTCGCTGTTTGCATCCGCCGGTCGGTGGTCACTCGCCGTAGTAGTCCCTAGGTGGAAGGCGACTGGGAGTGAGTGATCGTGGCTCGAGAGCAGAAGGCAAAGGCCAAGACGGAGCAGGCCAAGGGCAAGGTCAAGGGAACCGTCGGCCGTGCGACGGACGACGAAGGTCTTGCGGCCGAGGGCCAGGCCAAGAAGTCGAAGGGCAACGTACGTGAGGCGAAGGAGAAGATCAAGGACACCTTCCGACGCTGACAAGGCACCTGGGTGGGTCCCCGTTCTCGGGGACCCACCGTCCGGGGACGACGGCGCGCTCCCGCGCGGCCCGACCTTGCTGCGGGAGATCACCACGAACTGCCGCAGGGATCTCGACCGATGTCACCATTGAGGTGAGACTGGGCGGCGCCGAGGACTCGGGAACGGACGTCGCGGGCCACGTCCAGTGCTCGGTGGCCGTCGGACCGGACGCAGCGTACGTCCATGCGCCAGCCGGAACCGTCGGGTGCCAGCGCTCTGCACGGGTCAGCGGCTGGAGCGCGAGCTCGGTGGAGAGGGGGGCGGCCGGGCTGTCGGAGCCGGGCTGCCACCGGTGCGGCGCTGCGTCTGGAAGGCGTTCAGGAGAAGGCCGCCGCAGTAACTGGCTGCTGGCGGTCACCGTTGTGATCGCCATGGTTCGGATGGCTTGTCGCCGCCCCGGCAGGGGTTGAGATCGGGCGTAGGCGTCCAAGGCCGCCTACTAACCCCTGCTGGCCGCCGGTGCCGTCAGGGGCATTCTCGACGCCTGCTCGTGCAAGCAGGCGGGGTAGATGTTCCCCCGGCCAGGACGAGGACGCCACTGCCACCGCGGATGAGGAGAGCCCCTGCGGCGAGGTGCCGGCGCCGCCACGCTCAGGCACCTTCGCGGCAGTCAGGGCGGCCGCCTTGCGGTGATCTGCTGACTGCCGGCCAAATGCAGAGGGCCAGACCTCGCCGCCCGCGGGTCTATCGCTCATTGGCTGCCTTTCACGAGGGCGAACGTGGCCCGTTCACCAGTGTCCGAGGTGCGCCCTCTCTTGAGGTGGGCAACAGTGGAAGCGGTGTCCATGTGCTGCCGGCCTCCTGCCCACCGAAAGGAAGTAACGAGATGTCGCAACGCAATACGGTTCTGCGCAGCCTGCACGACCTGGGGCTGGCCGCATGGTTCGGTGGATCCTTGATGGGCGCGGTGGGCCTGAATGGCGCGGCAAGAGCCGAAGGTGGAACGCCGGCGATCACGACGCGGGTCATGAGCTCCGGCTGGGCGAAGTGGGCGCCGGTGAACGCCACGGCTATCGGCACCCACCTGGTCGGCAGTAGTGGACTGCTCGCGGCGAACGCGGCACGGGTTGCCACCCAGCAGGGGGTGGCCGCCTCCACCGTTGCCAAGACGGTTCTGACCGGGGCTGCCCTGGCGGTCACCGCTTACAGCCGGGTGCTGGGCAAGAAGATCGAGCTGGCGTCCTCCGACGAGCCAGAAGATGCCGAAAAGGCCCGCGAGCACCCCGTCGACACGGAGAAGGCGCAGCGGCAGCTCGCCTTCCTGCAGTGGACGATCCCGTCACTGACAGGCGGCCTGCTCATCCTCAACGCGCTGCACGGAGAACAGCAGCGTCCCGAGGAGCAGGCCCGCGGGATGTGGCAGCGGGCCATGAGCAGGGCACCACACATGCCGCCGATGCCGCACATGCCACCCATGCCGGACTGGCGTTGGATGCAGCACTGACGATCGGGGGCTCCGCCGCCCGTGCGCACGGTCCGGCGACGGCTGCACGGTGCCAGTGGGCACGGACCGGCGATGTCGGAAGACCGGGTCGGTGAGGACGCGGGTGGGCTGCTGGCCGCGGGTGACCGACGACGGTCACGCACAGTCGTGCCGTCACAGAACGTGAGCCAGAGCACGAAGCCATCGCTGTAGTCAGCCAGGAAGCGGCCGATGCCGGCCATGAGGGCTTCGGCGGTCTCGTTACTCTCGCTCGGCAGGTGAACCTGGGCTCCGCTGTGCAGCCATTGGGGTGCTTCTTCCGGGGAACGGGCCGGAGGAGGGTGGTCGGATAAGTCACTCCGGCCACCCACTTCCGTCCGCTCTGTTCGCCGACAGTGGGTTACCAGACCCCGGTCTGTATGTACGGAGACGTCGCTCGGAAATTGCTGTCATAGCTGGCCCGGAAGACGTAGTTCGCGTCGGCGCGGGTCAGTCGGCCGGAAGTGTGGGCGTATCCGGTGCCGTCCGACAGGTAGGTCCCGTCGGAGAAGTTCCAGCTGCGGCCGCCGTCCGTGCTGTATTCCAGCCAGATCCACCCGCGCGGGTCCCAGCCGGAACCGACCAGCCGACCCCAGCCGTACTGGTAGCCGTTGTAATACCCGGAGCGCAGCTCGATGGTGATGCTGCCGCGCGTCCGCGGCACGTGGGTCACGCGGTTGGTCGTGGCCATCACCTGGTCAGTGTTGATCACTTCGGGTGCCGCCTGTGCGGGTGTGGCGAGCCCGGTCACGCCCAGCGCGCCCACTACCGTTGCAGAGCCCGCCGTGCGCAGCAGCGCCCTGCGATCCATGGATCGGCTCACGGTTTCCCCCTTCTGGCCTACTACGGGTCGCGCACAGCTTCGCAGAGGAAGACAGAGGACGCGGAGTCTTTTCGACTCTCGGCGAGTTCGCGCAGCGCCCCTGGCGAAGGGGTGGTGCGTGCGGGCCCTGGTCCCGATCGCTTGGGGCCGTATCACCGGGTCAGCACCAGTAGTTGCCGTGGCGTCCGGTGCCACTACGACCGTCCTGCGGAATCAGGCGGGGGGCCGGACGCATGTTCTGTTTCCTCTTGCGCGAGAACGAACGCACGCTGTCCGTCCGCAAGGTTCGATCAGGGGCAGCCGGACCTGCATCTCGGGGGCGTCCAGGCGGAGCCCGATGCCTTCGTCCGGGGTGCAGGCGAGCACGTCCGACATGGTCCGCAGGCCCCACGCGCAGGCGCAGTCGATGACCTGGAAGAGGTCTAGGCTTCACGCGCCGTTGCGGTGCGCGCCAATTGCTCATCCCAACGGCATGGTCACGTCACCGGACAGCGGCAACCCCTTCACCTTCGGTGCCAAGGATCTTGGCGGCCCGACGCAGGGACAACGCCCAAGCGTTGCCCCACCGGGTCTCGTCACTCTTCTCTTCCCCCTTCGTGGAGGTACTGTGCGCAACCTGCGCGGGACACAGACGGCCGCGATCGTCGCGGCCCTGACCGCCGTGGCGGTCCTGCCCGCCTCGGCCCAGGCCGATGACAACGCGCTTCCCGGGGTGACCGCCACCACGGAGACCCCGGCTCTGTACGGCGACGACGCCGGCGGCAACGCCGACGCCGACGACCCGGCGATCTGGCGCAACGCCGCCAATCCGGACGCCAGCCTGGTGATCGCCACCGCCAAGGAGGGCGGCCTGCGCGTCTACGACCTGGCCGGCAAGGAAGTGCAGTCGATAGCGGCGCCGCCCGCCCCCACCCCCGACGACAAGCCGGGCCGTTTCAACAACGTGGACCTGGTCTCCGGCTTCCCGCTGCCGACCGGCCGTGCCGACGTCGCCGTCGTCACCGACCGGGGCCGCGACCACCTGCGCATCTACCGCATCACCCCGGGCTCCGCCCAGCCGCTGACGGACATCACCGACCCGAACGCCCCGCTGGTCTTCTCCAGGACCCTGGACGAGGTCAACGACCAGGCCACCCCCTACGGTCTGGCCACCTGGACGGACAAGTCCACCGGCCGCTCCTACGCCGTAGTGAGCCGACGCAGCCGCACCCGGCTGGCCCTGCTGGAGCTGAAGGCGACCGCCACCGGAGCGGTCACCTACCGGCAGGTGCGCACCTACGACCTGCCCGCCTCCTTCACCCTCCCCAGCGGCCGGCCCTGGACCCCCTGCGCCGACCCCGGTGACCTTCCGCAGGTCGAGGGCATGGTCGTGGACCCGGTGAACAAGGTGCTCTACGCCGGTCAGGAGGACGTCGGCATCTGGCGGATGCCCGCCGACCTCAGCGGCAAGCCGAAGCTGATCGACAAGGTGCGCGAGTACGGCGTCCCCGCGACGTACGACGAGGCGACCGAGGAGTGCGTCGCCGGTGCGGATCCCGGCTACGGGGGTACGCACCTGTCCGCCGACGTCGAGGGCCTGACCATCCTCGACGAGGGCGGCGGTGACGGTTACCTGCTCGCCTCCAGCCAGGGCGACAACACCTTCGCCGCGTACGACCGCGAGGTGACCGACAACAACGAGTACGAGAGCGGCTTCCGGATCACCGCCGGGACCGTCGACGGCTCCGAGGAGTGCGACGGCGCGGCCGTGCTGAACGCCCCGCTGGGCTCCCGCTACCCCAACGGCCTGCTGGTGGTGCAGGACGGGCACAACACCCCGGACGAGACAGTCGAGCCGGGGGAGACCCGGGACAACACCAACTTCAAGTTCGTCGATCTGGGCAGGCTCACCGACGCGCTGGACGGCGACGGCTGAGCGCATCACCGCGGCGGACCGCGCGGTTCCCTGTTGTCCCTTGCCGAGCGAGTGAGAGGGAGCAACAGACCAACACTTGACGCCGATTCATCGGGGGTTTGCCCGGTTCGCCGGTCAAACCCTCGTCTCGGAATTGCCCGGCCGCACACATCCTGCGTTCTCGGGCTGATACCGGGCCGACGGCCACCTGGCGGACGGAGATAGCTGACGGGCCTCTGCTCGGGTGCTGGGTCCCGCCAGGCCGATCATCGCCCGGCGGCGCGGCCGTCCTCGCCAGGCGCTACGACAAACGCGACTACATCTTCAACGGCACCCTGGCCGTCACCGCGATCGTCATCTGGCTCCGAGACATCGTCCAAGAGCCATCACAAACGGCCAGAACGGCCTAGTAGCTGTCGTAGCTGGGGTTGCCGTTCGGCCGGTAGACGCCGATGATGGTGCCGCCCTTCGTCGTCGAGACGCTGACCGGCTCCAGCGCAGTGGGGATCGCTCCGTCGCCGAACAGCCGCTTGCCGGTGCCGATGATCACGGGATGGATGGTCAGCCGGTACTCGTCGACGAGGCCGTGCTGCATGAGGGTCTGGGCAAGGTCGCCGCTGCCGACGACGTTGATGTCGCCGCCGTCGGAGGCCTTCAGCTTGCGTACGGCATCGACGACGTCGCCCTCCAGCAGCGTGGAGTTCTGCCACTCGACGGACGTCAGGGTCCGAGACGCCACGTACTTGTGCATGCTGTTCATCCGATGGGTGAACGGGTTATCGGGATCCGCGGTCGGCCAGTACGACGCGAAGATGTCGTACGTCTTGCGGCCGAGCAGCATCGCGTCGGAGTGCTCGTACCAACCGGCGATGGCCGTGCCGACCTCGTCGTCGGCCACCGGTTTCTGCCAGCCGCCGTGCTCGAAGCCGCTGTCAGCGTCCTCGTCCGGACCGCCCGGCGCCTGCATGACGCCGTCCAGCGTCAGGAACGTGCAAACGATGATCTTGCGCATGGTGCGCTCCCTTCGTCGACGGGTAGACCGCACAACCGCCGGAAACTCATCGGCGGAACTTCCGTGGCCAGGGCGTGTATCGAAAGTGGATCACGGGACTCGGCAATGCCGGACGGGTCACGTGGCTCGGTCGTGTGGTCGGGCGCCTGCGGCGACAAGCATGGCGATCGTTTCGGGGTAGGGGCCGGTCATCGCCCATTCAAGTGGTGAACGGCCCATGCCGTGGTCTTCGCGGAGATTGGGGTCGGCGCCGTGGGCGAGGAGTGCACGCACCGTCTCGGTATGGCCCCAGCACGCGGCCGCGCACAGGGGCGTGCCATCCGCACCGCTTCCGCTCTCGGTGTCGGGCAAGGCCCCGGCTGCCAGCAGACGCAGGACGTTGTCGGCGGCTCCGGTGACTGATGCGGCGTAGAGAGGCGTGGTGCCCTCGGTGGTGCTGGCCTCCGGGCAGGCCCCGGCTCGCAGCAGAGCGTGGATCTGGGTGCTGTCGCCGAATGTCGCCGCCTCGACGAGACGCCTGGACAGTTTCTTCTGCCGCCGCCTGTTCACGATCGCTCAGACTAATCAAGAGGTGAGCGAGGGGCTCGGTCAAAGCCACTCGTTGATGGCTGCAGCCAGGACGGTTGCCTCGTAGCGGACCGCGAGTTTGTCGTACCCGCGTGGCAACGGCGCGGTGCCTTTTGAGGCGATTGATGCCGCACTCGACCGCGTGCCGGGCCTCGTACTCCTCGGGATCGAATTTCGGCGGACGGCCACCACGCGAGCCGAGCTTCTTGCGGTTGCGGGCCTGATCGGCCTTGTCCGGGATGGTGCAGCGGATGCCGCGCCGCCGCAGATAGGCACCGGTTGTTGCGGGCGGCGTACGCCCTGTCGGCGCGCACCCGCCGCGGCCTGGTGCGCGGTCTGCCCGACCCAATCGGGGCACCCGGGCCCGGCCCAGGACGGCCTCGACCGCAGTGCGGACCCGGAAGCGTATGCCGTCGATCAGCTGCCGCCGGGTCCATGTCGGCAACCGGCCTGGCTTCTTGCCCGCGCGCGTCTTCGTACCGCACTCGTGTGGCTGACGACCCCGTCTCATAACCTTGTGCCTGAAGACGTCGGATGCCATGTGTGTCCACTTGAGGAGGCGATGGTGCTCGGAAGAGGCACGTGGTTGCTCGCGGGCGCCATGACCGCGGTCTGCATGGTGCTCGTCGGCCCCAGTGCACCAGGCGGCGCACTTTTGGCCAGGTCACTGCCCGTTGAAGCCGTCAGGGATGTCGTACCGAACCGTGTCATGACGTGGAACATCTGCAACCCGTGCGAGGCAAGCAACGCCGACCGGGCAGCGGAGATCGCCACGTATGCTCCGCAGGTCATCGGGCTGCAAGAAGCATGCGTGCGTGACGTCGAGGGGATCCGCAACCATCTGGAGAGCCTTCACGGGTTGGTGTACCACGTCGAGTACGGGACCGTTCTGCGGAATTGGGGCCGCTGCGGGGGAGTGCCGTGGAGTGCGGGGGCCTACGGGCAGGCCATCCTCTCGGTGGCACCGATGACAGACCCTGTCAGCGTGGAATACCCCGACGGCGGATCAGAGGACCGCGGCTACATGGCGGTCACCACCACTGTGGGCGGTCAGCCCGTCCGGGTCTTCAACACGCACCTCGCCCAACGACGTCAGGAGACGGTCCGGGCAGGCCAGACCGGCGTACTCGCCGCAGACGTCGCCCGGCACGACCGCGCGATCATTCTCGGCGACTTCAACGCCGTGCCGGACGCCCCGGAACTCGCCGGGATATGGGCACTGGCCGCAGATACGGACCCCCAGTGCCGTCCCTCGTCCACCGGCATCTGCAAGCCGACCACCGACTGGCAGAGCAAGTTCGACTACATCTTCCTGCGCGGCTTGGTCCCGCTCGAGCACCGTGTGCGTCCGACCCCGTACTCGGATCACCACATGCTCTACACCGACCTGGACCCAACGTGAGCGGACGTCGTGACCGGCTCGGCTGGTGGGCCCTAGGGCGTGTCCGATGGGTCGTGGAATCGCGTGGGCTCAACGAAGCACTCCGGCGATGATGGGTGGGTGTTCTACGAAGATCTCAGCGAGTACGACTACCGGGACGAGGATGCGTTCACGGACAGGGAGTCGGGCTTCTACGCGCTCTGGTACCGCCCGGCGTACACCCGCCTGAACATCGGGTGGCTGGAAGCCGGCAAGCCGTACTCGACAGGGACGGTCCCCACGGTGGTCGTAGAGAAGCTGAAGGCTGTTCAGGAGGTCCAGTGGATGAACGTCTGCCTCGGGGTGCACGAGTGCGACCTGTGTCCTGCGGGTGAGGCTCCGGAGGGCAACGGGGAGGTGCGGATTCCGGGTGGGCCCGGCTTCGCTTATGCCGCTCCGTTCCTGATCACGCACTACGTCACCGCCCACGGCTACCGACCGCCGCAGGCCTTCATGGATGCCGTTCTCGCTGTCGATCTGGGCGTCCGCACGGTGGCCCGACGTCCCTTTTCCCTGGGTTCCGGAGGACGCGGAACGCATGTTGGAGTAGAGGCGAGCGAGGCTCACGTACGCAGCCAGAGCCGGATCGAGGCGACGGTGACCGGCCCGTGGAAGACATAGGCCCGCTTGTCGTAACGGGTCGCCACCGCACGGAAGATCAACCGCCAGCGGCGGGGCAGCACTGGCGGCCGTCCGACGGGGTTCGACAGAGAAGTCCACCGACGCCGCAACGAAGTGGAGCGGACGATCGACCGGCTGATCTGCGGCGTCGCCAGATCAAGCGCCCCCGTCCGCCTCGGCGGTGAGTTCCGCCGTGCGGATGCCCTGGGTCCATTCGGCGTCGTGGCGCCAGTCCATGGCGTAGGCGGCCACGCTTTCGGGCGGCAGCGGGATGACGCGCTCGGCCGTCACGTCCGTCGTCATGGCGTCAGGCTTCCGCCTCCTCGCCAGCGGTCACCACCCGGTGGCGAGCAGATGGTGGGGAGCCGCGCGAGCAGTGCCTGGGCGGCCCGCCAGGCGCGGGCAGGGCGCGAGGACGGGAGGCCAGCTGGACCACCGGACGGTGCGCGGGAGTGATCCGCACAGCCGGGCGGGCGCTCACCGTACGCGCGTATCCGCCTGGTCCATGTCACGGCCCGGTCGCCGCTGCTTGGGCGGCCCGGCTTCGTGGGCCAGTGGTGCGTCCTGCCCCGGTACGGCCTGCTCGGCCCAGATGACCTTGCCCCGCGGGGTGTAGCGAGTGCCCCAGCGGTCGGCCACCTGGGCGACCAGGAACAGTCCGCGGCCGCCCTCGTCGGTCGTCGTGGCGTACCTGAGGTGCGGTGAGGTGCTGCTGCCGTCGGACACCTCACAGGTCACCGTCCGGTCGCGCAGGAGGCGTACGTGGATGGGCGGCGAGCCGTGGCGGATGGCGTTGGTGATCAGCTCGCTGAGTACGAGCTCCATGGTGAAGGACAGCTCGGACAGACCCCACTCGTGCAGCTTGTGCGACACGGCGGCGCGCATCCCGGCGACGGCGGCGGGGTCGCTGGGCACGTTCCAGTCGGCCACCCGGTCGGCCGGGGTGGCCAGGGTGCGGGCGACGAGTACCGCGACGTCGTCCTTGGGCCGCCCGTGGAGGAGTTCGTCCACCAGTGCCTGGCAGTGTGCGTCGGGGGAGCGGTCCGGGTGCCGGGCGAGGGCCTCGCGCAGCATGTCCATGCCGACGTCGAGGTCCCGCGCGCGGTCCTCGATGAGCCCGTCGGTGTAGAGGACGAGCTGGGTGCCTTCCGCCAGTTCCAGCTCGGTGCTCTGGAACATGCCCCCCAGGCCCAGGGGCAGGCCCGTCGGCACGTCGGCAAACGTGACGTCGCCGTCGGGACCCACCAGGGCGGGGGCCAGGTGTCCGGCCCGTGCCATGGTGCAGCGTCGCTCGACCGGGTTGTGGATGGCATACAGGCAGGTGGCGCCGATGACGCCGGAGTCGTGGTCCGGACCCGACTCGTCCTGGTCGATGCGGCTGACCAGGTCGTCCAGACGGCTGAGCAGCTCGTCCGGCGGCAGGTCGAGGGCGGCGAAGTTGTGCACGGCGGTGCGCAGCCGGCCCATGGTGGCCGCGGCGTGCAGACCGTGCCCGACGACGTCGCCGACGACCAGGGCCGCCCGGCCGCCTGGCAGGGGGATGACGTCGAACCAGTCGCCGCTCACACCCGACTGGGCGGGCAGGTAGCGGTAGGCGACCTCGAGCGCGCTCTGCTCGGGCAGCGCGCGCGGCAGCAGGCTGCGCTGGAGGGTGACGGCGAGGGTGTGCTCGTGGGTGTAGCGGCGGGCGTTGTCGATGCTGAGCGCTGCCCGTGCGACGAGCTCTTCGGCCAGGGACAGTTCGTCCTCGTCGAAGGGCTCCGGTGTGCGGGAGCGCCAGAAGGTCGCCACGCCGAGCATGATGCCGCGGGCCTGGATCGGGACGGAGATCAGTGAGTGGACGCCGTATTCCTCGATCCTCTCGACGCGTGCGGCGTCCTGGAGCCGGAGGCCGGTGGCGGTGGCCAGGTCGGTCACCAGTTCCGAGCGGCCCGTGCCCAGACCGCGGGCGTGCGGTGTCGACGGGACGAAGTCGATCAGGGAGCCGACCTCGTAGAAGGGATGGTCCTCCCGGATGCCCTTGACGGCGGTGCGGCGCATACCCGTCCCCGCCCCGTCGGGCTCCTCGCCCTGCAGCACCGCGTCGAGCAGGTCCACGGTCACGAAGTCGGCGAACCGGGGAACGGCGATCTGAGCCAGTTCCTCGGCCGTACGCGTCACATCGAGGCTGCCTCCGAGGCCCAGGCCCGCGTCGTAGAGCAGCTTCAGGCGCTCGCGGGCCATCTCGGCCCGGCCGGAGAGCGCACGCAGTTCGGTGGAGTCCCGCAGAGTGGCCACCGTGCCACCGCAGAAGCCGTGGTGTCCGGTGGGCCGCTGGTTGACCGCGAGCAGGCGGTCCCCGGACAGGTGCACTTCGTCGCTCGCCCTGCGCCCGGAGGTCAGCAGTTCCCGGATGCCCCGGGTGAGGCCGGGCAGCTCCGCCACCGGTCTGCCCTCGGCGTCCCGGGGCAGGCCGAGCAGCCGTGAGGCCTCGTCGTTGGCCAGGAGCAGCCGGCCGTCCGCGCCGACGATGACCACACCTTCGCGCACGGAATGCAGGACCGCGTCGTGGTGCTCGTACATCCGCGTCATCTCGGCGGGGCCCAGATTGTGGGTCTGCCGCCGCAGCCTCCTGCCGACCAGTGCCGTTCCGGCCGTGGCCACCGCCAGACCGGCCGCTCCGGCGCCCAGGATGAGCGGCAGCTGCCGTTCCGCGAGGCTGGTGACCGTCTCGACCTTCAGCCCGGCGGAGACCAGCGCTGCCACCTTGCCCTCGCGGTCGTTGATCGGGACGGTGGCCTGGACCTCGTGACCGAGCGGCCCGTGCACGCTCTCGGTGTAGACCCGGCCGGCCAGCGACGGCTCGATCCGGCCCACGAAGCGCTTGCCGATCCGGTCCGGCTGGGGATGCGTGTACCGGATGCCGTCGGTGTCCATGACGACGATGAAGTCGACGCCGGCCGCCTTTCGGCCCGCATCGGTGAGGGGCTGCAGCACCTTCGACGGCTCGGGGGCCCGCAGCGCGGCGAGGACGCCGGGGGAGTGGGCGTAGGTCTGGGCGACGGCGATGGAGCGGCGTTCGGCCTCCGCTCTGCCGGCCCGCTGCGACTGCAGCACCTGCGCCACCACGGCACACGCCACCAGCAGCACCACCAGCGCCACCTGCAGGAGGAAGACCTGGCCGGCGACGCTGCGCGGACTCCTGCTCGCCAGAAGCCGCGACGATAGGCCACTGAAACTGCGAAAAGCAGACATTAGCCACTATTCCTACACGAAGAACCTCCGGATGGCCATGCTCTGACTGGTGCCGACATCGGAACGATGACGACGATCATCGAAGGTCTTGGAACCCACCTGACGCCACGTGGCTCGCCGCCCCGGGGGCACCGCGCCGCCAGCCGTGAAGCCCGGTGGTACGACCTCTGCCACGGGCAGGTGCGGCGCACCTGGGCAGGTATGGCCGGTGTGCCGGCCCACCCGCAGGCCGGCCGAACGACGCCGTCCGACTTCGTCATGCGCACCTGGGCGGTCGAACTCGGCCGGCGTGACATCCGGGTCCTGGCCGTGACCCGGCCTCGGCACCGCCCGCAGCAGGACCTCGACGGAGAAGCGGGGGATGAGGCTCGCTCTACGCGAGGTTGTCCGGCTCAGACGGCCATCCGATGACGTCGTCCAGTTGGACGTTGCGCAGGAGCGTTCCCTTGAGCCGGACTCCGGTGACGTTGGTGAGGCCGTACGGCGTTCTGCCGCTGTTCACCCGGCCGAGCTCGGCGTCGGTGAGATCAGCGTCGCGGAGGTCGACCTCGCGGAGATCACAGCCGAACAAGCGGGCCCCACGAAGTGACGCTCCGCGCAGATCCGCACCGCTCAGATCGCAGAACTTGAACCAGCAGCCGTCCAGGGTGGCCTGCCGCAGATCGACTCCCGCGAACGAGCATCGTGTGAAGCGCAACTGTGAGGGGCGAGCAGAAGTCAGATCCTGGCCGGTGAAGTCCTCCCCCTCCAGGGCTGCGTAGCGCGGGAGCGCGGCGAGTCGACGCCTCGCGTTCAGGGGCGTGGTCATGGGCGACAGTGTGCCAGTCAAACCAGAAGTGAGCTCGCAGGTTTCCCATGGGCTGCTGTGCGGACAGGTTCTGCGGTCACCGTTGATCACCGGTGGGTGAAGGCTGGTGATCCTCTGTCAGGTAGCGGTCGTCGGTGATCAGCACCAGCAGAAGTACCCTCCGGGCCGTTGTGAAGGTCAGCGTGATCTTGCGCCGGGCCTCCGGGTGGTCGATCCGGACCGTCACCGAGTCCGCGTCGGCCTCCAGGGGCAGGTCGTGCCGCGCCACCCAGGTACTCACCAGCCGCTGCCACTGGTCGGACAGCGTGGGCCCGCCGGGGGAAAGAAGGCCACGTCCGCGCACGTCGTACCGCCTCCAGCACCATATGGTCGGAGAGCCCTGACGCCCGCCGGGAACGTACGCACCGGACGGGGCTCCCGCAGTGCGTCGGAAAGGCCCGGGGGCGCCGCCACCCGGGCGGGGCCGCGCCCCGGGCGAGCCAGGCCGCTCCCGTGGCCACCGCCACGTCCGGCTCGGACACGTCCAGCACCGGCCGCCCCGACCGTGCGGCCAGCAGCTCGCCGACCATGGGAAGCCGGGAGCTGCCGCCCACGGGGACGATGAGATCGAGGTCCGCCCAGGAGAGGCCGTGAACCTCCTCTCTCGGCTCGTCCCGGGTGAGCGTGACCTCCACCGGCGGATCGAGCATGGTGAGCGGATCGGTGTGCTCCGACGAGACGGACAGCTGCTGCTTGAAGGCGGTGCACGCCTCGGCGAGCTGGGTCCGGCGTGGCATCTGCGGGCCCGCTCCCAGGTGGCCGGGACGGTGATCCCCACCCGGTCCGGCTCCGCCCCGACGGCCCGGCGGGCCTGTGCCACCAGGAAGCCGAGGACTCGTGCGGTGAGCTCCACACCGCTGAACCGGCGCTCGCCCAGCCGGTGTGGGAACGGCTCGCCGAACTCCCGCTTGAACTCGGCCCGGAAACGCTCGGGGCGTCGCAGGCGAGAGTTCTGGGCCGCCTGCCCGACCACCGGCGATCCGTCCGGGAGAAGACACACGGCACTGCGCACGGAGGTCGCTCCATGAGCGCTGACGAGGTCGCGCACCGGCAGCGGGGCTGCCCCTGACGCAGTACCACCAGGGCGGATGCCCAGGTGCCGAAGTCGATGCCGAAGACCACGCCGCCGGCCGTGCGACGTGGGCCTGTGCTGCAACTCACGGCGTGTCGAACTGGTCGGGTTCGAACGACGCTCCGCCTGACGAAGTCGAACGCGCGTCTACCCATGCCTGCGGGCCCCGGGTGTTCCCAGGGCCCGCAGGTGTGGGGGCACGCCGCTTGACGGTTACCAGCGGTACCAGCGGCCCTTGCGACCGCTGGTGTCCGCCGTCCGCACGACGAAGCCCAGCAGCCAGACCACCAGCACGATCACGGCTATCCACCACAGTGCCTTCAGCGCGAAACCCGCACCGAAGAGGATCAGAGCCAGCAGCAGAACGAGGAGCAAGGGGACCATAGTTATCAACCTCCGATGCTCCGGATGCCCGGCCAATCGAAGAACACACAATCGATTTCCATGGTTTCTTTACCGCTCCCATGGATACTCGACGCACTTGCACTACCCCACGTACCCGCCAATCGCGCGGCGGAGCCTGAGTTCCCCGCTGTCACCGAGCCCCTCTCCGCGAATTGCCGACCGTAACCGATCGGTGCGAGCGCTCACGACCGCTCCACCGCCAACTCCCATACCTTGGTGGCCGTTTGTTCGGCGTACGCGGTCGGGGACGGGTCGGCGGGGAGTTGGGCCGGCACGGACGAGTGCTTCTTGGGGCCGGGGCGGTCGGCGAACAGCGCTACCGTCAGGGCGAGCCGGTTGTCGAAGCCGGTCGTCCAGACGGTGCGCCGGGCGGTACCGCCTCCGGCCCCGGCGGTGAAGAACGTGCCGGGTGCCTCGGGCCGCACGGCGACGGCCTCACTGCGACCGTCCGGCCAGCTGTAGCCCCCCTGCGTCCGTGCCTGCGCCGTCACCATGAGGGCGCCCTTCTCGTCGATGACTTGCGGGGTGATGTCCGGCCGCGTCGTGTGCACGGTGTGCCCCTCGCGGGTGATCCGGGCGACCGTATGGGGCTCCGCGTGATCACCCACGGCCGCCACCGCCGCGTACGCCGAAGCCAGACGCAGCGGTGTCGGCGCTGCCGACTGCAGCAACCCGTCCAGCGGACCCGCGAGCCGTACGCCCTCGAAGGGGTCCAGCACCGAACCGGCCTCCACCGCCCCGCTCACCGCGTCGTTGAACGGCTGCCGCGCGTAGTCCGCCCCGCCGTACAGCACACGAACCGCCCCGTCCCCGGGCTCGATCCCCACCACGGCCGTGTGCACCCGCACCTCGCCGTCCGAGTCGTCCGGGCCGTCCTTCACCAACTCGGCGGTGGCGTCCTGAAGGGCGAGGTCGAAGGTGGTGTGCACGGTGTAGCCCCCGCGTGCCAGCTGGTCCTCGGTGATGCCGAGCCGGTCGGCGGCCTCCTTCGCGGCCACGTCGATCAGATACTGCCGCTGCCCCTCCGTCTCACCCGGCGGATAGAACCGGAAGGCGGGGAAACGGGCCGCGTCCCGCTGCTTCTTCGTGATGCTGCCCCCGGCTTCCATCGCGTCGAGCACCCACTCCCACCGGTCCCGGAGTTTCGCGGTCACTTCCGGGTCGGAGCCCGCCTTCTCGTAGTACGAGGGGATGTTGACGATCGCGGCCAGCGCGGCCCCCTGCGAGACGGTCAGGTCCTTGGGCGCCACGTCGAAGTAGTTGCGGGCGGCGGCCTGGACCCCGGCGGCGCCCCGGCCGAAGTACACGGTGTTCAGATAGCCCTCGAGGATCTCGTCCTTGCTCCGGGTGCGGTCGAGCTTGATCGCGATCAGTGCTTCACGGGCCTTACGGGACAGCGACTGCTCCGGGCTCAGCAGCGCGTTCTTCACGTACTGCTGGGTGATCGTGGAACCGCCCTGCCGCCCGCGGCCGGTCACCGTGGCCATCACGGCACGGGCGATGGCGCGCGGTGAGATGCCGGTGTCCGTACGGAAGGACCGGTTCTCCGCCGCGATCACGGCGTCCTGCACATGCCGGGGAACCTGCGACAGCGGCACCTCCTGCCGGTCCACGGGACCGCGCCGGCCCAGGTAGGAGCCCTCAGTGTCGAGGAACACCGTGCTCTGCACGACCGTCTCGGGGTGCGGCTCGGGGATCACGGTCAGCTTGTACGCGACGAGGGCGGCACCGCAGAGGGCGCCGATGAGTACGACGAACGTGACCAGCAGCCGTCGCAGCCAGCGCCCACGGGTGCGGCGCAGCCGGACGCGGAGGGGGATGCGGGGACTGGAGTGGGGGCGTCGGCGGGCGGCGAGGCGGGAAGCGCTCCGGGAAACGAAGCGGGAGACGGAGATGCCCGTGGCCTTCCGCATGAGCCGGCCGGGGGTCGTCGGACGCATGTTCACGACGGCACCGCACCGATGCCCGACCGCGCGACGACGGCGCCCGCCGCGTCGTACACGGTGACCGTCGGGCCGCCGCCCCCGGCGAGGAGATCGTCGCCCTCGGGCCCGGACAGCGGCGCGCTCGCATACCACACGCCCCAGCCCCGGTCGCCCGCGAGCGTGAGGACGTTGGCGGTGATCCTCCGGTCTCCGACGCCGATTTCGACGCGGGCCGCGTCGCCGGAAAGCCCGTAGTACAGGCCGGACAGAAAGTACCGGCCCTGCACCGCTTCGGCCTGCGCGGAAATGCCCGGCTCGCCGGCCGCGAGGTTCACGTCACCGGCCCCGCGGAACTGGTTCGGCGCCTGCGGAGTGGACCAGTGCTTGCCGTCCGGGGTCAGCCAGACGTCCACACCCGGGGCTGCGGCCACCCGCTCACCGGAGGCGACGATCCGCACCGGCCCGGGGACCGCGTCGTCCGCGGCCTCGGCGGAACCGGTGGCACCCCGGCTCCCGAACTGATCGGCGGCGAGGACGGCCGGGGGCGCGAGCAGCAGGGCGCACCCGGCGGCCACGGCCCGCATCCGCCGTCGGCGCCGCGCCGCGCCGTCCCGCTGGATCTCGTCGAGCGGAACGGCCGAGGACGTCATGCCGTCGAGGTCGGCGGCGAAACCGGCCCGCAGGGCCGCCCACTCCCTTCCGGCGGGCACCGTCCGGCCTACGAGGGCCCTTCTCACCCCGCGCCGCGCGGTGGAGCGCACCGCTCCCACCGAGCACCCCAGCACATGGGCGATCTCCGTCTCGCCCAGCCCGTCCCAGTACCGCAGCACGAGCACGACCCGCTCCCGGGCGCCGCCCAACAGCCGGGCCCCGCCGCGCAGATGCCCCTGCACAAGACAGCGCCGTACGTGGAAGTCGACGTCGTTGCGCGGAACGCGCCGCCACTGGGCGCACATTCGGACCAGGGTGAGCCGCGCCAACTCCTCGCCGCATCGGGCGTCCTGGGTGAGAAGGCAGGCAGTGGCCACGAGCCGGGGCCAGTTGGCACGGGCGTACGCCGCGAAGTCACCGCGTGCGACAGGCGATACGGAGGTGCCGCATGCCTCCCCTCCAGGATCCGCACGCACCTGCACGGCGGACGGATGGATCCCGGCACCCGTGTTCATCGTCTTCCTCCAGGGGTTTGCTTCGATGTGCGCGACCTGCGGGACCTGTACGCATGACGGGGCCTGCCGGGTTGCACGGGAAATCCGAGACTCCGGTGGAGGGTATGACCGAGGACGAGTTCGACGCTTTCTACGCGGCCGCGTTCCCCCGCTTGACCGGGCAGCTCTACGCCTTCACCGGGGACCTCGGCGAGGCCCAGGACGTGGTGCAGGAGGCGTTCGTACGGGCCTGGGACCGGCGCCAGAGGCTCCTGTCAGACGAGGCCCCCGAGGCATGGATACGCACCGTCGCGATGCGACTCGCGGTCAGCCGCTGGCGGCGGGCCAGACGGTGGCTGGAACTGATGCGCCGCACCCCGCCCCCGGAGTCGACCCCGGGCCCCGGCCCCGAACGCGCCGCATTGGTGATGGCGTTGCGTCAACTCCCCGAGAGTCAGCGCATGGCGATCGTCCTGCACCACCTGTGCGACCTCAGCGTCGAACAGGTAGCCTCCGAGACCGGCGCGCCCGTGGGGACGGTCAAGGCCCGGTTGTCCCGGGGGCGGGCGGCACTGGCCAAGCATCTGTCGGTGGAGGAGGCCGAGGAGCCGGCCTGGAAGGAGGGCCGCCGTGTCAGATGAACTCGCTGCCGCCTTGCGCGAGTTGGCCGTAAGGCACGAGACCCCACCGCCCGTGACCGCCCACGAGGTCCGAGCCAGGGCCGCCCGCCGCTCCCGCCGCCGCCGGGCGACCGCGGCCGTGGGCTTGGTCACGGCGGTGGGCACGCTCGCGGTGATCGCCCTGACGCCGCACGGCGACGCCCCGGACAACGACCGCCGGCTCCCGGCCACCGCGCCGGACACCCCGACACCGACGGTGTCCACCCCGCGCCCGGCCATCACCACTCCCAGGGTCCTCGACCTGGGCCGCCACACTCTCACGGTCGGCGACCGCGTGATGCGGGTCGACTCGCACTTCTTCGATGCCTTGCCGCCCGGCCGGGAGCTGACGGTGACCGCGAGACACGAGGTGCTGCGGCTGCCGCAGGAGGCGGAGGCGGCCAAGGACGCTTACTTCGTCAAGATCCCGTACGTCGTGGAACTGCACACCGCCGACCGATTGCCGATCTACGCCGGCCCCCTGGGCTTCGACACGAAGGCCCTGGCCACCCTCGCCCCCAAAGCGAGCTGGATCGGCCTCGCCCCGACGGACGCCGAGTGGCTCTACACCCGCTCCCGCGAGGGCGACCGCGTGACGGTCACCTCCACGGCCGTCCCGGGCACGCGGGAGGGCGGGGCGTCGGTCACCCCGACGACCCCGCCGGACCGCACGGTTGCGCCGGACCGCACGGTTCCACAGGACCGCACGGTCACCGGCGAGCCGGGGTGACGCGTCGGTGGATGCGGCGCGGGACGTGCGTGGGCTCCTCGGCCCGGACCTTTCCTGCCGGGAGTCGGTCCCCACGGCCTCGTGTCCGCCGCCTGGCGTGCCAGACGCTGACCTGGAGGACACCGGCCCTGGTGGTTCCCATCAGGTACGTGCCGGCGGCGAGCACCCGGAGGACGAAGGAGAGCTTGCCGGGGCGGGCCCGGCTGCGGAGGGGATGTGCATACGTCTTTGCGTAGGGGGCGAGGCCAGGTGGCGGCTTCGACGGTGATGCGGTCGGCCGTAGCGAGCTGGTCGGTGTCGGCGTCGAGGTGGCCGAGGATGAGGAGGTCGGCGGAGGCGGAGGGGCCGTCGCGGTAGAAGAGGGCCAGGTTGGCCCAGGGCGCGTAGTAGGCGAGGTCGCCGGCCTTCGGCGCGGCCGGTTCGGGGGCGTCGGCGGTGGTCAGCTTGCGCGGCGGGTAGCCGATCCGCTCCGTGCCGTGGAAGTCCTCCAGATCCACGGTGAGCGGGAGAAGAGCAGCGAGGTCGCGGGCGGCAGGGGTGTCGTTCAAGGTGGCGTCGACGGGCCGTCCGTCGAGGGTGGCACGGATGTCCATGAAGGTGTTCCTGTCGGAGCCGGGCGGGGTGGGGGATGCCGGTGCCTCCTGCCGCCCCGTTGCGGCCGAGGACGACAGTGCGGACGGCGAACCGGCGTGCGGAGCGCCGTCGGAGCAGCCGGCCACGGTCAGCAGCAGGACGGCTGCCGGGACGGCGCACGGCAGGGCCCGGCGGGGCGCGGAGGTCATCGGCATCATCCTGAGGGTCAGTCGGGCGTGGCTTCGGCGGAGGGGCGGAAGCCGTCTCGCTCGGTGTGCAGGGCGTACAAGCGCTCGGCCAGGACAGCGGGGGCTGGAGCGCTCGGCGGGGCGAATCGCGCAAGGGACGATCAGCTGGGCCGCATGGATGTTCTCCGGGGCGAGGCGGTGGGTCAGGGCTTGAGGAGCGCCTTGATCGCGGCGCTCGTCCATGGCCCGGTAGCCCTCGGCGACCTGTTCCAGCGGGAGGGCGAGGTCGAAGACCTTGCCCGGGTCGATGCGGCCGGTCAGGACGCGGTCGATGAGGTCGGGCAGGTAGCGGCGCACGGGGGCGGGGCCGCCGCGCAGCCCGACGTGGGAGAAGAACAGCTCTTGCCCGTCCACCGACACGTCGTGGGGGACGCCGACGAAGCCGACGTTGCCACCGGGTCGCGCCGCGTGCAGGGCCTGCTGCGCGGCCTGCGCGGTACCGACGCACTCCAGGACGCTGTCGGCGCCGATGCCGCCGGTGAGCTCCTTGATGCGGGCGACGCCCTAGTCGCCGCGCTCGGTGACCATGTCGGTGGCGCCGAACTCCCGGGCGAGCTGTTGACGGGACTCGCGATGATCCGCTCGGCGCCCATCTCCTTGGCGGCGATGACGCCGCACAGGCCGACCGCGCCGTCGCCGACCACGACGGCCGTGGAGCCGGGCCTGACACCGGCGGCGTCGGCGGCCCACCAGCCGGTGCCCATCACGTCGGAGACGGCGAGCAGGCCGGGCCAGTGCTCCTCGGCCGGTAGGCCGTCGGTGGCGACGAGGGTGCCCTGGGCGTTGGGGATCCGCACGTACTGGGCCTGGCAGGTGCTCATGAACTCGCGGTGCAGGCAGTTGGACTGGAAACCGTTGCGATTTCGCCGGTGTCTCCCCGGCCGTCCTCGAAGCTGTCGCCCGCGCCCTGCAGCTCGACGACGCCGAACGCGCCCACCTGCTGAACCTGGCGCAGGCCGCCGACGGCTCCGACGCTCTCACCCGCCCCCGGCGCCGCAGCACGCGGCAGTGGACACCCCACCGCAGTCTGCAATGGACCCTGGACGCGGTCACCGCCGGGCCCGCGTTCGTCCGCAACGGCCGCATGGACATCCTCGCCGCCAACCAGCTCGCTCGCGCTTTCTACCACGACGTCTACGCCACGCCCCACAACCAGGCCAACCTGGCCCGCTTCAACTTCCTCGACCCCGCCTCCCGCCGCTTCTACCCCGACTGGGACACCTTCGCCGACGTCGCCGTCGCGATCCTGCGGACGGAAGCCGGCCGCAACCCCCACGACAAGGACCTGCACGATCTGGTCGGTGAACTGTCCACCGACAGCGACTAGTTCCGCACCCGCTGGGGCGCCCACAACGTCCGCCACCACGGCCCCGGGACCAAACGGTTCCACCACTCGGCCGTCGGGTACCTCACCCTCGCCTTCGAGGGCCTGGACATGGCCGCCGAGCCGGGCCTGACCCTCACCATCTACACCGCCGAACCCGGTTCGCCCTCCGAAGAGGGCCTGCGCCTCCTCGCCTCCTGGGCGGCCACACAAGAAGCCGACGCCGACACGGAACCGACCGGCACCAACTGACCACGGCTGACGCACGTCACAGCGGTCCCTGCGGGCATCGGCGGACCGCCCATGTGCTCGAGGGGCACCGACGACGCGGTCGCGGCAGTCCGGGGCCGCTTCCGCGTCCGGATGTTCTGCTTCTCGCGGCACCGTGACGCCCCAGGCACACCCGGGGCGAAAGGCGTTGGCGGTAGGGCGCGGACGGAGTTCGACAGGCAGGCGGAGGAGAAAGTCAAGTCGCCGATGCTCGGCAATGGCCGACTACCGCGAACGCCACGCGGTGGAGTGCGCGGGATCGACCGCCCGAAGCGGCACCGCGCCATGGCGGCCCGGTACGACAGGCTTGCCGTCGGCTACGAAGCGACGGTGCTGGTCGCAGGTATCGACGAGTGGCTGTGACAAGCGCCTCTAGGCACCTGCGGGGCACCGCGGTTCGCGCCACATCGCCCACAGTACCGGCCCGTTCTCCGGTAGCCGAAGCTCCCCACGCACGGTGAAACCGAAGTGTTCGTAGAAGGGCAGGTTGGACGGCTTGGAGGACTCCAGATAGGCGGGCAGACCCGCTGCGTCGGCCTTGTCCAGCCCCGAGCGCAGCAGGGCGGCCCCGTGCCCCTGACCCTGGGCAGCCGGGTCGACGCCGATCACCGCCAGGTACCAATGCGGTTCCTGGGGTGTGTGCTGGGCGGCCGTCTCGACAGCGTCCCTGAACAGTGGAGCACGGTCACCAAGGATGTTCTGGAGCTCCTGGATGGTCTCCGCGTCGGGAACGGCCTTGGCCTGCGCCTCCGGCGGTACCCAGAAAGCGGCCGCCGCATCGGTGCGCTCACACACACCGTGGTGGACGTACTGCCGGGTGAAGACTGTGGTGAAGTAGCGGCCCAGTCCTGCCTCGCGCGAGGCGTCGCCGGTGAAGAGCCAGCGCATCATGGGGTCGTCGTCGAAGGCGCGGGCCAAGGTGCGACTGATCAGCGGAGCGTCGTCGATCGTTGCCGCCGTCGGGATCTTCGTCATCGGCATACGGGCCATTCTGTACCCCTGGGGGTTCCTCGGCGTCGGGGGGTCCGTCCGCTCGCGGGCCGACACGTTCGGCGACGGGAATTGGGTCAGGGTGCGCGGCGAAGGGACCGGCGGCGGCCGTTGTGACGATGGCCAGTCAGCAGCTTGGCAGCGCGCCCTGCTTTTGTTGCCGATGTGTCTGGGTCCGGACGCTGGGTGTTTCGAGCTGTGTCTGCACCCTGTACTGCGGATCACGGGCATGAGGGAACGTGGGAAGCCGCCGGTCACACGAGCGCTGAGGAGTGGTGTCCATCCGGCTGGCACCCGTTCGAGCAGGGGCGTATCCCGGATGGTCGGTGGCGCGTGCTGTTCCTGGCCTCGGGTCGTGATCTCTATGCGTTGCTGGTTATCAAATGCTGTACTCCTGCTGGCTCCCTCAGCTCTGCCGTTTCCCGCGGCCTCGGCCACGCCACGTCCCTCCGCTACGGCTGGGATGGTGCAGCGGGACGCAGACGCGCTGCGCGACGCCGGAGTCACCGGCGTGGCGGTCCGGCTGGAGACCCCACGCGGGATCGTCACGGTCCGCTCCGGTGTGGAAGATCTGGTCAGCCGCCGCCCGGCGGCTACCTGCGTTTTGGCAGCACCTCCAAGACCTTCGTCGCCACCGGCGCGTTGCTACTGGCGGGCGAGAAACGGCTGTCCCTCGACCAGACGGTGGAACAGCTGTTGCCCGGAGTGGTGTCCGGAGCCGGAAACGACGGCCGTACCATCACGGTCCGCAATCTGCTCCAGCACACCAGCGGTTTGCAGGACTACATCCACGACGTCTTCCCCGGCCCCAGCGCCCAGACCTGCTTCGCCAGGAGTGCGGCCCTCGGAGGAGCCGGCGTCGCGAGCCCGGCGTGTGCAACGCCGGGCTCGCGACGCAACTCCCCTGCCGGAACGGGGTCGTCGGTCAGGCGCCCTCGATCAGCCGGCGCGTGTGAAGACCTTCGCCGTGGATTCCGTGGCACAGGACTTCTTCTCTTCGGCGGTCATCTTGCGGGACTTGACCATCACCGCGCTCCGCTTGCCGTCCGTGCCGTTCGGGGCGGGGCTGGTGATCTCGTCGGGGACGAACCAGTAGTAGTGGCCCCACTCGCGGTCTTCGTAGTGCGTCTGCCAGGTGCCGGATATGCGCTGCATGACCTGGGAGCGCGAGATCCATCCCACCTCTCCCGGTGCCACGGTCACGGTGGCACTGCTGGTCTCGGTGTGGGAGCTCTGCCATGTGTAGTTGTAGGTCGCGGTCACGCTGGCGCTGATGATGCCCTCGATGCCCCCGCCGACGCTGATCGAGCCGCCGACCGAGTGGCTGGAGCCCACGGTGTCGGCCCAGCTCAGCGACTGGGAGGCGGGTGAGGAGGAGCAGTTGTAGAGCAGGTCGGAGACCTGGCGCGGCTCCCCGAGGTAAGCTTCCGAGATCTGCGGATCGTTGAAGGTGCACTGGCCCTCACCGGAGGCGCAGTCGGCCATGATCTGCTCCCGGGTAGGTTGCTCCTCGGCTGCGGCGGGCAGGGCGGTCGCGGCGACCGTCCCGAGCGCGACGGCCGTCAGCGCCATCGCGCGGCCGCCGTGTCGGAGCATGCGGTTCACTGTCATCGTTGGTGCCTCTCACACAAGTGGGGGGACGGTGACAGCAGACTCCTTCTGTGGCTGACAGGGCCGCAGTCACCGCCTGTGCCCAAGAGGCTTACGCACATGACGGCCGAGCCACACCAAGGAACGGTAAAGTTGTAGTTGATTGACGTACTGACGCTTAATCAACTCACTTTGTGGGGCTGTGATTTCGCGACCCACCGGGACGGGAGGGCCCGGTGACGCGATGGCCGGTGAGCGGGATACACCTCGCTCGGCACCGCGAACGACCAGGGCAAGACGTCCGGCGTCAACGCGATCGGTGTCATCGCCGAGGCCCTCGGTGCGGGCACGTCCCCAGGGGAGATCGGCGTCGTCGGCCAGGACACCGACGGCACCGTCACCCCGCAGGACGCGGGCATGTCCTGGGTGGTCTCCAGGCAGAAGGATTTCATCGGAAAGCGGTCCTACTCCCGCGCCGACGCCTCCTGCACCGACCGCAAGCAACTGGTCGGCCTGCTCCCGAGCGATCGCACGACCCGGCTGCCCGAGGGCACCCAACTCGTCACGACCGACGCCGCCTTGGAGACGGTGCCCGTGCCGATGCTCGGCCACGTCACCTCCAGCTACCACAGCCAGCCCTCGGCGCCCCTTCGCCCTCGCCCTCGTCGCCGACGGGCTGGCGAGGAAGGGCCAGACCCTGCTCGCCCCGGTGGCATGGACTTGGTGCCCGTCGAGGTGACCGACTTCGTCCTCCACGACCCCTGAAGGGACCAAGCGCGATGGCTGAGCCTCGGCTGACGATCGACGCACGGGTGAGCCCGTTGGCGCACTCGGAAGAGCGGATGCGCGCCGTCACGGTCAGCAGCGACCGCGGCGTCACGCTCGCCGAGCGACCGTTCCTCACCATGGTGAACGTGCGCGTCGACCGTGCGTCCGAAGCGGCCGACCGCATCGAGAAGACCCTGGGAGTACCGCTCCCCGCGCAGTGCGGCCGGACCACCGCATCCGGCTCTCACACGGTCTTGTGGCTAGTGCTGTGACCGGGAAGGTTCACCGGGTTGGGTGGTACTGATGGCTCCCTACACCAGTACAGTCGGCGCACTGAAGGAGCAGAGGAGCCCCGGTGCGCAAAAGAGACAGCAACGCTGATGGCCACGGCCAGCGGGCCGTGGCCATCAGGCGGATACAGGTCGTGCTGTTCGGAGTCGTTGTCCTGCTGGTCGGATTCCGTATCTGGGAGCGAGAGCACAGCGGTGGTTCAAGCTCGATCGTGTTCGGGCTGATGGCCGCATCGGCACTGTCCATCGGCGTGCTGGAAAGTTATCGGGCAAACGCCGCCAAACGATCTCGGTGACTCACCTTCCAGCCCAGCTCAGGCTGCCGGTGGCAGGGGCCGACCGCCCCAGCGGATGCCTTTCTCGCTGCGGACGCGGGCGCGTTCACGTCGTTCTGCGGCCAGGACGTCGCGGTGGCGGCGTTGGCGTTGCGCCAGCGCAGGTAGGCGTGCAGGGCCCGGGTCTGCACGGTGTGGTCGGGGTGGTTGGAGTTGGCGATGGTGAACTGCCTCAGCGGTCCGAAGTGGGCCTCGATCGGGTTCGCCCACGAGGCGTAGGTCGGGGTGAAGCACAACTCGACCTTGTTCTTCTTCGCCCAGCGGCGGATGTCGGCGCCCTTGTGGGCTGACAGGTTGTCCACGATCACGTACATCGGGGCGCCGTCCGGGCGGGCGGCACGGATCGACTTCAGCGCGGCCAACGTGTTTGCGGCACGGCCTAGGGCCAGGGCCGCTCGACGCGCAGGGATTGGCGGCGTGCGTGGTGGGCCGGGCGGGCCGGGAGGTGGTGGAGGCGGAGGGGTCCGGAGGCCATGTGCCCCCGGGCCCCTCGTCGGCGTCACCGGCGCAGCGGTCCCTCGCAGAGGTAGTCGGACGTGCCGCCCGTGCGGTCCGGCCAGATCTGGACCTCGCCGAACGCGCAGTCCATGTCGGCGAAGTTCGGTGAGGCGGGCGCAGCCCGGTCGAGCAGGAACCGGTCGACGGTCCACGCCATGTCCTGGAAGACCCGGTCGGCGCTGTCGGCGTCGGTGAGCCGGGCGGTGATCCGCCCAGTGCACGCGAAGCGGGGCATGCCCGCGTCGCCGTTGGCGGTGCACTCCGCCCCCGAGGAGGTCGCCGCGATGAAAACCGCGCGGACCGCGTCGGCGCCGGACTCCCGGAGCCGATCGTGGGGGACGTAGGAGGTGCGGGGCACGAACAGGTCGTCGGCTTTGGCGATCTGCCGGTCCAGGAAGGCGTCGTAGCCCTGCTGCACGGCTGCGTCACGGCCCAGCCGACCGCGCCAGGCGTCGAAGGCCGCCGGGTCGTCCGCCCGCAGGTGCCGGTACATCTCCCGCAGCTGGGAGGGGCGTTCGGTCCACAGGTACGCGAACAAAGTGCCGGCGTAGTCGTAGAAACGGAAGCCGTCGCCGCCGTACGTGGCGTGCAGGATCCTGTCGACTGACATGCGCGGCCCCCCGCCCGCGGTGTCCCGGACGATGCCGTGCACCAGTGACCTGCGGACGGCGACGCCGTCGTCGCGGGTGGCGCCGGCGAAGAACTCCGCGGTGCCCTCGTCCATGGCGGTCGTCCGGTCACCCCGGTACCAGGGGCCCTCGCCGAAGGAACCGTGCACCGCCCAGCGGCCGTTGAGGTAGTGCACGTACTCGTGGCGGAACAGCTCCTCCAGCGTGAGCCGGGAGTCCTGCGGGACGCGCCGCTGGTAGGTGTAGAACGTCGCGCCGCGCTCGATGTAGATGCCGCCGTTGTCGGTGTCCATGCCGGTCAGCAGGGGATGGTAGGCCTCGTAGTCGGCGCGGGAGGCGTACAACACGACGGTGAGGACCCCGTTGGAGTCGCCGGCGAGCGGTGTGCCGGTGCCGAGCACCCTGTGGAACTGCGCCTTGACCTGTTTGCTTGCGTAGTAGAGCTGGTCGACGGTGACGCGGTCCAGGCCGGTGCGGACGGTGAGGGTGCCGTTGTCGTAGCGGTAGGTGTGTGGGAACAGCTCACGCTCGATGTCCCTGATGCACACGCCGTAGGGTGCGCAGGCGTCATAGTGGTTGAGCCAGGAGACGATTTTCGCCCAAGGGGCGCCGCGACCCCAGTCGGCCGTCACCGGCCCGAGCAGGGCGCCGAGGTCGGCGACGATCGCGTCACGCAGGGACGGGATCTCGCCGAAGCGGGCGTACTCCGACAGCGCGTCCCGGGCGGCCCACTCGTTGGGCGTGCCCTTGAGGTGGGTGTACCCGGCGAAGGCGCGGAACGCGGCGCGGTAGGCGTCGTTGCGCGCGACGAGCGTGCGGAAGGAGCGGTCGTCGTTCCCGGCGTACAGGCCGAGGTAGTTGACGGTGAGCGCGGCGAGGGCGGCGCCGCCCCAGGAGGAGTCCGCGTAGGTGGTGGTGTGGTACCGGTCCAGGGTGGCCAGCACCTTGCGGATCAGTGGGAGCTGGGAGTGCCGCAGACCGGCGGCGCTGCCGGTGTAGAGGGCCTCGCGGAGCGTCTCGGCGTTGCTGCGCGTGGCATCGAAGCTGCGGGGTGCGGCGCCGAAGGAGTGGATGGCACGTCGCATGGCCTGGGCGGTGGGCGGGTCCGACACGTCGATCTCGGCGCGCGAGAAGTCGTGGTACACGACCGCGTGAAGATAGGTGAACATCTCCAGCAGGTGGCTGGAGTTGCGGCCGTCGTGTCGGGCTGCGAGCGCCGTGGCGCGCTGGGCGACGGCCCGGACATGGGCGTCGTCCATGACCGGCGCGAGGCGTGCGTCCCATGTCCACAGGATCGTGCGCAGGCAGCCGTCGGCGGTGACGGCCGGGTCGGCCAGGAAGTCGGCGAACGTCTCGGGGCCGAGGCGGGTCACGCCGTCCAAGGTGCAGGGTACGGCGGACGCGGGTGCCCGGCGGGCGTCCTCGGTGCCGACGGCGCCCGAAGTCCGACCGGCGGGTCGAGCCGGAGCCCGGCCCGGGGTGCGGCCGTCGACGCGGCGGTCTCCGGGGGCGGTCGTCGCGGGGGCGGCGGGTGCCGGGGCCTTGCCCAGACGGTGCACCTCGTCGTGCGGGTGGCGCCCCGGTGCAGTCGAGGCGAGAAGACGTACGGGATCGCGCTCCTCGGGCGTGCTGTTGGCTGGAGCGCCCGCGGAAGCGAGGAAGGCCATGGTGACGGCGGCGAGGAGGACGGTACGCAGGGGTCTGCGTCGGGACGCTGCGGACAGGCGCGATCTGAGGAACACCTGCGGCTCCTGGTGTGTGGAGGGTGACAGCGAAGCGTCCGCGCCTGTCGTGCCGGTGCTCCGGCGTGAACGCCCATGCAGCAGCGGCCAATTGATCGGGGATGAGGAGTGCGTGCCGCTGCGATGTGAGGCGTAAGATAGTAATGTGATATTGCACTGACAACCCCTCAGGTCCCTCCGGCTCTTGGTCATCCGCTCCGGCGAACCACTTGGCCGAAATCGCCGCACTGGGGGCCGGCCCCCCTCCGCGCTGTTCCAGTCCGCGGTGCGTGGGCGCAGCCACCTCGGCGCCGAACGCCCACGGTGCCTCTTTCGAGCAGCGGTGGTTCTGACCACGTATGCATGGCCTTCACCGGAGGCCGCCCGCAGCTCTTGATCACACCTGCGTACACTGCCTGCAATTATCGGCAGCCTGCCGCAGGTGGCGGGCATGACCCTTCGGGGACTTGATGCGTAGATCGACGATCGGCTCTGCCTTGCTCGGTTCGCTGGCCATAGCCGCTCTTCTTGCTCCGGGTGCGCAGGCGGACGAAGTGGTGGGCAACGTCGATATCGGCGCATTCCGGATCACCGGCGGGGGCGGCTCGGGCAACAGCGTCGTCCTGGGCACCACCGACTCCAGGACGATCACTGCCAGTCTGACGGTCAGCGACAACTCGGGCATCGAGTCCGCCGACTTCACGCTCTTCCACGGGAGCGGCCTCAGCAACGCCGACGCGGTCTTGAAACCCAGCGAAGTGGCGCCAGTGTGCACGACCGACGGAACCACTTCCGTCTGCACCAAGCACTACACGATCGATCCCCGGCGTGATCTTGATAACTCCCTGGCCGGCATCTGGAAGGTCGCTGTCGAAGCGAAGGCCAACGACGGGGACTACGTGAAGACGGACGGTCACACCACCTTCTTCATGAAGCGCTACGCCAGGCTGACGGCCAACGCTTCTCCCGAGCCTGTCGCCAAGGGCGGCACCCTCACCGTCACGGGCAAACTCACCCGGGCCAACTGGGACACGCACGACTATCGTGGCTACACGAACCAGCGGGCTTACCTCGAGTTCCGCCGGCCGGGCACCGACTACTACGAGTCTCTGGGCTACGTCCTTACGAACTCCACCGGGGCAGCGACAGCGAAGATCACCGCAACCGCCGACCGCTATTGGCGGTATGAGTTCAGAGGCACCATGACAACTCATGGCGTCAAGGCGACAGGTGACTTTGTGGACGCTCGTTGAACGTGTCGGGCTCGGTTCGACCGGCTGGGCCCGGGGCCCAGTGTGCACGTCCAGGCATTCCGGCTCTGTCGCCGATCTTGTGATGCTGCCGTGCCTCCAGGATCCGCTCACCTGTACGACCTCATGGGGGAACACGGTGTTCACTTCGCTGCTGGGCCCCGACGATGCCGACTTCCTTGGCAACCGCAGCGAACAGCCCGCCCTGGCCGTGTGCGGCCCCGATGGCGCGCCAGTGCCCGCAGCGTGGGCCATTGCCCAGTGACCACCGCTTGTCGACGATCAACCTTTCTTTTTCGGCGAAGAGCTTGCGACGGTCAGGTCAGCTGGCGAAGAGTACGCGGTTGCGGAGCATGGGCACGCGGGGCGGATCTCCCTGCGCGCCTCGGCATTGCTGGGGGAAGCCGGTCCGGGCGGATTCCCGTTGAAGTCGACCTGAGAAAGTGCACTGATGCGGCATTCTGCCGAGCCAGTGGCAGAGAAGTCTGGCAGCGGCCGGACGGAAGTGGCACCTGAAGCACGGTAATCCGGCTCACGGGGAGCAAGGCAATGCCTGAATGTGGACATCATTTGGTCAGCGCCCGATCGGGTCAGACGCCATCTGCCCAGCAACAGCGCGCAGTTCAGCCGGAGTCGGCGAGAGCCTCCCTCCGTTCCTCGACCCGACAACGGTGGCCGAATCCCATCTCTCCGAAACTCTAGTGAGTAGCCCTCCGAATGAGGGGTACTTGCGCTCATGCCGTCTACCTGATGCACACTCCGGCGTCGGTGCGGGTGTTCACGTATCGTTGGACTGATTGTTTGAGGGGTGCGTCTTCTCGAAGCACTGGACCTGTCGTACGGCATGCTTTCCCTTCGTCCGTACTCGCTGCGGGCCAGGCGTTGAAGGGACGGAGTTCAGGTGACGAATACAGGTGCCTCTCAATCCGAGATCGCGCCCGTAGCCGGCGAACAGGACCGCTCGGGGAGCGGGCACAGTGCCGTACGGAAACTGCTGTACTGCGAAGCGGTCTCGGCCTTCGGCGGCGGCCTGTGGTTCAGCATGTGGGCCGTCTACCTGACATCAGTCAAGGGAATTCCCGCCGCTTCCATGGGCCTGGCGATGGGGCTCGGCGGCGGAGCCGGCCTCCTCGCCGCCGTGCCGGTCGGGGCCCTCGCTGACCGGCGCGGTGCGCGGCAGGTGTTGGTGGCCGTCAGCGTCGCCCGCGGATCACTGGTGCTGCTCTTCCTCACCACGAGCGGTTTCTGGGGACTGCTGGTCGCAGCCGCACTCTTCACCGCCGCCGAGACGTCGGGGAGAGGCGTGAAGGTGACCCTGGTGTACGTCCTGATGCCCGACCACCAGCGCCTGACGGTGCTGGCCCAGGCCCGGGTGGTACAGCACATCACCTATGCCGCGGGAGCGGGTGCCGCCGCATGGGTGCTGTCCACCGACACGGCCGGCCCCTACTACGCCGCCCTGGCCGTCGTGGCTCTCTCGGCCTTCCTCTCCGCCACGGTGCTCATCGGCCTGCCGCCAACCCCACCGGTGCCGGCGGACCGGCGCAGCCCAGGGACCCGCGCCGTGCGCGACCTCCCCTTCCTGAGCTTGATGAGCACCACAGCTCTGCTCTCCCTGTGCTGGCCGCTGCTGTCCAGCGGGCTGCCCCTGTGGCTGCAGTACCAGACTGCCGCCCCGGTATGGCTCGCGCCGGTGACCGTAGTCGTCAGCTCCCTGTTCATCGCTCTGTACCAGGTGCGCGTGACTCGGCAGGGGGAGAGCCTGCGCGGCGCGGTTCGCTCAACCCGAAAGGCCGGAATCGCCCTGGGCGTCTGCTGTCTGCTGTTCGCCGCCGCGGCCTGGCCCGCACACGCCCTGCTTTCCTCCCTCATCGTCCTGGCCGGCCTCGCCGCGCACATCTACGGCGAACTGCACTACGTCGCCTCCCGCTGGGGTCTTTCCCTGCGACTGATGCGCCGCGATGCCGAGGGGGAATACCAGGGATTGGCCGCGAGCACCGAAGGAGCGGTAGCCACCGTGGGACCCGCGATGATCACTACCCTCGTCACCGGTGCGCTGGTCGGCGGCTGGGCCGTGCTCGCCGTCGTCTTCATGGCCGCCACCGCACCCACTGCGGCGTTGTGCCGCCGGGCGTTGCGGACGTCAAGAGGACGTGCCTCGACCGGATAGCCTGCCTGGCCCGCCGGTCGGAGGCGTCCGCGGAAACGCTGGGCATCGACGCCTCGGGAACTGCCCGATCTCGCGTCCGCGGACGACGTCCAGGCGATGGAGCAGATGGTGGGGCACCCGATGCCGCGGTTGCTGCGCAGGCTCTACCTCGAAGTCGCAGTCTCTGACGGACACCGGCGACTGGTTCAGCGACTGTGCCGATCTCGCGGAGGCATACCGTGACTTCGCTGATCGCGAGCACTCACGCAGGGGATCGTTCCGCTCATGGACCGGGGCTGCGCCATGTGGACGCTGATCGACGTCAGGACGGCCGACGGGCAGATGTGGGACTGGGACCCCGGCCTCTGCTGCACCGAACGTGCCCTGGCCCCTCTCGTCAGTCGCTGGCCGAGTGGATCAATGACTGGTTGCGAGGCACCATGCCCGACGGGGCTTATGCGCAACGTGAGATGTCCGGCAGGAAGTGCATCGCACGCTGATCAGCCTGCGAGCTGGCATCCGTCCCGGTGAGAGCGCTCGTGCACGCGGTACGAGGTCGGGGTCGGCCGCATGAACGTGGCCGAGGCGGCGGCCCACCTGCGCACCGCCACGCTCCGCGTGCTGAAAGCACAGCCCCCACAGAGCTGAGTATCGATGGCGGCGGTGGCGGCTCGCTCGGTCAGGCCCCGCTGGCGGGGCAGGGCAACTGTGCTGCTCTGTCGCTGTTCACCGCGGCTGGCGCGACGCCCTCGGAGCAACTGGGCATAGGGCGTCATCGAGGGCCTGGTGTCCGGAGGAAGAGGGTTCAGCCTCCACTCGTGCAGGAACGTCACCATCGCCGACGTCTGCACGGACGGCGAGGACGGCAGCGCGGGCAACGCTGGTTCGTCTTATGTCCAGGCAGCCCTTGCGGGCCTCCAGGCCCCACTGGCCGACGCTGTCGAGGAAGTCCGTCCTTCGCCCAAGAGGCTGGTGCGCCCTTTCCCAGTCCAGCAGTCTCCGTGTAACTCCCCGGCGGACAGCACGTTTTCGGCCTGATCCACTCCCTGCGCTGCGAGCACAGAGGGTCTGATCAGCTTATCGTTACGTTCATGGTCTTCCAGCCGACGACAGAACCCCCCGTCTTCCACGCTGCACTCCGCGATCAGTTCGAGACGTTTCTCGATGAGCATCGAACCGCGCTCCACGACAGCCTGAACGGGCTGACCGAGGAGCAGGCGCGCCGCTCGCTGGTGATGTCCAAGACCACGCTGCTGGGCCTGGTCAAACACGCCACGTTCGTCGAGAAAGTCTGGTTCGACGAGGCGATCACGTGTCGATCCCGTACCGAGATCGGCATTCCCGACACGCCCGACGAGTCGTTCGATCTCCACGACGGCGACACCATCGCCTCAGTTCAGCGCGCCTATCAGCAGGCTTGCGAGGCGTCCCGTCGAGCCACGGCGAAGATGACGCTGGACGACGTCGTACGGGGCAACCGGCGGGGCCCGCTGCCGCTGCGTTGGGTCTACCTGCATACCCTGCGTGAACTGGCCCAGCACTGCGGCCACGCGGACATCCTTCGCGAGCAGATCCTCGGCGGCACGACACGCCGCGGCTGAAGCGGGGACCGTCCCGCAGAAGTGTGATGCCGTGACCCACCGCGAACCATTGAGAAGCCACCGGGCGACGATCGGTCCTGAGGGCGGGCTGCAAGGTCGTCACCAGCGGTGTGAAGAAGGTGGTCGAGGACGTTGTCGGAGTTGATCCGGCCGGGGCGGTCCAGGAGGGCGTTCTTGAGGACGGGCCGCGGGTGGCTGAGGTGCGTTCCGAGTACCACCAGCGCCCTGATCCGCAGGGCTTCGATGAGTGTACGGACGTGAGTGCTGCGAGCGCGGCAAGGACAATGAGGGACGACTGCGGGTGAGCAGAACGAATCAGGCGGACTACGTCCGTGACACGGTCGAGCGGGCCAGGGCGTTGGTGCCGACGGGCGAGGTGCTGCGTGCTGATCACGGGGTCAAACTCGCCGAACGGGCACCGTCGCCCGGTAAATTCCGCCGCCCGCGCGTGCTGCGATCCGAACGCCGCACGCTCGGTGGCTGGTTGTTGATTCCGGTGTACTGGCTTTTGAGACTGTTTACGGCCACCTCCTGGAACCCGCTCGAGTGGCTGGTCGAAGCGTTCATGGAGCGTGACAAGAAGAGGCCGGGCAAGCCGTTTCACGGCGGCTGGAACAGCATGGCCGGTCATCTGGCCCGCGGCCTGGTGCCTCGGACGAACAACCCGGCCAACCCGGCAACCATGGTGATGCAGGTGACCGACCGCCGTCTGCAGATCGTGTACGTGTCACACGTGCGTTCCTTCACCGGCAACCCTGGTCCCGTCGAAGCGGGGTGGGCCACGGACATGCGCAATGTGACCTGGATCCGGGATCGCAGCGACGTGGTGGGCGGCGACCACGAGATCGGCTTCGTCGACGGTTCGTGGTGCACGGTCCACTTCTGGGGTGAGGGGTGGAGCCGGATGTCGGAGGCGTTCCCGTTCCGGTTGAGTCACCTCGACCCGATTCCGAACCTGCGGTGACCCGTCAGACGTGAGCTGGAGTCAGTCAAGGTGGCCTTGGGTCGGCGACCCGGCCCAAGGGGCCCGCTGTCGGAAATCCGTGCAGGGTCGTCCAAGCGGCGCACCGCGCCGATGCCGCGCGGAGACCGGTTGCCTGGTCACCGTGGAGGCCTCCCCGAGGCGGCATCGGCGCTGCCGGTGACACGGCGCAGCGCCCGGATCCGCCGATCACGGCAAACCCGGGCGCCTGCTCGCGGTACCGGCGGGGAACGGGCGGGGGCCCGTGCCGCCGGTGGTGATCACCTCATCGTGCCTGCCGTGCGTAAGGCGTGACGGTGATCCGGTCGATCAGCGGTGCGTAGCGGGAGCGGAGCAGCACCCCGGGGAAAGTGTCCGAGGCGTAGGTCGTGCCGTCGAAGTTCGGCAGTTCCTCCGAGTGGAACGTGATCGTGTTCCGTCCCTTCTCGAGGTGGACCGGGACCGTCAGCTCCCAGAAGTTGTTCTGGTGGAAGCTGTGCGGGAAGCCCACACGCCGGGCCATGCCGCCGTTGACGCTGATGTCGGCGTGGCGGGCGAGCGGGTCCGGGTTGTAGTGCGTCGCCTCGGACTGCTCCGGGTTGGAGTAGCGGATGCGCAACGCGTACAGGCCGGCCCGGTCGGCATCGACGGTGAACGTCGCGTCGTTGCCGTTGCCCGGGTTACCGCCGATGCCCGTGATCGCCGTGCCGCCGGTGGCCAGAGAGAGCGGGGCGAGTGTGGCCGAGCCCGCGAGCTGGGCGGCGCCGGCCTCGTACGTACGCGTGGGCAGCGTGCCCTCGGTCGGCGTGACCGTCAGGCGGTCGACGAGGGTCGTGACCGAACCTCCGGTCACGGTCACCTTGTTGACGCCGCCCGAGAGGGAGACCGCCGCACGGCTGCGGTCCTTGGTGAGGCGCAGAACGTCGTGCCCGTTGACGGAGAGCCGGGCGCCCGTGCCGCCGAGGGTGTCGACCTCCAGGGTGGCCTCGTGGTCGGCGGGGGAGTAGACCCAGAACGTGGCGGTCCCCTTCTTCGGCAGCCGGGCCGCGCCTGATCCGGTGGCGGCAGCCTTGGCGTGCTTCGGCAGGTCGTAGACGGGCCGCGCCCCGCCGCCCAGCCATGCCAGTTCACCTTCGTACACCTGGGTGCCGGCGGAAGCGCCCGGCAGGGAGAGGGTGAGGCGGTCGACGATGGCGTCGCCCTGGGTGGCGCCCTCGCCGTCGGCGCTCTTCGTGGCGAGCGTGAGTGTGTGCTTGCCCTTGGTGAGCTTGACCTTGGTGTCGGTGTGGTCCCACACCACCCACTTGTAGCCCAGCGGCAGGTACAGCTCCTGTTCGCTGTCCGCCTTGCCGTCCACACGCAGGAAGACGTTGGTGGGGCCCTGTTCCTTCACCCTGTCGAAGGTGTTGAGGGAGTTGGCGAAGACGCTCAGGTCGTAGGTGCCGTCCTCGGGCACGTCCACGGTGAAGTCGAGCGTGACGTCCGATCCGGTGCGCAGGCCGCCGACGTCGTAACCGCCGGAGGTGTAGAACTTCGACACGTCACGCGGCGAGCCCTCCGGGCCGTTCTTCGAGTAGCCGGAGCCGGTGTGGGCGGCGTCCTCCGCCTCGTAGGAGCCCTGCCAGCGCACCGGCGGGGACTGGGTGCCCTTCGCCTTCCCGGCCGGGCTGAGGACGATCTCGTAGGCCGAGGACTCCTTCAGCTTCGGCAGCGCGCCGTCGCCGAAGTCCACGACGACCGTGCCGTCGTCACCGACCTTCAGGTTCTGCTCCGCAAGCAGCTTCGGGCCGGAGTTGTCGCCGATCTGGCCGCTCCACTCGATCTCGCGCACCCAGGCGTGCACGGTGTCCCCGAAGACCTTCTGCGGGACGCCCGCGAAGGTGATGTGGCCCTTGCCGGTGGAGCCGCCGAAGATCAGCCGGGACTGCTTCTTCTTCTCGTCGAGCGTGGCGACGCCCTGCATGGTGTAGTTCTCGCCCGGGAACGGCGGGGTCACATTGACCGTGTGCCCGCTCATCGAGGCGTACGCGTTGAGCAGCCACCACTGGCCGTTGCCGCGGTTGGACTGCACCGCCGAGTCGGAGAGGTTGCCGTCGATGTTCCAGTAGGCGATGTCGGCGTCCACCTTGGACTCCTCGATCGCGGAGACCCACTGGATCATCTGGCCGGGGACAGAGGTGTGGTAGTTGAAGGCGTACTCGTTGATGTTGATGGGGAGTCGGGTGCCCTCCTTGTCCGTGCCCTTGAACAGGTCCTTCTCCCAGGCCCGGTACTTGGCGACACTCTGGCGCACCGCCTCCGGGTGGCTGAGCTCGTGCCAGGTGATGACGTCCGGGAGCGTGCCGGCGGCCAGGGCGTGCTTGAGGAAGCCCTGCACCTGGTCGAAGAGGATGCTGGTGTTGGGGCCGGCGATGCGGGCCTCGGGCATCTTGCTCTTGATGAGCTTGTAGAAGTCGTCCCAGGCGGCGAAGTAGTCGTCCGGGTCGTTGAGCCAGCTGACCTTGTTGTAGCTCCATTCGCCGGTGCCGAACATGTTGCCCTCGGGCTCGTTGAACGGCACGAAGACGATGTTGTCCTGGTACTCCTTCGGCAGCTTCAGCACCTGGTCGACCTGCTCGGCGACCTTCTCCTTGTACAGCCTGAGCTTCTCCGCGGGGGTGTCGCCCGGCCACTGGTAGGGGAAGCCGCGGTGGATGTCGGTCATGTAGATGTACACGTCACCGTCGGTGGAATCCGCGAGCGGCTTGACCACCTCCAGCGCGTCCGCACCGGGGTGCTGCGGGCCGTCCTGCGCCTTGGTGGAGACCGTGCGCAGGCCCATGCCCTCCATGAGGTTGTTGGTGGGAACGTCCGGTCCGTACACGCCGTAGAGGGTGCCGGAGGCGCCGCCGTGGAAGGCGCCGGTGTCCGAGCCGAGGTCGACGGTGAGCTGTCCCTCGCGGACCACCGTGACGGTCGCCTTCACCGCGCGTCCGGCCGCTGTCCCGGCGACCGTGAACGACCCCGGCTGGGCGTACCTGTCGGCCGGTACGGCGTCCCAGGTGACCGGTGTGTCGCGGTCGTAGCCGTCGGAGAAGGAGGCGCGGACCGCCGCGGGGAGGGACGGGGCGCTGCCGGTGGTGGTGCGGACCTCGAAGGACGTCTGCGAGAGCTGCTGCAGGCTGGGCAGAGCACCGACGGTGCCGGCCACCTGCTGGGGGCTGAGCGCCGCGTGCCACACGGTGAAGTCGTCGACCGCTCCCTTGAGCAGCGGGTCCGGCCAGAAGGACTTGCCGATGTAACCGGCGGCCGTGGCCGAACTGTCCAGCAAATCCTTGGCCTTGATGCTGGTCTCGGCCGAGGAGACGGCCACGCCGTCGACGTAGGTGGTGAGCCGGCCGGCTGCGCTGTCGAGGGTGACGGTGACCGTGCGCCATTCGTTCGCGGGCAGCATCGCGTAGCCGTTGACCTGTGCCTCCGCGCCCCCTCCGCCGGTGGTCACCGCGGTGCGCAGCACCCCGCTTCCGCTGTACGGGGTGGTGAAGAGGTACTTGGTGGTGTTGGTGCCCAGATCGAAGATCCGCTGCCAGGACGACTTGTCACCGCTCCACTTCACACGGGCGGACACCGTCAAGTCGGCAGCGTCACCCACCACTTCGCGAGGCAGGCGGACGTAGGCGCCGTTGGAGTCGGGCGCCCCGCCGGGCAGGGCGAGCGCCTTGCCCCCGTCCGTGCCCGCTACGGACTGGGCGGTGGAGCCGTTCACCAGGCTCGCCGTCAGGCCGTTGCCGGAACTGTCGGTGATCCTGCCGGAGGCGAGGTCGTCCTGGTCGAAGGTGTAACGGGCTGCGGGTGGGGGAGCGTCGGCCGCCTGGGCGGGCGCCGCTGGTGCGGTCAGCAGGCTCGCGCCGAGAGCCACAGCCACGGCGGCCGGTGCTCGGTGCCGGGCGGATCTGTCAGCGGATGGCATGGATGGCGTCCTCAATCCTTGAGTAACGACAAGTCGAACCGGTCCGATCGCCCGCGCTGGGCAGGCGCGAGAGCCACTCGCGGTGACAGGGGCGGCGACCCGTACGGCCTGGGGAGGGAGCCGTCGGGGCCGCCGTGGCGGAAGGGTCGCTTCATCGAACCGGTTCGGCGAAGCTAGCACCGGGGCGCGCGGCCAGCAATCCCTCGGACGCCAGGTTCCGCCGGTCCCCTTGCGGAACGCGGAATGAGGGGTTGGGTGTTGACAGGCGTTCGGTCGGTTCCTACCGTCACTTCACGCGAACCGGTTCGACAAGCCGGGCTCGCTTCTCGTTCCAGCCCATGCCCTCACGACCGGTGGGCGCCCCTCCCTCCGAGGGGGCGAGCCGGTGCGAGCAAGGAGTCGTCGTGAACATCGGTGAGATCGCCCGGCGAGCCGGTGTCTCGCGCAGCACCGTTTCCTACGCACTGAGCGGCAAGCGCCCCGTCTCGGACGAGACCCGGCGCAAGATCCAGGACGTCATCGACGAGCTGGGCTACCGGCCCAACGCGAGCGCACGCGCCCTCGCCAACGGCCGGACCAGCACGATCGGCCTGGTCTTCCCGCCGGCCGGGAACCACTACACCGGGATGCAGCTGGACTTCATCGGCAGTGTCGTGGAGGCCGCCGCGGTCCACGACTACGACGTGCTGCTGTCCCCGAGCGGCGTGGACAGCGACCGCTCGTTCCAGCGGCTGCTGGGGGAGCGGCGGGTCGACGGCGCCATCCTGATGGAGATCCGGCTGCAGGACGACCGGGTCGATCACATGGCCGAGCTGGGCTTCCCCTTCGTCACCATCGGCCGTACCGCGCACCCGGAGCACGGCTGGTGGGTCGGCCTGGACCACACCGCACTGGCGGCGGCGTGCGTCCACCACCTCGCGGACCTCGGCCACCGCAAAGTCGCGTTCGTCAACCGGCCCGAACAACTCCTGCGGGCGGGATACGAGTCCGCGCACCGCGGCCTGGACGGCTTCACGAAGGCCGCCGCCGAGCGCGGTCTGACGGTGCGGACGTACTGCTGCGGAGACGATGCCTCGTCCGGTCAGGCATGCGTGGCACAGATCCTGCACGACGACCCGGCCACCACCGCCCTGGTCACCCTCAACGAGGCCGCCCTGGGCGGCCTCTACCGGGGGCTCGCCCTGGCGGGCCGCCATGTGCCGCGCGACTTCTCCGTCACCGGAGTGGTGGCCGCCCGGTGGGCGGAGACGGTGACCCCGCAGCTCACCGCGGCGGACGTGCCGGCCGAGGCGTTGGGCCGGCGCGCCGTCGACCTGCTCATCGAGCGGCTCGACCATCCCGACGCGGCTGCCCGGCACCATCTGCTCGCGCCGCCGATCTCGTTGCGGGCCAGCACCGGACCCGCCGCCTGAACGTCCCTGAGGAGGCACCGGACTTCGGCCCTCGTCCGTACTGCTGACCCTCGATCACAGGCCCCTCGCTCTCCGCCCTCCCGCTCCGCCAACCGAACTGCTCACCTCGCCGTCCGGCCTGCCCGTGCCCCGTCGTACCTCCCGCTTCCGTCACCCTCCCACGGCGCACCTGTGCCAAAAAACAAGGAACCCCGCCATGCAGAGATCCTCCAGACTCCGTCTCACCGCCGCGGCCCTGTCAACCGTCGTCGCGGTCGTCGGCACCGCCTGCTCCTCCGGCTCGGGCAGCACCGACGCGAAGGGCGCAGACAGCGGCACGTACACCATCTGGGACCCGTACCCGCAGTTCGACAAGGCCTCGGCCTGGACGAAGCTGCTGGACAAGTGCGGCACCGAGGCCGGCGTGAAGATCAAGCGGACCGGCTTCGACACCAGCGACCTGTCGAACAAGGCGCTGCTGGCGGCGCAGCAGGACAACTCCGCGGACGTCCTCATCGTCGACAACCCGGTGGTGTCGACGCTGGCCGAGGCGGGCGTGCTCACCACGACCGACGACAACAAGCTGGACACCTCCAAGGTGGACCCCAACCTGCTCGCGGCAGGCCAGTCGGGCGGGAAGACGTACGGAACACCGATCGGCGCCAACACCCTCGCCCTCTACTACAACAAGAAGGTGCTGAAGGACGCCGGGGTGGACATCGCCTCGGTCAAGGACTGGACGTCGCTCACGGCGGCGCTGGAGAAGGTCAAGAAGGCGGGCAAGAAGGGCATCACCTTCTCCGCGATCGGCACGGAGGAGGGCAGTTTCCAGTTCCTGCCCTGGTTCTGGGGTGCGGGCGCAAAGCTGACCGAACTCGGCTCCGCCCAGGCCGTCTCGGCGCTGACGCTGTGGACCGACTGGCTGAAGAAGGGATACGCGCCCAACTCCGTCATCAACAACACCCAGACGACCAGCTGGCAGGAATTCGCCGGCGGCGACTACGCCTTCGCCGAGAACGGCACCTGGCAACTCGCCAACGCCGAGAAGGTCGGCTTCGACTACGGCATCCTGCCGATCCCCGCCTCCGGCGGAGGGAACGCCGCGGCCCCGACCGGCGGCGAGTTCGTCACCATCCCGGTCCAGGGCGACACCGGTCGCTACGCCACCTCCCAGAAGCTGGCGACCTGCCTGACCAGCACCCAGAACCTGTACGACACCGACACCACGCTGTCCTACGTGGCCCCCACCAGCGAGGTGCAGGACAAGCAGGTGGCGTCGAACCCCGCGCTGAAGCCCTGGGTCGACGCGGTCAAGGCGGCCAAGGGACGCACCAGTGACGACCTGGGCACCAAGTACCCCAAGATCTCCGAGCAGATGTGGAAGGCCGTCCAGTCGGCCCTCAGCGGTGCCGCCTCGCCCAAGGACGCGCTGACCACGGCGCAGTCCGCCGTCAAGTAGCCGACGATTGCTGGTCGGCAGATGAACCACACGACGCAGCTGTCGGACCGCCGGTCCGCGCAGGACGGGAACGGGGCGGCCACCGCCGCCCCGCCCCCGGCCCCCGCGCGAGCACGGCGCCGCCCGGCCTCCCCGCAGTGGGCCGCCTGGGGCTTCCTCGCCCCGGTGACCTGCTACCTCGTCCTCTTCTACGCCTATCCGCTCTACCGCAACATCGACCTGAGCCTGCGCCACTACACCGTCCGCTCCTTCGTCCAGGGCGACGCGCCCTTCACCGGCCTGCGCAACTACCTCACCGTCCTCGACGACCCCACCTTCGCCCCGGCCCTGCTCCACACCGTGGTCTTCACCGCCGTGTGCCTGGTCTTCCAGTACGCCATCGGCCTGGCCCTCGCGGTCTTCTTCCAGCAGCACTTCCGACTCTCGGTGACCCTGCGTGCCCTGTTCCTGGTGCCCTGGCTGCTTCCGCTGATCGTGTCGGCCTCCACCTGGTCGTGGATGCTCAACAGCGACTCCGGGATCGTCAACGCCGCCCTGCACGCCCTCGGCATCGATCCGGTGAACTGGCTGACCTCACCGGACTGGTCCCTGACCTCGGTGATCATCGCGAACATCTGGATCGGCGTCCCCTTCAACCTGGTCGTGCTCTACAGCGGCCTGCAGTCCATCCCGGCGAACCTGTACGAGGCGGCGGCGCTCGACGGGGCGAACGCCTGGCAGCGCTTTTGGCGCATCACCTTCCCGCTGCTGCGCCCGGTCTCCGCGATCACGCTGCTGCTGGGCCTGGTCTACACACTCAAGGTCTTCGACATCATCTGGATCATGACCAAGGGCGGCCCGGCGGATTCGTCCACCACCTTCGCCACCTGGTCCTACCAGCTCGGCTTCGGCAACCTGCTGCCCGCCTTCGGCCCGGGCGCGGCAGTCGGCAACCTGCTCGTCGTCGCCGCCCTCGTCTTCGGCCTCATCTACGTGAAGGTCCAGCGAAAGCAGTACGCCTCATGACCACTGCGACCACATCGCGCTCCCGACTGCGGCCGCCCGCGCACCGGACCACCTGGTGGAAGACGGCCACGGGCCTGCTGCTCACGGCGGTGATGCTCTTCCCGGTCTACTGGATGCTCAACGTGTCCTTCACCCGCGAGCAGGACATGCGCAAGAGCCCGCCGGACCTGTTCCCCACCCACGCAACCCTGGCCGGCTACCGCACCGTGCTCGACGAGCAGTTGCCCTACCTCGCCACCAGCCTCGTCGTCGGTCTGGGCACCGTCGTCCTGACCGTGGCCCTGTCCGCACCCGCCGGATACGCGCTGGCCAAGCTGCGCCCGCGCGGCGGCGGCATCCTGC
Organism: Streptomyces bullii; assembly: GCF_042657145.1. Classification (NCBI taxonomy): domain Bacteria; kingdom Bacillati; phylum Actinomycetota; class Actinomycetes; order Kitasatosporales; family Streptomycetaceae; genus Streptomyces; species Streptomyces bullii. The sequence goes on from NZ_JBHSNY010000009.1 coordinate 303,653, forward strand.
ACTTCGTCCTGCTGGCCGCCCAGATGATCCCCGGCATCATCATGGCGATGGGCTTCTACGCCATCTACCTCCAGCTCGGCCTGCTCCAGTCCGTCCCCGGCCTCATCGTCGCCGACTCCACCCTGGCGGTCCCCTTCGGCGTCCTCATCTTCACCGCGTTCATGTCCGGCATCCCCGGCGAACTGCTCCAGGCCGCGAAGACCGACGGCGCCGGGCCGCTGCGCACCTTCTGGTCCATCGTCCTGCCGATGAGCCGCAACGCCGTGATCACCGTGTCACTGTTCGCGTTCCTGTGGTCGTGGTCGGACTTCGTCTTCGCCGGCACCCTCGTCAACGGCGGCGCCCACGAACCGATCACGCTCGGCATCTACCACTACATCGGCAACAACAACCAGGAGTGGAACGCCATCATGGCCACCGCCGTCGTGGCGTCACTGCCCGCCGCGGTCATCCTCGTCCTCGCCCAGCGCTACGTCGCCGCCGGCGTGACCTCCGGCGCCGTCAAGGACTGACCTCCACACCCGCAACACCCCCCTTCCACCTGGTCACGGCCGCACACCTGCTCGCCAGACGGCCGATCGCCCCTGCTCGAGAAACGAGTCACGCTTCATGACCGCCGCCCGATCCGGCCCATCCTTCTCCGTCCACGACATCCCGTTCAGTACCTACGGATCATGGTTCGACATCTCGCCCGTGGTGGCGGAGAAGACGTATGCCGAGGACCTCCACCTCGTCTCCCACCAGAACGGCATGCACGCCGTCCTGCGCCTCGTCCCCCTGGACACGGCGACGGGCCATCGCGCGGACACCCGTGTCGAGGCCACCCCGGGCCTGCTCACCTGGACCGGCACAGCAGGCCGCGTCGACCTCGCCTACGAATCGCCGGACACCATACGCCTGCGGGGTACCGGCCTGAACATCAGCGTCTTTGCGGCCGCGCAGGCCCTGACCCCGTTCAGCGGCACCTACTTCTACCGCGAGCCCGGCACCGAGGCGTACGTCTTCACCTCGTACGAGACCGGGCGCCGCTACCGGATCACCGTCCTGTCCGGGACCGTGACCGAGACGCCCGGCGCGCAGGCACTCGGCAGCGCCGACCGCGGTGTCATCGCGGGCGCCGAGGCCGGCGCGGACTGGGAGGTCGCCATCGAGGAGTACGAGACCGCGCGCCGCCCCTACACCTCGACCACCGGCTTCGACCAGATCGTGGCAGCCGCGCGCACCGCCTTCGCCGCCTTCACCGACACCATCGCGCCCTGGCGCTCGTCCGCCACCCCCGCCGCGGAACTCGCCGCCTATGTGCTGTGGTCCGCGACCGTTGGTCCGAAGGGCTTCGTGACCCGGCCCGCGGTGCTGATGTCCAAGCACTGGATGGACAAGGTCTGGAGCTGGGACCACTGCTTCAACGCCCTCGCCCTGGCGCCGGGACGCCCGGAACTGGCTTGGGACCAGTTCTGTCTGCCCTTCGACCACCAGGACGAGACCGGGGCCCTGCCCGACTCGGTCACCCACTCAGAAGTCCTGCACAACTTCGTCAAACCCCCCATCCACGGCTGGGCCTTCGGCCATCTGCGCCGACGGCTCCCCGTGCCTCTCACTCCGGCGCAACTGACCGAGGCCTACGACAGGCTGTCCCGCTGGACGGACTTCTGGCTCACCGCGCGGCGCGCACCTGGCACCACGCTCCCTCACTACCAGCACGGCAACGACAGCGGCTGGGACAACGCCACCACCTTCGACCCCGAGCGTGTCGTCGTCACCGCCGACCTGGCCGCCTTCCTCATCCTCCAACTGCGTGAACTCGCCGCTCTCGCACGAGAGCTGGGTCTGCGGGATGACGCCCGCCGGTGGAACCGAACCGCCGACGCGACGCAGGATGCGATGCTCAGCGAACTGTGGACCGGTGACCGGTTCGCCGCCCGCTCGGTCGGCACCGGGGACAGCTGGACCAGCGCCAGCCTCCTCGACCTGATGCCCATCGCGCTCGGCGAGCACCTGCCTGGGGACATCAGCGCCGTACTGGCCGACCGGATCGAGGCCCACCTGACCCCGCACGGACTGGCCACCGAACAGCCCACCTCACCGCACTACCTCGCCGACGGCTACTGGCGCGGCCCGATCTGGGCACCCTCCACGGTACTCGTCGAGGACGGCCTGCGCCGGGCCGGCCATCAGCACCTTGCCGACGAGATCAGCGCCCGCTTCCGTGCCCTGTGCGAAACCAACGGCTTCGCGGAGAACTTCGACGCCCTGACCGGTACGGGTCTGCGCGACCGCGCCTACACCTGGACCGCCAGCAGCTACCTCGTCCTCGCCGAGGCCCACGAGCTCCGGCGTAGCGCACCGGCCCCGACAGCCGGAGGTTGACAACCACCCTGGGCGGAGCGACGCCCAGGGAGCACCACCCAACCCCGGGAGAGCCGCAATGGGCACCACTCTGCCCTTGCCCAGCTGCTCGGCCTGACGAGTTGGGCGCCTCGGGTGTCTCTGCGGCCACAGCACTGGCCGGGCCGGGACGGCCGACTCACCGCAAGGCGACCAGCCGCCCCTCCCACCCCCAGCCCGCCACCGGACCAGTGAACCTTGCAGGCCTGGGTCGCTCGGCGTGGTCAGCTCGATCGCTTGCCATCCGCTGACTTCCTTGGGGGGCCCGGCCCCGAGCATGACTTCCGGCCGCTGGCCGGCGTGACGCAGTGGGGCTGCTGCCGCCAGGCCGCCGGCCGGGAAACGACCGTACTGACCGCGTACGCGATCCTTCCCTGGCGGCCGCGCCTGGCGGAAGCCGGCTGTCAGCGCACGTCGACGTAGTCGCCTGCGGTGGTGACCGCCGAAGTGGTGGACGTGCCCGCGAAGGACCAGCGCCAGTAGCCGTCGGCCGCTGCCGTGGCCGTCGTCGACAGGTTGCCCGTCGAGTTGGTGTAGACCGTCTTGAGGGTCGTGTAGGTGGTGGTGCCCGCCTTGCGGAACTGCAGCTTCACGGGCTGGTTGGTGTAACCCGCGTACATGCGCTTGTCCCAGTTGGCGCGGGCCAGCTTGCCTGTGACCGTGATCGGCTTGCCCTTGGCGACCGGCTCGGGCCCGGCGTTGACACTGAGCGTGGCGCGTCGCAGGACCGGGTGCTTGGCGGCGCCGCCGTTGTTGTAGAGGTCGCCGTCCCTGGACTTGAGTTGGACGGTCACGTCCCACTTACCCGCGAGGGTGTTGCGGGGCACGCCCCAGCCCGAGTCGAGCTTGACAGTGAGCTTGCAGGTGGAGGTGGTGGCGTTGACGGCGGTGCACGTCGGGGTGCCGTGGTATGACCAGTAGTCGTCGCCGACCTCCCGGTCGATCTGGAGGAACGCGAGGTCTTCGCTGATCCCCGAGTCGTCCGAGGCGGTCACCGAGATGGTGAACGACTCGGTCTGGGAGGTGCCGAGGACGATGGGCTTGCCGCCGTTCACGGACAGCTTCTCGATCACCACTCCGGTCTCCGCCGCGTGGGCGGCCGGGGCGGTGACGGCGGAGGCGGAAAGCGCCAGGGCGCCGGTGAGGACGGCACCTATGGATTTCATGCGCATGAATCCCCAATTGGTTCGGGCCTGCCCCGGCCGTGAATCCCCCCGGCCGCAGGCATGGCAGGTGGGGGGAGGATATGTCACCCGCTGCTCAGCCGCCGACGGAGTACGGTCCGGCCGAGACCCCTGCCTGACGCATCGCGTCGGCGAAGGCGGCGACGAGCTTGTGTTCGCCGGAGGCGTTCGGGTGCCGTACGCCCTCGACGACGGGGGACAGGAAGGTCGCACAGCTCGCCGGCCAGGCGGGCGCGCGTGAGACACGTTTGACGATGCCGAGCGGGCACGGGAGCGGCTGGGCCGCCACCTCGGGGCCGTGAGCGCGCTGCCGGAGAAGCTGTACGGCACCGGTCCGGACAGCCCCTGGCGCTGTCGGCCGTGCGGCTGGCGGTGATCGAGTGGAGAACCGGATGCCAATCCCGTCCACCGCGTCGGCGAGCTGACAACCTGGCCGCCGCCGAGGCAGCCCCCCGCCTGCACGAGGACATCGGGCGGACTATGCTGTCGCGCTCGTGACCTGGGGGTTGTCTGCGGCAGACGCGTCTCGGATGCGCACGAGCAGCGCATCGTCGTCTTCGAGCGCCCGCGCGACTGACCGCCGTGGCCGCTGTCTCGCCTACAACCGCGCCATGCCCAGGACGCACACGCCCGCTTCCCGAGCATCGTCCAGTGCAAGACCGCACAGCGCTGACCGCCCCCCCGCCGTCGGGCATCGCTACGCCCGCCGCCTGTACGCCCCTCGCCGCCCGGCCTGGCAGACCGGACAGGCCCTGGGCATCACCAAGGCCATTCGTATCGGGGATGTCGGCGGCCTCGATCCGCTCATCCTGGTGAAGGTCCCGACGCCGACGCCTGTCAGGTAGTCGCGGCTTCCTGGTACAGATCCACCTCGCGGCTGCGCGGTGTCGGGTCCGCCGCCAGGCGGTGGGGACCTGCTTGAGTGAGTAGTTGGGGCCTGGCCACGGGTGCCATGCCCCAACGTGGGGCTGGTGTGCCTATTGAACGAGCTCCCAGTCCTGCGCACCGTCGTTGACCGCGTTCTGCAGGGTGAGCTGCCCGTCAGCGGTCGCACCGGTCAGGTACAGGCTCGTGTTCTTGACCGACTGCAGCTTGTAGAAGCCATCGCTCGTCTTGACGAGGTTCCAGCTGCCCGATCAATCAGGGTTGGTCGTTCGCTTCGGCTGCCCGGGTCTGTTCGGCGTCGGCGGAGACGATGACGCGTACGTCCCAGGGGCCGAGTTCCAGCGCTGCACCCGCGGGGACGGAGGTGCCGGTGAGAGCGTCGGAGAAGTCCACCGGTGCGGGGACGCTCGCCGGCTCCCAGCTCCAGTTGTGGACGATGTGGACGCGGCGCCCTTCGGGAGAGGTGCCGGTGGTCGCGGTGACGGACTCGGGCAGGTCGCGCCACCCGCTGAGCGCGGCCGGGGCCAGCCACTCGGCCACCGCTCGGGCCAGGTCGCGGCCGGGCACGGTGCCCACGCAGGTGACGCGACCCGCTCCGTGGCGGCGGGTGGTGATGGCCGGCCAGCGGCCGAAGTGCGGATCGTCGTAGGCGGCGAGGACATCGGCGTCAACGACCGTGAGGCTGTCGATCCACTGGGTCGCCGCCGCGTCGGCGGGCACCTCGAACGGGCTGCCGGGCACCGCGCGAACCGGGACCTCGCGCTGGAGGTTGCTGAACTCGTCGTACCGGACGCCTGCGGCCTCGGTGAGACGTCCGGGGGCCGGTTCGTGCCGGGCGCGGGCCTCGTGGTCTGCGTAGGCGGTGCGCGGTCCGAGGACCAGGTGGCCGCCCGCCTGAGCGTAGGCGGCGAGCCAGTGGACGGTCTCGTCGTGGGCGATGTACAGACCGGGGACGACGAGGACCGGGTGGCGGCGCGCGGCCGCCTCGGGCGTCATTCCCTCCTGTTCACCGTACGGGTCGTGCAGCTGACGGGCATGGATGATGCGCACCTGGCGGCCGGCGTCGAAGGCACCGCGGTAGAAGGGGTCGAAGATGCGGTGGTAGGCGGCGGGGTCCGGCTCGCCCTCGGCCGTCGCGAGCGGCGGGTACTTCTGCATCAGCCACTTGCTCGGCGTCGAGTAGACCATGGCGATGTCGGCATCCGGCTCGATCCCGGCCACGAGCGAGCCGGCCTTGTCGAAGTCTTCCCCGAGACGGGCGAGTTCGGCGTAGGTACGGCCGGGCAGTCCGCTGTGCGGCAGGACACCGCCCCAGTACGTCTCCGCGCCGAAGCGCAGGGTCTGCCACTGCCAGTACTCGATCATCCGGGCCCCACGCGCCACGTGCGCCCAGGCGGCTTGGCGCCACTGGCCGTCGTAGGCGGGGCGGTTGTCCCACGGGAAGCCGATCGACTGGGCGTTGGTCTCCGTGACCAGGAACGGCTCCTGGCGGGAGGAGAACATCCAGTCCGCGGTCTGGTAGAGGGACCAGACGCCGGTGGTCTTCCAGATCTGCTCGTGCGTGTCGGGTGTGGGATCGGGCAGCAGCAGGCCGTCCTGCATGTCGTAGTACGGGTTACCGGAGGCGATGTCGAGCCGGGCGGCAAGTTCGTCGTCCTGCACGCCCTGGCGGGTGTAGGAGATGCAGGTGGTGACGAACTGGCCGGGGCGGGTGTACTCGCGGACGATGTCGGCCTGCCAGCCGATGAACTCCGTGACCTGGCGTGCCTGGAACTCGCGCCAGGCGACGTCGTACTGCGGCTGGGCGTTGCTGTCCGGCGTCCACAGGTCTGCCCAGGTGGACAACCGGTGCGACCAGTAGACCAGGCCCCATTCGCGGTTGAGGGTCTCGATGTCGCCGTACTGCGCGCGCAGGTGGTCGATGAAGCGCTGGAAGACGCCGTGGTTGTGGAAGAGGTGGAGGCCCGGTTCGTTGTCGACCTGCCAGCCGATGACGGCCGGGTGCTCGGCGTACCGGGCGACGATCTTCCGGATGATCCGCTCGGCGTGGAAGCGGAAGGCGGGGTGGGTGAAGTCCACCTCCTGTCGGGCGCCCCAGCCGAGGCGCTGTCCGGTGGCGTACTCGCCGGTGATCTCCGGGTACTGGCGGGCCAGCCACGGCGGGACGGCGTAGGTCGGCGTGCCGATGATGACGGAGATGCGGCGTTCTTGGGCTCCGTCCAGGACGGGCTGCAGCCAGTCGAGGTCGAACCTCCCGTTCTCCGGCTCCCAGGTCGACCAGACCGACTCGCCGACCCGGATCACGGTGAAGTGTGCGTCGGCCATCAGGTCGAGGTCGGTCTTGAGCCGTTCGTCGGGCCGCAGTTCGGGGTCGTAGGCGGGCGTGTACTCGTGGTAGTACGCGGCACCGAACAGGACGCGGGCGGGCAGATCCGCCATGGAGGAGCCTCCGGAGGGTGAGGGGTGGGTGCGCTACTGCTTGACGCTTCCGGTCGCCAGCCCGCTCTGCCAGTAGCGCTGGAGCAGGAGGAAGGCGATGACCAGCGGGACGATGGAGATCAGCGATCCGGTTACGACGAGCGGAAGCATGTCGCTGCTGGCGCCGGCCCCGCCGCCATCGGGCCGGTGTCCTGCGGGATCGCCCAGACCTGGCCGTCGGGCCCGCTGACCTGCGCCCATGTCCAGTCGACGAATGTGTCCTTCAGCGTGGACGCGCCGTAGGGAGCGAGGTCCAGCAGGCTGTTGGTGATCGTGAAGGTCGGCACCGCCTGGTACTCGATCTGCGCCAGGTCCGGGGCTCCGGTGCCGGCCTTGAGCGCGGTGCGCAGCTTGGTGTAGTGGGCCACGCCCTGGCCGGCGTTGACCACCTTGACCTTGATGTCCGGGTACCTCTTCTCGAAGAGCGCGATCTCCTTGTCGATGTTCGGGACCCAGGTCCAGAACGTCAGCTCGGTCGGCGTCTTCATCGCCTTGTCGATGTCGGCCTGGCCGACCGGCTTGGCGGAGGCGGACGAGCCGCCGGAGCCGCTGCCGCCGCAGGCGGTGAGCGCGACGCCGAGCGACACGGCTCCGGTAGCGGTGAGGAAGCCACGTCGGCTCAGGGAGGCCGGAGAGGAGCCGGTGAGGAATCTGGACATGGTGGACTCCGTGGAAGGGCGTAGGGGATCGGCGGCCCGGGCGGCGGTTGCTGTGTGGAATGCCGGTGGTTGCGCTCGGGCATGCGGGGGCGGGCCGCGCAAGGCCGACGGGGAGCGAGCGGGTGACGTCTCGGCGTCGTGCCGAGCACGTGATGTCCGCTGACTGAGTGGGCTCGTGCCGGTGACGGTGTGAGCAGGGGCGAAGGGCCCCTCGGCGGTGACCGGCTCTGTAGACGGTGCCCTAGGACGTGGCGCCGGTGAGGGTGAAAGTCCCGCGGGATGAGCGGCTCGTGTGCTCAGGAGGGGGCGTAAGAAAACGGGACTGGGCTTGTCGGACTGTGGGTGGTCCGGCCTCGCAATCGGGAAGGGGCGTGAGGAGTTAGGCGGAGGTTCGCCGGTGATTCGGGGTCGTCCGGTGCGGCGGGGGCGCGGTCGATGCGCGGACGACGAGCTCGACCGGCGGGTCGTTCACCGGAATCGGGTTCGCATCCGGGTGCTCGATGGCGTGTACCAGATGTTTGAGGCCGTCCTGCGCTGTGGCATCGAAGGGCTGTCGCACGGTGGTCAGGGGAGGAGTCACGTAAGCGGCGACCGGGATGTCGTCGAGGCCGACGACACTGACGTCCTCCGGGACCCTACGGCCGGCTTCCAGCAGCGCGCGGATCAGACCGATGGCCATGTCGTCGTTGGCGGCGAAGACGGCCGTCACGCTGTCGTCGGAGGCCAGTCGGCGGCCGGCCGCGTAGCCGGAGGCGGCCGACCAGTCGCCTGGGATGACGGGCGGTTCGCGTCTGCCGTACGCGGCCAACGTCGCTCGCCATCCCTCAAGACGGTCCCTGGCGGCATACCAGCGTGGGGGACCGGCGAGGTGGTGGACGGTCGTGTGGCCCAGTTCGAGCAGATGCTCGGTGGCCGCCCGTGCCAGCTGGTCGGAGACGATCCCCGCGGTCACCACCCGGGAGGCGGCGAACTGCGGCGGCGCGCCGAGGACCAGGACCGGCACGTCGACGCGGCGTGAGAGGTCCGCGTCACCCTCCTCGTCGATCGGCTCGGAGATGACGATGCCGTCCACGCCCTGATCGAGGAGCGAGTCGACGGCACCGGCGATGCCGGCGGCGTCACCCTCCATGGTGTTGACCACGTGGAGCGCGTAACCGGCGTCCCGGACGGCACGCTCGACCCCCATCAGTAGTGAGGCGGGTCCGTACAGAGCCGTTCCGAGCGTCACGACGCCGATGGACCGGGCCCGCCCGGAGGCCAGCGCCCGGGCCGCATGATTCCGCCTGTAACCAAGCTCCGCGGCGGCATCGAGGACGCGTCGGCGCACGTGGTCGGAGACGTACTGCTCACCGTTCATGACCCGTGACACGGTCTTCTGCGAGACGCCGGCCAGCCGCGCCACGTCAATGCTGCGCGGTGCGGTGCCGGTGCTACGGCCTGCCAGTCGTGCCATGGGTGTCTCCTGAACGTCAGCAGGTCCGAGCGCGAATCCGCCCTGGTGTGACTGCGCTGTCATGACTGCGCAGACATATCTACGCACTCAAAGGCGGCGCGTCAAGAGTGTGTGCAAGCCCTGAAGCACGATGCCCCGTCAGCATCGAGTGGGATGCCCCCTGATGCCGTCACAGGGAGGCTGGGTGGCCTCTTCCCACGACACTAGCCAGTCGTCAGCGCGCACGTTCGCGGACTCCTGTCCTTGAACGGCACGGAACCCGCACCGGGCACCGTGCTGAAGCGCGGTGTCCGATGCGGGTTCTGCAGCAGTGCGGCGTGCTGGCTGGGCTTGTGGGATGCCGCTCTCAGGGAACAGCGAGGGTGATCTTGCCGTGGGCCTGATGGGAACGGAGCCGCTCGGCGGCCTTGTCGGCGGTGTCGAAGGTGACGGTGCTGTCGATCAGGGGCCGCACCCGTGCGTCGGCGACGGCAGGCAGCAGCTGCTGCCCGGCGGTGGCGAACCAGTGCAGCAGCGCTGTCGTCTGCTCGACTACCCATCGCTTGGTGCCCAGGCCAGACCCGTGGTCGGTGCCGCGGCGGGCGATCACGGGCTTGATGCCCTTCGCCCAGACCTGGGGGCGGTAGCAGTCGTGGTCATAGCCGCGGTCTGCGGTGCGTTCCCGTGGTCGCTACCGTGGCCGACCCCGCTTGCCGCGGGTCGGCGGGATCGCCGTCAAAAGCGGCATGAGCTGGGTGATGTCATTGGCGGACGATCGCCGCGCACGGCCGGATCCCGAAGACCTGCCACTGCTACGCCCGGATGGTGCGCGAGCAGCGAAAGAACGGGTGTCAGCCATGCACGAACCGCCGGCCCGTGTGGCCCGTGCAGGGCTGACACCGTCCCCCGCCTCTCCGGCCAGCCAGGGCTACGGCACGGGGCCGAGGCTGCCCTCCAGGGTGGTGCGGGTGATCAATGGGCGGTCCCAGCGGGCGAGGATCTCGTTGGCGAGGTCCACGACAGGCAGGGGGTCGACATCGTTGCGCACCTCGATGCCGGCGGCCAGCAGGCTGCGCGGGACCGCGCCAGCGTCCAGCAGCACGCGCCAGTCCTGCGGGCAGAGCGCCAGGAACTCCAGACCGGTCAGCCGGGATATGTCCAACGGGTCGGCGAGCGTGCCCGGGTAGGCCCTGAGGGTCCGCAGGCGCGGCAGGTCCACGACGGGCTCCAGGCTGAGCGGTTCGCCCTCCCACACGCCGATGCTCAGGACCTCCAGCGCGGGGTGCGTGGCGGCCTCGACGCTGCTCAGACCGCGCGTGTTGACGTGCGCCACGGCCGGCGGCTCGTCATCCGCGCGTCGGCGGGGTCCGCGCTTCCCCAGCCCGGGCAGCACCAGCTCGGTGAGCGAGTCGGCGATCAGGCCCGCACCGATGCTCTCCTCCCGGCTGAGGAGGATGACCTGCCCGGTGTGCCCGCCCGGCCCCGGGGTCAGGTCGACCGCGATCCGGGCGCCGTCACAGTCGCCGAAGACGATCCAGCCGGGTGATCCGACCAGCCCCTGCACCGCGGCGTCGGACCGGGTGTCGACCGCCTCCGCCTCCATCGCCGCGAACCGCCACGCGGACGGGCGTGAGGCGGCGTCGGCGATGTACACCTCGTCGAGGGGGAAGAGGTGGCAGCCGACGGCATCGGCGACCCGCATGGCCGACTCGTATTCGTCGTTCCAGTCCTCCCAGCGGGCCCGGGTCACCCGGTACAGCGCCTTGAGCTCGTCAGGCAGCGCGACACCGAGGCGTGCCTCCGCCTCCGCCAGCTCCGCTTCCGTGGCGCCGACGGCGTCGGAGAGGCATTCGCGCAGGAAACAAAACTCTCCAGTGCCGCCGGATCCGCCGCCGGCGAGAGCCTCGCGCCGGGCACCGGATCGGGCAGCCGGCGCCAGGGCTCGGGCACGGCGCCTTCGACCAGCACGAGCGCACCCGGGAGCGGCCCGCTGCCCTCGGCCTCCACGGCAGGCCCGAAGTCGAGCAGCTCCAGCACGGCCGGGCCGTCCGGGGACATCCGGCCCACGAAGGAGACGCCGTCGGCGCCGGCCTCCGCGAGCGCGCCCCGCACCCGCCGCACGGCGTCGGCCTCGGGCCGCCTGTCCGCCGCGTCATACGCCTGCCCGTGCATGGTGAACATCGTCCCCCAGGGCATCGGCACGCTGTACGCGTGGGCGCCGATCCGTCCGGCGACGTGACCGCCCAGAGCGCCCGGCGCCGCGGTGTGAGAGGACCGCAGGACGTGCAGCAGCGGCTCCCAGGTCGCGAACTCATGGAGCGTGGACAACAGGTGCCTCCGATCGGCGCGGTCAACGTGGCGAGGTGATTATCACGGGAGGCACTGACAACCCCTCCCCAGTGGCGCTCGGCCTCGCAGACGACTTTGACTTGACCGGCGAGGCATGCGCGGTAGCCGCCCACCACGGCCCGACCCCATCGGTCAGCTGCCGAAAACACCTGAAGAACGATACGGTCACAGGCATGATCAAGTGCGGGAGGCCATGGGACGTGCCAGATGCGTGCCATGATCGTCCATCCGGCTGGCAGCGTTCCAGAAGGGGCGTATCCCGGATGGCTGGTAGCCCTTGCGCTTCCTGGCCTCGGGTCGTGATCTCTCGTCGTTTACGGTGATGAGCTGCAGCGCTGGCGCTGGCGCTCGCCGTGTCGTCTCTGCCGTCTGCTGCGGCGTCGGCCATGTCGCACCCCTCGGGCACGGGTTGGTCTGTGCAGCGTGACGCCGACGCGCTGCGGGATGCTCGGGGTACCGGAGTAGCGGTCCGCCTGGCGACCCCGCGCGGGACAGTCACAGCCCGCTCCGGAGTGGGGGACCTGGTCACTCGCCGCCGGCGCGGCCGACGTCACCGGGACGTAGGGGGTCGCGATGCTTGGCGGTCGCGCATGGAGACGGAAATGGGAAACGACACGTCTGCCAATCGCCGTCATCGCGGCTGAGCTGTCATATCTTTTTGGCTACCGTCGTCTCCTTCCACAGGAAAACCCGAGACCTGCGCGCCATGCCCGATGGACAGCACAACGGGACGTATCAGGCACTCAAGAGATTCCGTTCCACCGGCCTCGGCTCGCACGCGCTGATGGCCTGCGCCGCCACCGCAGTCGTGGCGTCGATGGCCGCCTGTTCCTCCACCGGCCCCCTCGAGGAGGTACGGGCAGCCCCCACACGGGGTAATACGCCAGCCGCTGTACTGGCGGCGCCACCACCGTCAGCAGACCCCGACGCGACTCTCGCGCGAGCGCTCAAGCCGGTCCTGCGGGACGGCGACACGCGCCTGGCGGTGGCCGTGCTCGCCCTGGACGGCGCGGACCGGCAGATCGTTTCCTACCGGGGCGACGCAGCGTTCGACGCGGCGAGCATCAGCAAGGTGGACATCCTCGCGGCGCTGCTGCTCCGGGCTCAGGACGAGGGCCGCGCGCTGACAGCCGAGGAACGCCAGGCCGCTGAGTCGATGATCAGGACGAGTGACAACGACGCGGCGAACCTGCTGTGGCGGGCGATCGGCAAGGGTGAAGGTCTCGACGCGGCGAACGAGCGGCTGGGGCTGCATTCGACGAAGGCCGGCGCGGGAGTCCGATGGGGTCTCACCCAGACCACGGCGAAAGATCAGATCCGGTTGCTGCAAGCGGTGTTCGCCCATAGGCCGGTGGCATCCGCCCGCTCGCGCCAGGGGCTGACCGGGGCATCGCGTGCCTTCATCCGGGAGCTGATGGGCGACATCGCGAAGGACCAGGACTGGGGAGTGTCATCGGTGGCCTCCCGTTGGGCCCTGAAGAACGGCTGGCTGCAGCGGTCCACAACCGAGTTGTGGGTCATCAACAGCATCGGGCAGGTCACGGTGCACGGGCACCGCTATGTGGTCTCTGTCCTCAGCAGCGGCAACGCGTCCATGGAGGGCGGTATCTCTCTGGTCGAACGGGCGGTGAGGGCGGCGATCGGCGTGGCCAGCGCCCAGGTCCGTCCCTGGCCGAAGTGAGCCGTCCCCCTGCGGAGCCGAACCGAAGTCATCCGCTTCGTTGCCGGACGCCGGACGCCGGACGCCGGGCTGCCCTGGCCGCCCAAGGCAGCACCACGATGACTCTTTCGAAAGGAGGGCGGGTGGGCGGCGCGGGAACAACGGGCCCGCTGCAGCCTGGTCGGCACGGTGCACCGGACGCGGAACCTTACCGTCTCTGTGCGTGAGTTGGACGGACGAAGACGCCGGCGTCCCTCCATCGCCGGAATCGGTTGTGGTCAGTCGGCTAGGGACGTCCCGTAATTGATCTTTGAGTCGCCTGGATACCGTTGCGCCTGTGCCCGCCCGCTCATCCGGCGAGGGCGAGGTTGTGCAGGCGGGCGATTCCAAGCATGGCGTGGTGGGCGCCGTCCCCTTTCAAGCGGCAGTCACGGAGGACCTTCCATCCCTTCATTCGGGCGAAGACGTGCTCGACGCGGGCGCGGACCTTGCGGTGGGAGGCGTTGTGCTCCTCCTTCCATGCCGGAAGTTCGGCCTGGCCTTTCTCGCGGCGGTGCGGGATGACCAGGCCGGTGCCCCGGTAGCCGCCGTCCGCGATGACCGTCGCCCGGCCGATTTCACTTGTGATCAGCAATCCCGGAGCTGCCCTCTGCCCTGACATCTCCCGCCGGAGGTCGATGCTCGTGCGCCAGGCTTCAGCCGATGAACGCGTCGCTGATCACGATGTACGCGTACCAGAGAGCGCCGCCGAGGGCAGCGAGGCCCACAAGCGCCAGGACAGCCGTCATGCTGCGCATCGCGAGGGACTCGCGGATCACGGCCCGGGAAGGATCCGCCGGATCGTAAGTGACCTCGATCCGCCGTTCGTAACTGGTGGTGGTGCAGAGGTGGCTCTCCCCGCTGGTGTCCGTGTAGCGGTACGCCCTCATCCCGTCCGCGTTGTGCGAGAACTGCGCGATCACCGTGATGCCGTGTCTCCGCAGCCGCCGCGACCGATACAGGCTCCTGGCCGGCAGGTAGGCCGTCAGCCCACCGATGAGGACGCCGATGAACGCGGGCACCAGCATCGCCGAGTAGCGCGCTCCCCCGGCCACACCCACGGCCACCATCACAGCTGCCGCCGCCAGGAGCAAGGCAATCAGGACCGCGCCTCCCGCGGTCATCCGCCGTTCCTGGACCGCCAGGGAGCGGATGCTGACGAGCGTGGAGCCGTCGATGCGCGGCTCGCCCTGCGACCGCCGCGGCAGCAGCCGGTTGACAGCGCCGGCGAACGCGGTGACCGCGGCCACGCTCTCGTCCTCCACGCAGTGGACGTGCGGCGCGGTGCCGTCCGGCACGGTCAGTTCGATCGCGGCACGCCGCCCGTCCACCGTGACCCGTTCAATCGCCGCAAGCGGTATGGCCACCTCCTCGCCCGCCCGCTCCAACAACACCCCGTCGTGAACCAGCCGCGCCACCACGCCACCACCCCGCAAAACGAGATTAGGCGTCGTCATCTCAAACCCCGGCGGGTGTTCCCCGCAACGTGGTTACCCATCACCCTGCCCCCTGTCTGTTCGATCAAGGCGGATCCTAGATGCGCCGATCCTCCGCTGTCATCGGCCAGCCCTCCTCGCCGACGCATACAAGCCCGTCCCGTCTGCCCGGTCGGCGTACGTGCCCACTGGCCCGACGCAGTGCCCGCCCGGAGCAGCCAACACATACGTGAGTCGTTCGGCCCACAGGTGCCCTAGCAGGCGACTTGAGTGGGGGCATCACCTGACGGCAGGGGCAACCAGCACGACAGCAGCAGTGAAATGGCCGGCGGCGAGGCGAAGGCGTTCACGACGCCATGCTCGGCATGGCTCGTCGGCACGACCTCATCCAGGCCGCCCAGACAGCCATCGCCTGGGCGGTTCGGCATAGCGCGGAACACCTGAAGATCGATTACGGGACGTCACTTAGGGCATGCCGTCGAATGATCTTGGTTGGTGGATCACGGTCTGGTGATACGGCGCCATGAACTATCTGGTGCGGAGTGGGAGTTCGTCCGGCCGCTGTTGCCGGAGCCGTTTGCGGGGCCGGAAGCGGCTGGACGACCGGACGGTCCTCAACGGGATCGTGTGGAAGTTCCGGGCCGGGGCGGCCTGGTGGGACGTACCGGAGCGGTACGGGCCGTGGGCCACGCTGCACACCCGTTTCTGCCGGTGGGCCAAGGACGGCACGTTCACCCGGATGCTCCAGGCCGCACAGGCGAGGGCAGATGCGGCCGGAGACATCGACCGGCTGGTGTCCGTCGACTCCACTATCGTGCGGGCTCACCAGCACGCCGCCGGTGCCCGTAAAGGGGGCGCCCGGCACTCGGACGGTCACGCGGCGGCCTGATCAGCAAGATTCACGTAGCCTGCGATGCCCTCGGCCGCCCGCTCGCACTCATGGTCACGGGCGGCAACACCAACGACTGCACCCAGTTCACCACGGTGATGGAGGCAGTCCGGGTGCCCCGCATCGGCCCAGGCCGGCCGCGGACCAGGCCGCCTCACATCATCGGCGACAAGGGCCACAGCCAAGGCGATGCGCACCTGGCTGCAGCGGCGGGGCATCGCTCACACCATCCCCGAGCGGGCCGACCAGATCCGCAACCGCCTCAGGCGCGGCAGCCGCGGCGGCCGGCCCCCGGTCTTCGACCGGCAGATCTACAAAACAAACGGCGCAACGTGGTGGAACGGTGCTTCAACCGGCTCAAGCAATGGGGCGGCATCGCCACCCGCTACGACAAGATCGCCGAGTCCTACCAAGCAGCCGTCACCCTCGCATCCGTACTGATGCGGTGTGACATTTGATGACCACTCCTAGGCGTGTGGCCGCATAGGTTCACCGGGTCGGGGCGTGTGCTTCCCTTTCACCGAGCAGGCGCTTGGGAACGCTCGTGCAAGGGAAGCTGCGGGAACACGGAAGGGTCACTGGTGCTCGGATGAGGCTTGTCGGCGGGAGAGGGCCGGCCTGCGTCGCTCTCGGTCGATCTCGGTGACGACGACCGTGACCTCGTCGCCGACGTGGGCGACATTCGATGGAGTTTGCACGGGCGTCCAGGTGAGCTCTCGCAGGTGGACCAGCCCCTCGATTCCGTCGGCGACCTGGACGAAGACGCCGAATGGGACCAGCTTCGTGACCTGCCCGTGCAGTTTCTGCGCCACCGAGATGCCGCTGGCGAATGCTTGGGAGCGGTCCGGCTGCGTCGCTCGCAAGGACAGTCTGGCCTCTAGGTTCCATGTGTCGAACTGGAGGAACTCGCAGGAGATCCGCTGTCCGACCTGCACGACGTCGGAAGCTGCTTCGATGCGCCGCCATGAGCGGTTTGTCGGCGCCAGCTCGGTCTTGACACGAGGCCACTCTGAAGCTTCCCTATGTATGTTGCGTATCGCGCTACTGTTGTGTGATGTGCAACCTGGGGCCATGGTACGGCTCCGGTTTCCCTACACCGCGGAGTAGCGCTACAGATGACTCGCAAGCCACCTGCTGAGGACCCCGGCGAGGCCCGACTGCGGGTCGGCCCGCCGAAGGAGTACGCCGCCGGCATCCCCGCGGTCACCTCCTCCCTGCGGCACGCCGGCGAGCAGATGGGGGTCCGCCGCAGCCTGCTCACTCTGCTCCGGGTCAATCAGAAGGAGGGCTTCGACTGTCCCGGCTGCGCCTGGCCCGAAGCGGACCACCGGCACAAGGCGGAGTTCTGCGAGAACGGCGCCAAGGCCGTGGCCGAGGAGGCCACGGTACGGCGGGTCACTCCGGAGTTCTTCGCCGAGCACACTCTGGAGGATCTCCTCCCGCGCAGCGACTACTGGCTCGGGCAGCAGGGACGCCTCACCCACCCGATGTACCGCCCGGCCGGCGCCGACCGCTACGAGCCGATCTCCTGGGACGACGCGTTCGCGGTGATCGCCCGTGAACTCGCCGCGCTCGACCACCCGGACCAGGCCGCCTTCTACACCTCCGGGCGGGCGAGCAACGAGGCCGCGTTCCTCTACCAGCTCTTCGTCCGCGGCTTCGGCACCAACAACCTGCCGGACTGCTCCAACATGTGCCACGAGTCCAGCGGCTCGGCCCTGGTGGAGACCATCGGCATCGGCAAGGGCAGCGTCAGCCTGGAGGATCTCCACGAGGCCGATCTCGTCCTCGTGGTCGGCCAGAACCCGGGCACCAACCACCCCCGGATGCTCTCCGCCCTGGAGAAGGCCAAGCAGCAAGGTGCCCGCGTCATCGCGGTCAACCCGCTGCCCGAGGCGGGCCTGCTCCGGTTCAAGAACCCCCAGAAGCCCTCCGGCGTCATCGGCGGCGGTACCAAGTTGGCGGACCAGTTCCTCCAGATCAGGCTGGGCGGCGACCAGGCGCTCTTCCAGGCCTTCAACCGCATGCTGCTGGAGGCGGAGGACGAGGCACCCGGCACCCTGGACACCTCCTTCATCGAGCGGTACACGCACGGCTTCGAAGAGTTCGCCGAGCACGCACGCAAGGCGTCGTGGGAGGAGATCCTGCAGGCCACCGGCCTGCCCGAGGAGGAGATCCGGGAGGCGTTCGGCCAGGTGCTGGCCGCCGAGAAGATCGTCGTCTGCTGGGCGATGGGGCTCACCCAGCACAAGCACTCCGTGCCCACCATCCGGGACATCGTCAACTTCCTTCTGCTGCGCGGCAACATCGGCCGCCCGGGCGCCGGCCTCTGCCCGGTGCGCGGCCACTCCAACGTGCAGGGCGACCGCACGATGGGCATCCACGAGAAGCCGGACGACGCGTTCCTGGACCGGCTCGGCGCCGAGTTCGTCTTCACGCCGCCCCGACACCACGGCCATGACGTGGTCGACAGCATCCGCGCCATGCGCGACGGGGACGTGAAGGTATTCGTCGCCCTGGGCGGCAACTTCGTCGCCGCGGCCCCCGACACCGGCCTGACCGAGCAGGCGCTGCGCAGGTGCCGGCTCACCGTCCAGATCTCCACCAAGCTGAACCGCTCGCATGTCATCGCCGGGGAGCAGGCCCTCATCCTGCCGTGCCTCGGCCGGACCGAGGCCGACCTGCGGCCGAGCGGACCACAGCTGGTCACGGTGGAGGACTCCATGGGCATGGTGCACCTCTCGCGAGGACGGCTTGCGCCCGCGTCCGAGCACCTGCTGAGCGAGGTCGCGATCATCTGCCGGATGGCACGCTCCGCCCTCGGGGACGCAGGCCCGCAGGTGCCGTGGGAGGACTTCGAGGCGGACTACGACCGCATCCGTGACCGCATCGAACGCGTGATCCCCGGCTTCGAGGACTTCAACGCCCGGGTGCGGCGGCCGGGCGGCTTCGCCCTGCCCCATCCGCCCCGCGACGAGCGCCGGTTCACGACCGCCACCGGGCTGGCCAACTTCACCGTCAATCTGCTGGAGAGCCCCAAGGTCCCGCCGGGCCGGCTGCTGCTCCAGACGCTGCGCTCCCACGACCAGTACAACACCACCATCTACGGCCTGGACGACCGCTACCGCGGCATCCACCAGGGCCGCCGGGTCCTCTTCCTGCACCCCGACGACCTCACCGAGCGAGGCCTCGCCGACGGGGACACGGTCGACATCGTCAGCGAGTACGGCGACGGCGTGGAGCGCAGGGCACCGGCCTTCCGGACCGTGTCGTACCCGACCCCCCGAGGCTGCTGCGCCGCCTACTTCCCCGAGACCAACGTCCTCGTTCCCCTGGACTCCACGGCGGCCATCAGCAACACGCCCACGTCGAAGTCCATCGTCGTCCGGCTGGAACGGGTCTCCGGCGACGTGTGATCCGGTGGCGGCGGCGGGGGTGGACCGTCCGCCGGTCGTCCGTTCCCTGCCGGCAAGGTGGTGACCGATGAGTGGAAGCCCGTACGACCTCACCCCGCTGGCCCGCTTCGGCGGTCTCGTCGCCACCGACCTGCGGGATGTGACCAGTGATCCCGCGGCCTTGGACTCCACCGGCTTCTGGGCCGTGGTCGCCAGCTTCGAGGGGCGCCTGGTCTGCGCGCGCTTCGGTGACGTACGCCGTGCGCCCGTGCCCGCCGCCGAGCCCGGCGTGTGGCGCGGCCCGGACCCGGACGCCTGGACGTCCTCACTCGACCGGGCCGCCTACCTCGCCGGGGTCCGGCGTATCCGTCAGCACATCGCGGCCGGAGAGGTCTACCAGGCCAACCTGTGCCGGGTGCTGTCGGCGCCGCTGCCCGACCCGGAGCGCGCGGACGTCGACGCCCTCACCGCCTTACTGGCACGGAGCAACCCCGCGCCGTACGCCGGCACCGTGCGCCTGCCCGCGTACGGTGTGGAGATCTCCACGGCCTCGCCCGAGCTCTTTCTGCGCCGGGACGGCCGTACGGTCGAGTCCGGGCCCATCAAGGGCACCGGCCGCACCGCCGCGGACCTCCTCGACAAGGACCACGCCGAGAATGTCATGATCGTGGACCTGGTCCGCAACGACCTGGGACGCGTGTGCGTCACCGGCTCCGTGACCGTCCCCGAGCTGTGCGCCGTCGAGACACACCCCGGTCTGGTGCACCTGGTGTCCACCGTGCGCGGCGAACTCGCGGAAGGCGCCGGATGGCCCGAACTGCTCACCGGCACCTTCCCGCCCGGGTCCGTCACGGGCGCCCCAAAGTCCAGCGCACTGCGCATCATCGCGGCGCTGGAGACCGCGCCCCGCGGCCCGTACTGCGGGGGCGTCGGCTGGGTCGACGCCGACCGCGGAACGGGTGCGCTCGCGGTGGGTATCCGCACCTTCTGGATCGAACGCACCGCTCCTGGCGGCCCGTTCCTCCGCTTCGGTACGGGAGCCGGTATCACGTGGGACTCCGACCCCGAGCGTGAGTGGGCGGAGACGCGGCTGAAGGCGCGCCGACTGCTCGGGGTGGCGTCGGCTGGGTACCGGCTGATGGGTTGATCGCTGTCGGGCAACTCTTCTCGACGGGCCCTTGACAGCCCTTCTGAGGCATCAGATCGTTGTTGCCCATAGTGAATAGCAATGCATAATTCGCAACGCTCCTTGGTTGGTTGTCGCTCCGCCTCCCCTTCCCTCGCCGATCTCCACCTGGTCCGGTGATTTTGTCACGACGGAACAACTGACGATTTCCCCTCTTGCTCGGTCGCGCATCCGTCGTCCGCGACAGAGAGTCCACTGCCGTCTGCGGAAAGGACGAGCTGATGAACGAAACCCGTGAAAGGAACGGGAGTCGAAGCCATCCCGTCGAGGCGGATCTGCCGGGAAGCCCGGCGGTATCCGCCCGCCCCCGCACCGACCCGGTCGTCTTCGGTGTCGCCGCGGCCCTCACCCTCGCCTTCGTCGTGTGGGGGGTCGTGGCGACCGACACGCTGGAGAGTGTGTCCAGGAAGCTGCTGGACGGGACCATCCGAAACGGCGGCTGGGCCTTCGTCCTGGCCGCTTCGGGCTTCGTCGTCTTCGCCCTCTGGCTGGCGATGAGCAAGTACGGGCGGATCACGCTGGGCAAGGAGGGGGAACAGCCCGAGTTCCGCACGGTCTCCTGGATCGCGATGATGTTCAGCGCGGGCATGGGCATCGGCCTGATGTTCTACGGCGTCAGCGAACCGCTGTCGCACTTCATCACGCCACCGCCGGGCACCGACCCGGCCGATGCCAACGAGGCCATGGAGACCGCCATGGCCACCACCCTCTTCCACTGGACGCTGCACCCGTGGGCGATGTACGCGGTCGTGGGCCTGGCCATCGCCTACAGCACCTTCCGGCGCGGCCGTCGGCAGCTGATCAGCGCCGTGTTCACCCCGCTGATCGGTGAGAGGCGGGCGAACGGCTGGGGTGGCAGGGTCATCGACATCCTCGCCATCTTCGCCACCCTCTTCGGCTCCGCGGCCTCCCTTGGGCTCGGCGCCCTGCAGATCGGCAGCGGCTTCACCGGACTGGGCTGGCTGGGCTCCGTCGGCACCGGCCTGCTGGTCGCCGTGATCGCCGTGCTGACCGTGGCCTTCGTCGCCTCGGCCGTGTCCGGCATCGCCAAGGGCATCCAGTGGCTTTCCAACATCAACATGGTGTTGGCGGTGACCCTGGCGGCCTTCGTCTTCCTCGTCGGGCCGACCATCTTCATCCTCGACCTGTTGCCGACCTCCATCGGCGCCTTCCTCGGCGACCTGATCCGGATGGCAGGGCGTACCGAGGCGTCGAGCGGTGAGGGAGTCGCCGACTGGCTGGCCGGCTGGACGGTCTTCTACTGGGCCTGGTGGATCTCCTGGACGCCGTTCGTCGGCATGTTCATCGCGCGCATCAGCCGTGGCCGAACCATCCGGCAGTTCGTGGGCGGGGTCATCCTCGCCCCCAGCACCGTCAGCCTGCTGTGGTTCGCGATCTTCGGCGGCTCGGCGATGCACCTGCAGGACGAGAAGCGCCTCAGCGACGCCTCGACAGCCCAGGGGCAGCTCTTCGACGTGCTCCAGCAGTACCCCATCGCCACGGTGACGAGCATCGTGGTGATGATCCTCGTCGGTATCTTCTTCGTCTCCGGCGCCGACGCCGCCTCGATCGTGATGGGGACGCTGTCGCAGCGGGGATCCCTGGAGCCGTCCCGAGGCGTCGTGGTGTTCTGGGGTGTGCTGACCGGGGCGGTCGCCGCGATCATGCTGCTCATCGGTGGCGGCAAGGGCGACGCGCTCACCGGGCTGCAGAACCTCACGATTCTCGCGGCGGCGCCCTTCACCCTCGTGATG
The DNA here is from genome assembly GCF_042657145.1 of Streptomyces bullii. NCBI lineage: Bacteria > Bacillati > Actinomycetota > Actinomycetes > Kitasatosporales > Streptomycetaceae > Streptomyces > Streptomyces bullii. The sequence goes on from NZ_JBHSNY010000009.1 coordinate 325,384, forward strand.
ATCGGGTTGTGTATCGCGCTCACCCGCGACCTGCGCCAGGACCCGCTCATCATCCGCGGGCGCAAGGGCAAGGAAGCCATCGAAACGGCCGTCATCGCGGGCCACGAGAAGTACGACGGCGACTTCGAACTCCGCATCGGTCCCTGCACGTCCACCGACGGCACGGAGGGCGCGCAGTCCGAGCAGCCCGCGCACCCCACGGAGGCCACGGAAGCCACCTCCTCCTCCACTCGCTGAGCTGGGCGGGACCCACGCCCGGCGGGGTCGTGAACCGGCATGTGCGGTCACGGCCCCGCCGGGCGTTCGTGCTGTTCCACCGCTCTCGAGGCGGCTGAGAGAACGTCGTCGAGCTGCTTGACCCCCGGTCGGCGCTCCACGATGCTGTGTTGCGACACATGAGATGTGTGCCGTAATGAGCAACATTCGCGTGGACATCTGATTCACGTCTCGACCAGCCGAGGAGTGGCCATGACGCACCAGGTCCGTGCTGTCGTCGCGCGGGGCAAGGGCGCCCCCGTCAGCCTGGAAACGATCATCGTGCCCGACCCGGGACCGGGTGAGGCGCTGGTGAACATCCAGGCCTGCGGGGTCTGCCACACCGATCTGCACTATCGCGAGGGCGGCATCAACGACGATTTCCCGTTCCTGCTGGGGCACGAGGCCGCGGGGATCGTGGAGTCGGTGGGGGAGGGGGTCATCGACGTCGCGCCCGGAGACTTCGTCGTCCTCAACTGGCGTGCGGTGTGCGGCCAGTGCCGGGCCTGTCTGCGCGGGCGGCCCTGGTACTGCTTCAACACCCACAACGCGAAGCAGAAGATGACCTTGTTGGACGGCACCGAGCTGTCTCCTGCCCTGGGCATCGGCGCGTTCGCGGAGAAGACGCTGGTCGCGGCCGGGCAGTGCACCAAGGTCGACCCGACCGCGTCGGCGGCCGCCGCCGGTCTGCTGGGGTGCGGTGTGATGGCGGGCATCGGCGCGGCCATCAACACCGGGAACGTGGGTCGGGGTGACTCGGTCGCCGTCATCGGCTGCGGCGGTGTCGGGGCCGCGGCGATCGCCGGGGCGAGCCTGGCGGGCGCGGCGAAGGTCATCGCTGTGGACATCGACGACCGCAAACTGGACACGGCCAGGAAGCTGGGCGCGACCCACACCGTCAACTCCAAGGACGCCGACGCGGTCGAGGCGATCCGCGAGCTGACGGGCGGATTCGGCGCCGACGTCGTCATCGAGGCGGTCGGCCGTCCAGAGACGTACAAGCAGGCGTTCTACGCCCGCGACCTCGCCGGCACGGTCGTCCTGGTGGGTGTGCCCACCCCGGAGATGAAGCTGGAACTGCCGCTGCTGGACGTCTTCGGCCGGGGCGGCTCCCTGAAGTCCTCCTGGTACGGCGACTGCCTGCCGAGCAGGGACTTCCCGATGCTCATCGACCTCTATCTCCAGGGCCGGCTGGACCTGGACGCCTTCGTCACGGAGACCATCGCGCTGGACGAGGTCGAGAAGGCCTTCGAGCGGATGCACCACGGCGACGTGCTGCGCTCGGTGGTGGTCCTCTGATGGCCGCCCGCATCGAACAGCTCGTCACCTCCGGGACGTTCTCGCTGGACGGCGGCACCTGGGACGTCGACAACAACGTCTGGATCGTCGGCGACGACACCGAGGCGATCGTCATCGACGCCGCACATGACGCCGAGGCCATTGCCCAGGCCGTCGGCGGCCGGCGCCTCACCGCGATCGTGTGCACCCACGCGCACAACGACCACATCGACGCCGCCCCCGCCCTGGCCGACCGCACCGGAGCCCCGGTCCTCCTCCACCCGGACGACCTGGCGCTGTGGAAGCAGACCCACCCCGACCGGGCGCCGGACGCCGAACTGACCGACGGCCAGGGCCTCACGGTGGCCGGTATCGAACTGACCGTGCTGCACACACCCGGTCACGCCCCCGGGGCGGTCTGCCTCTATGCGCCGGCCCTGGATGCGCTCTTCAGCGGCGACACCCTGTTCGCCGGCGGGCCGGGGGCGACAGGGCGGTCGTACAGCCATTTTCCGACCATCATCGAGTCCATCCGGGACCGGCTGCTGACGCTGCCGGGGAACACCGTCGTGCACACCGGACACGGTGATACGACGACCATCGCCGCTGAGACCCCGCACCTCCAGGAGTGGATCGACCGCGGCTTCTGACGCCGTCGGCGACCCTTGAGCGCCCGCCGTGTCGGCTCGCGGCCATCGCGAGCCGACACGGCGGGCTGCTGTTGTTTCATGTGAACCATGTTTCCTGTGACGCAACGAAATTCACCGCTCGGAGTGCCCTCTGCATGCCTTGACAAGGGTTCGGGGCGACCTCAGACTGATGTTGCGCTTACCGCAATCCGTTTCGCTATACGCACCGAGGTGTCATGATGATTCCCGCGTGCCGTCTCGAGGACCTCCCGCGAGGCGAGGCCCACCGGCTCGACATCGATCCGCCGGTTTCGGTGTTCCGCACCGACGACGGCGAACTCTTCGCCATCGACGACACCTGCACCCACCAGGACGCGTCGCTCGCTGACGGCTGGCTGGAGGGCTGCGAGGTGGAATGCCCGCTGCATGCTTCCAAGTTCGACCTGAGGACCGGCGCGGTCGACGCTCCGCCGGCCAAGCTCCCGGTCCGGACGCACGAGGTCGTCGTCGAGGACGGCGTGATCTACGTCCGCCTGTCCACCGAGGCGCCCAACCTGCCGCCCTGCATCTCGGCCCGGCTCGCCGGGGGTCCCGCGTGAGGACCGTCGCCGTGGTCGGCGCCTCACTGGCCGGCCTGTCGGCGGCGCGCTCACTGCGCAAGCAGGGCTACGACGGGCGGCTCTTCCTCATCGGGGACGAGCTCCACCGCCCGTACGACCGGCCCCCGCTGTCCAAGGAGTTCCTGGCCGGCACCCTCGGCGAGGCCGAACTCGCCCTGGAGACCGATGACGAGGACCTCGGGGCGGAGTGGCTGCTCGGCGTCCCCGCCACCGGACTCGACCACGCGCGGCGTGCCGTCCGGCTCGGCGACGGACGGGAGGTGCAGGCCGACGGGGTCGTCATCGCGACCGGCGCCGCAGCGCGCACCCTGCCCGGCTCCGAGGGGCTGGCCGGAGTGCACACGCTGCGCACTCTGGACGACGCCCGCGCCTTGCGGGACGAACTGGCCCGCGGCGGACGCCTGGTGGTGATCGGCGGCGGATTCATCGGCGCCGAGGTCGCCTCGACCGCGTACGCTCTCGGACTCGATGTGACCGTCGTGGAGGCGGCCCCGACACCGCTCGCCGGACCGCTCGGCGAGGCCATGGGTGCTGTCGTGTGCGCCCTCCACGCCGACCATGGCGTACGGCTGGAGTGCGGCGTGGGCGTCAAGGGGCTGAGCGGGGAGACCCGCGTCGACGCCGTCCTGCTGGAGGACGGCCGCAGCATCCCCGCCGACATCGTCGTGGTCGGGGTGGGCGCACGTCCGAACGTCGAGTGGCTGGAAGGCTCCGGCATCGCACTCGACAACGGCGTCACGTGCGGCGCCGACGGCCGTACCAGCCTGGCCGGCGTGGTCGCGGTCGGCGACTGCGCCAACTGGTACGACCCGCGCGCGGGTTTCCATCGCCGCGTCGAACACTGGACCGGCGCGCGTGAGCGCCCCGACGCCGCGATCGCCACGCTGCTGGCGGGCGGCGCGGTGGAACCGGGGGTGCCCCGGCCGCCGTACTTCTGGTCCGACCAGTACGGCGTGAAGATCCAGTTCGCCGGTCACGCGGCCGGCGCGGACAGCGTGTCCATCGAGGCGGGCGCCGCGGACGACCGCGACGTCCTGGCCGTCTACCGGCGGGCCGGGGACCCGGTCGCCGTGCTCGGGATGAACCAGCCCCGGCTGTTCATGCGCTGGCGCAAGCAACTCGCCGCCATCGCGTCACCGCCTGCATCGTGACCCCGCCTGCATCTTGACACCGCCCCAGCGGCATCCCATGCTGCGGTTGCACATAGCACGCAGCGTTGCTCCATGCACAACGCCGTCCGCGCTCTTCCCGGCGCGTGAATGACCCCTCCGCGACGTCCTCCCGAGGAGTGCACCGTGACCTCGACCAGCTTGCCGGACAGCCTGATCGCCACCCTCCCCGGCTCCTCCTACACGGATCCCGGGGTCTTCGCCCAGGAGCAGGAGCGCATCTTCGAGACCATGTGGTTCTGCGTGGCGCGCGCCTCCGAGTTGGCGAAGCCCGGTGCCTTCCGCACCGTCGACGTGGGGCGCGAGAGCATCCTCGTCACCCGGGCGAGGGACACCTCCATCCGTGCGTACTTCAACGTGTGCCGGCACCGCGGTGCCAAGCTCTGCACCGAGGAGACCGGTGAGGTCAAGCGGGCATTCCAGTGCCCCTACCACGCCTGGACGTACGACCTGAACGGCAAGCTCGTCGCGGCGCCCAACCTCACGAAGATGCCCGACGTCGGCCGTACCGAATACGGCCTGGTGAGCGTGGCCGTTCGCGAATGGCTCGGCTATGTCTGGGTCTGTCTCGCCGAGAACCCGCCCTCCTTCGAGGAGGACGTCATCGGCGAGGTCGTCGCCCGCCTCGGCGACGTCGAGTCGATCGAGCGCTACGGCATCGAGAACCTCTCCGTCGGCAAGCGCATCACGTACGACGTGAAGGCGAACTGGAAGCTCATCATCGAGAACTTCATGGAGTGCTACCACTGCGCCACCATCCACCCCGAACTCACCGAGGTGCTCCCGGAGTTCGCGGACGGTTACGCCGCCCAGTACTACGTGGGCCACGGCGCGGAGTTCGGTGAGGACGTCCAGGGCTTCACCGTCGACGGCTCCGAGGGCCTGGACCGCATCCCTGGCGTCGCCGAGGACCAGGACCGCCGTTACTACGCGATCACCGTCAAGCCCCAGGTGTTCATCAATCTCGTGCCCGACCACGTGATCTTCCACCGGATGTACCCGGTGTCCGTGGACCGCACGATCGTCGAGTGCGACTGGCTGTACCTGCCGCATGTCGTCGAGAGCGGCAAGGACGTCAGCCGGTCCGTGGAACTCTTCCATCGCGTCAACCAGCAGGACTTCGAAGCATGCGAGCGCACGCAGCCCGGCATGAGCTCCCGGATGTACGCCAAGGGCGGCGTGCTGGTGCCCAGCGAGCACCACATCGGCGCCTTCCACGACTGGGTCAGCGAGCGCCTGGGCACCGTCCAGGGGTGACTCAGCCCAGGTAGCCCATCCGGTGGCTGATCTCCTCGGCGCCCTTGAGCAGCACCGGGGCGAGCTCGTGCAGACGCTTCTCGGTGAACCGGTAGGCGGGACCGGACGCGCTGAGTGCCGCGATGACCTCGCCGTCCCGGTTGCGGACCGGCGCGGCCATGGCGTGCAGACCGATCTCCAGCTCCTCCAGGGTGAAGGCGTAGCCCCGCTCCCGCGCCTCGGCGAGGTTCTTCTCGAGCCTCGTCTTCGCGGTGATGGTGTGCGGGGTGACCTTCTTCAGGCCGGCGGCGGACAGCAGCGCGGCGCGCTCCTTCGCGGGCAGGTGGGCCAGCAGGATCTTGCCGCTCGACGTGGCGTGCAGCGGGGTCAGCTGGCCGACCCAGTTGTGCGCGGTGACCGCGCCCGGGCCGCGCACCTGGTACAGGTTGATCGCGTAGTGCTCCTGCATGACGGCGATGTTGACCGTCTCGCCGATCTCCTCGGCGAGGCGCTCGCAGACCGGGCGGCCCTGCTGGGTGATGTCGATGCGTCCGGTGACCGCGCCGGCCAGGCGGACGATGCCGAAGCCGAGCCGGTACTTGCCGCGCTCGCCGGCCTGCTCCACCAGGCCGCGCGCCTCCAGGGCACCGAGCAGGCGGAAGGCGGTGGACTTGTGGACGTCGATCTCGCCCGCCACCTCGCTGACGCCCACCTCGCCACGCTGGGCGAGGATCTCCAGGACGCTGATGGCGCGGTCCACCGACTGCACGCCGCCGGCCTGCGCATTCGACGTTTCTGTATCAGGGCTGTAGTTGCTCACAGTAAAACTATACGCGTAGTAAACAACGCCCCTGCAAGTAACAGGACCGAAACCAAGATGTTGGAAGTTGCGTGGTTCGCAACCTGGTGCGTATAACGCGACCGGGTCTAGCATGCCTCGCATATCTACGGCGCGAGCGAGACGAGGCACCATGGCTCCTGTGCAGTACGACTTCGTCATCGTCGGTGGCGGTTCGGCCGGCAGTGCGCTGGCGAACAGACTCTCCGCCGACCCGGCCAACCGGGTGCTGGTCCTGGAGGCCGGCCGGTCGGACTACCCGTGGGATGTGTTCATCCACATGCCCGCGGCGCTGACCTACCCGATCGGCAGCCGGTTCTACGACTGGAAGTACGAATCCGAGCCCGAGCCCCACATGGGCGGCCGGCGCATCTATCACGCCCGGGGCAAGGTGCTGGGCGGCTCCAGCAGCATCAACGGCATGATCTTCCAGCGCGGCAACCCCATGGACTACGAGCGCTGGGCGGCCGACCCGGGCATGGAGACCTGGGACTACTCCCACTGTCTGCCGTACTTCCGGCGGATGGAGAACTGTCTGGCGGCCGACCCGGACGACGAGTTCCGCGGTCACGACGGCCCGCTCGTGCTCGAACGCGGTCCGGCCACCAATCCCCTCTTCGGCGCCTTCCTCAAGGCCACGCAGGAGGCGGGCTACGCCCCCACGGACGACGTCAACGGCTACCGGCAGGAGGGCTTCGCCAAGTTCGACCGGAATGTCCATCGCGGACGCCGGCTGTCGGCCTCGAAGGCGTACCTCAAGCCCGCGATGAAGCGGCCGAACCTCACGGTCAGGACGCGCGCCCTCGTCACCCGCGTCCTCTTCGAGGGCAAGCGCGCCGTGGGTGTCGAGTTCCAGCGCGGCCGGGGCGCCCTCCAGCAGGTCCGTGCCAGGGAGGTCATCCTGTGCGGCGGCGCCATCAACTCCCCGCAGCTGCTGCAGCTCTCCGGTGTCGGCAACGCCGAGGAACTGCGTGCCCTCGGCATCGACGTCGTCCACGACCTCCCGGGCGTCGGCGAGAACATGCAGGACCACCTGGAGGTCTACGTCCAGTACGCCTGCAAGCAGCCCGTCTCCATGCAGCCGTACATGGCGAAGTGGCGCGCCCCCTTCATCGGCCTGCAGTGGCTGTTCAGGAAGGGTCCGGCGGCGACCAACCACTTCGAGGCCGGCGGCTTCGCCCGTAGCAACGAGGACGTCGACTACCCCAACCTGATGTTCCACTTCCTGCCCGTCGCGGTCCGCTACGACGGCTCATCACCCGCCGGTGACCACGGCTACCAGGTGCACGTCGGGCCCATGTACTCGGACGCGATCGGCTCCGTGAAGATCAAGAGCAAGGACCCGCGCCAGCACCCGGCGCTGCGCTTCAACTACCTCTCCACCGAGCAGGACCGCCGCGAGTGGGTCGAGGCGATCCGGGTGGCCCGCAAACTCCTCAACCAGCCCGCACTCGCCCCGTACAACGGCGGGGAGGTCTCACCGGGACCGTCGGTACAGACGGACGAGGAGATCCTCGCCTGGGTCGCCAAGGAGGGCGAGACCGCCCTGCATCCGTCCTGCACCTGCAAGATGGGCACCGACGAGATGTCCGTCGTCGACCCGACCAGCATGCGGGTGCACGGCACGGAGGGCCTGCGCGTGGTGGACGCGTCCGTCATGCCCTACGTCACCAACGGCAACATCTACGCTCCCGTCATGATGGTCGCCGAGAAGGCCGCCGACCTGATCCTCGGCAAGGAGCCGCTCGCGCCGTCGAAGGCCGCGTACTACCGCCACCGTGACGCCCAGAAGCAGACGGGGTAGGCGTTGGCCGCCGCAGGGCTCCGGGCACTGCTGGACAGCGTCCGCTACGAGGTACTGCCGGGGAAGGCGACCGAGGACAAGGTCCTCGCCCATGTACCGCGCGACGTCGTCGTCACCGTGACGGCGTCGCCGGTCAAGGGCCTGGATCCGACCCTCGACCTGACCGGCCGGCTCGCCGCGCACGGTTACCGGGTCGTCCCGCACGTGCCGGCGCGGCTGCTGCGGGACGACCTGCACCTCAAGGAGGTCGCGGGCCGGCTGCGCGAGGCGGGCGTGGACGACGTCTTCGTCCCGGCGGGTGACGCCGACCCGCCCGCCGGGGTCTACGACGGGGCGCTGCCGGTGCTGCGCAGGCTCAGCGAGCTGGGCAGACCCTTCGCGCACGTCGGCGTCACCGGCTACCCCGAAAGCCATCCCCTCATCCACGACGACGTCACCATCCAGGCGATGTGGGACAAGCGCGAGCACGCCACGTACCTCGTGAGCAACCTCTGTTTCGACCCGCGGGTGCTGGGGGAGTGGATCGTGCGCATCCGGCGCCGGGACGTCACCCTGCCCCTGTACGTGGGTGTCGCCGGTCCCGTTCAGCGGGCGAAGCTGCTGGCGATGGCCACGAAGATCGGGGTGGGGGAGTCGACGCGCTTCCTGGCGAAGCACGCCTCCTGGTTCGTGCGTTTCGCGGCACCCGGTGGGTATGCCCCCGAGAGGCTGCTGACCCGCACGCAGGAGGCGCTCACCGCACCCTCGGCGGGCGTGGCCGGCCTGCACCTGTTCACGTTCAACCAGATCGCCGAGACGGAGCGGTGGCGCCGCGCGCTGTTGGACCGGCTGGGCGGCTGAACCGGGAGAAGGATGGCAACGGACACCGACTGGCAGCTGACCCGAACCTTCACCAGCACGTCCGGTGACGTCCACTGGGACCGGCTCGGCCCTCCCGGCCGGCCCGCGGTCGTCCTTCTGCACGGGACGCCCTTCTCGTCGTACGTCTGGCGTGCCGTCGCCCGCTCGCTCGCCCGCGACCATCAGGTGTTCTTCTGGGACATGCCCGGCTACGGAACCTCGCAGATGGCCGCGGGCCAGGACGTGTCCCTCGCCGCCCAGGGACGCGTCTTCACCGAGCTCCTGGGCCACTGGGGACTGGCGGATCCGCTCGTCGTCGCCCACGACTTCGGCGGCGCCGTCGCGCTGCGGGCCCACCTGCTGCACGGCGTTTGCTACCGGGCCCTCGCGCTGGTCGATCCGGTGGCGCTGGCGCCGTGGGGGTCCCCGTTCTTCCGGCTGGTCGGTGAGCACCCCCACGTCTTCGAGCGGTTACCGCCCGCACTCCACCGTGCCCTGGTGCGTGAGTACGTCGGTTCCGCCAGCAGCCCGGGCCTGCATCCCGCGGTGCTCGACCGGCTCGTCGCCCCCTGGCTGGACGGCCCCGGCCAGGCGGCCTTCTACCGGCAGATCTCCCAGGCCGACCAGCGGTACACCGACGAGATCCAGAGCCGGTACGGCGGGATCGGCGTCCCCACGCTCGTCTGCTGGGGCGAGGACGACACCTGGATCCCAGTGGCGAAGGGGCGCGAGCTCGCCGCTCTCGTCCCTGGCGCGCGCTTCGAACCGATCGCCGGCGCGGGTCACCTCGTCCAGGAGGACGCCCCCGCGGAGCTCACGGCCGCGCTCATCGCCTTCCTCCAGCAGCCGCGGTGACCGCCCAGCGGTACGCCCGGGGCCGTATACGGTGGGGGCGGGACATACGACGGGGGCGGGACCGCAATCCGGTCCGCCCCCGTGTGCATGCTGCTCAGCGGAAGACCACCGTGCGGTTGCCGTCCACCATCACGCGGCTTTCGCTGTGCCACTTCACCGCGTGCGCGAGCACCTGTGCCTCGACGTCCCGTCCGACCGTGACCAGGTCGCCGGGGTCGAGGGAATGGTCCACCCGGACCACGTCCTGCTCGATGATCTGGCCCTCGTCCAGGTCCGGTGTCACATAGTGCGCCGTCGCGCCGACGAGCTTCACTCCGCGCCGGTAGGCCTGCTCGTAGGGGCGTGCGCCCTTGAAACTGGGGAGGAAAGAGTGGTGGATGTTGATGGCGCGGCCGTCCAGCTCCTTGCACAGGTCGTCGGAGAGGACCTGCATATAGCGGGCCAGCACCACCAGGTCGATGTCCAGCTCGCGCACGAGCTCCAGCAGCCGGGCCTCGGCCTCGGGCTTGGTCTCCTTGGTCACCGGGATGTGGTGGAAGGGGATGCCGTACGTCTCCGCGAGTCCCTCGAAGTCCCGGTGGTTGGAGACGATCGCGGGGATCTCGATGTTGAGGGCGCCGGTGCGGCGGCGGAAGAGCAGGTCGTTCAGGCAGTGGCCGAACTTGGACACCATGATCAGTGTCCGGGTCGGTGTGGCGGCCTCCCTCAGGGTCCAGGAGATGCCGTAGGCCTGGGCCACCGGGCCGAACCGGTAACGCAGTTGTTCCAGACCGGCGTTCGGATCGGAAACGTCGAAATGGACCCTCATGAAGAAACGGCCCTGGAGCCGATCGTCGAACTGCTGGCTCTCCAGGATGTTGCCGGAGTTCCTGACGAGAAAGCCGCTCACTGCGTGGACCAGTCCGGCGCTGTCGGGACAGGAGAGAGTGAGGACGTACTCACGGCCAGGTTGCGGTCGAGGGGACATAAGCGGCCTCCGTTGGTGCGTAATGCACAACATGGTGAGCGATACGCAACATGGTCGGCGGGTCGACGCTTGCGGTCAAGGGTGGCCGGGTAAGTGATCGCATGGCCAAATCGTCACCGGTCAACCTCTTGACGTCTGTCTGGGCATTCGCCAGGGTGTTCCACCACAAGCAATCGGGTGCGCGATGCGCAACGAATTTCGGTTGAAAGGCTCGGCGCGTGGCAGACCTGTACGTGGATGGCGAATGGCGGGACCCGGTGGCCGGCGGGCACCGGGAGATCCGATGTCCCGCTGACGGCACGCTCGCGGCGACCGTATCGGAGGCGACCCGCCCCGACACCGAGGCGGCGATCGCCGCGGCCCGCCGGGCCTTCGACGAGGGGCCCTGGCCGAACACCTCCGAGCGGGAGCGCGGCGCGCTGCTGCTGCGCACCGCCGACCTGATCGAGCGCGACGCCAAGGAATTCGCCCGCGCCGAGTCCCTGGACACCGGCAAGCGGCTGGTGGAGAGCGAGTACGACATCGCCGACGTCGTCTCCTGCTTCCGCTACTACGGCGGGCTCGGCGGCACCGACGCAGGCAGGGTGATCGACACCGGCCGGGACGACGCCGTCAGCCGCGTCGAGTACGAGCCGGTCGGGGTGTGCGGACTGATAACTCCCTGGAACTACCCGCTGCTGCAGGCCAGTTGGAAGGTCGCCCCCGCGCTCCTCGCCGGCAACACGATTGTCCTCAAGCCCAGCGAGCTGACCCCCTCCACCTCGATCCTGCTGATGAAGGCACTGGAGGAGGCAGGGCTTCCGGCCGGCGCCGCCAATCTCGTCCTGGGAACCGGGCCCGAGGTGGGCGCACCCCTCTCCGAGCACCCCGCTGTCGACATGGTCTCCTTCACCGGGGGCCTGGAGACCGGCAAGCGCATCATGGCCACCGCCGCCGCGACCGTGAAGAAGGTCGCGCTGGAGCTCGGCGGCAAGAACCCCAACGTCGTCTTCGCCGACGCCGACTTCGAGACGGCCGTGGACTTCGCCCTCACGGCCGTCTTCCTGCACTCGGGACAGGTCTGCTCGGCCGGGGCCCGCCTCATCGTCGAGGACTGTCTGCACGACCGCTTCGTCGACGAGGTGGTCCGCCGGGCCCGGCAGATCCGCCTCGGCGGCCCCTTCGACCCCGATGCCGAGACAGGGGCGCTGATCTCCGCACAGCACCTGGCGAAGGTCGAGGCGTACGTCGCGGCCGGCCTCGCCGAAGGCGCCGTGCTGCGCTGCGGTGGCGCACGGCCCGACGACCCGGCGCTGGCGAACGGCCACTACTACCCGCCGACCGTGCTCGACGAGTGCCGGCAGGACATGCGCGTGGTGCACGAGGAGTCGTTCGGGCCCGTGCTCACGGTGGAGCGCTTCACCGACGAGGACGACGCTGTACGCATCGCCAACGACACCCAGTACGGACTCGCCGGAGCCGTGTGGACGCAGGACGCCGGCAAGGCCCAGCGGGTCGCCCGGCGGCTGCGCCACGGCACGGTGTGGATCAACGACTACCACCCTTATGTGCCGCAAGCGGAATGGGGTGGCTTCGGGCACTCGGGCGTGGGCCGGGAGCTGGGACCGACCGGCCTGAACGAGTACCGAGAGCCCAAACACATCTGGCAGAACATCCAACCCCGGCCGCAGCACTGGTTCCGCGGCTGAACGCCGAAAGAAGGTCGACCGTGACCACACAGACCGAGGTGCCGCAGCGGCGCGGCACGCCCCAGGACTCGGGCTCCACCCCGGTCATCTCCGTGCGCAGGCTGTGGAAGGTGTTCGGGCCGAAGGCCGACCAGGTGCCGGACTCCGAGGAGTTGTGCGGGCTCACCCGCCGCGAGCTCATGGACCGCACCGGATGCACCGCTGCCGTACGCGACGTCCACTTCGACGTCTCCCCCGGCGAGGTCTTCGTCGTGATGGGCCTGTCCGGATCGGGCAAGTCCACGCTGGTGCGATGTCTGACCCGGCTGATCGAACCCACCGCCGGTGAGGTCGTCTTCGAGGGTGAGGACATCCGTCAGGCGGACGACAGGCGGCTGCGCGACCTGCGTCGCCGTAAGTTCTCCATGGTCTTCCAGCACTTCGGTCTGTTGCCCCACCGCCGTGTCGTGGACAACGTGGCGTTCGGTCTGGAGATCCGGGGCATGGGCAGGGCCGAGCGCACCAGGCGGGCCCAGGAGGTCGTCGAGCTGGTCGGCCTCGCGGGCTACGAGAACTCCTATCCCGACCAGCTGTCGGGCGGTATGCAGCAGCGCGTGGGCCTGGCCCGGGCGCTGGCCGGTGATCCGGACGTGCTCTTCTTCGACGAGCCGTTCTCGGCGCTCGACCCGCTGATCCGCCGTGACATGCAGAACGAGGTCATCCGCCTGCACCACGAGGTCGGCAAGACGATGGTGTTCATCACCCACGACCTCTCCGAGGCCCTCAAACTGGGCGACCGCATCCTCATCATGCGCGACGGCAAGATGGTCCAGTGCGGCACGGGCGACGAGTTGGTGGGCGCCCCGGCCGACGACTACGTGCGCGAGTTCGTCAAGGACGTGCCCCGCGGCGACGTGCTCACCCTGCGGTGGATCATGCGCCCGCGGGAGGACGGCGACGAACTGGACGGTCCCGAGCTGGGTCCCGACGTCGTGGTGAAGGAGGCCACCCGGGCGGTCCTCGCGGCCGACAGGCCGGTCAAGGTCGTCGAGAACGGCAGGCTGCTCGGCATCGTCGGCGACGAGGAGATCCTCGCGGTGGTCGCCGGACAGGAAGGCGGCGCGTGATGACCGTCGCCGTCGAGAAACCCGAGAAGACACAGGCAGCCGAGCCGGCTGCTCCTGTCCAAGAGACACGCAAGATCAGCCGGTCCATGGTGGTCGGCGCCATCCTGGTCGTCTGGCTGGTGCTGTTCCTCGTCCTGCGCGGCAAGCAGACCCTCGCCCTGGCGGCGGCCGACCTCACCGATCTGCACCGGTGGATCAACGACGTCAACGACTCCATCGGGGCCAACCGCAACTCCAACCCGCTCTTCCTGTACTTCTTCAACGAGATCCGGCTGGTCATCGACCACCTGGTGATCTTCATCCAGGAGCTGATCTCCCAGCCGACCGGCGCCCGCCCGGTCCCGCAGATCGGCTGGCTCGGTGTCGTCGGCATCGCCGGTTACATTTCCTGGGCCGTGGGCAACTGGCGGGTCGCGCTGCTGGCGGTGGCCGGGTTCACCTTCATGGGACTGCAGGGCCTGTGGCAGGAGAGCATGGACACCCTGGCGCTCATCCCGTGCGCCGTGTTCGTGGCGCTGCTGTTCGCGCTCCCGCTGGGTGTGTGGGCGGGGCTGTCCGACCGGTTCAACCGGATCATGACGCCGTTCCTGGACTTCATGCAGACGATGCCGACCTTCGTCTACCTGGCCCCGCTGACCCTGTTCTTCCTCATCGGCGGCGCCTCCGCCACCATCGCCACCGTCATCTACGCGGCCCCTCCGGCGATCCGGATCACCGCGCACGCCATCCGGAACGTGCCCGCCACGACAGTCGAGGCGGCCGACTCACTGGGCGCCACACGCCGGCAGTCGCTGCTGAAGGTCCTGCTGCCGATGTCCAAGCGGACCGTGGTGATGGGCGTCAACCAGACCATCATGGCCGCCCTGGCCATGGTGACCATCGCAGCCCTGATCAACGCGCCCGGCCTCGGCGCGGTCGTCGTCCAGGCACTTCAGTCGCTCGACGTCGGCACGGCCTTCAACGCGGGTCTCGCCATCGTCGTCATGGCGATCGTCCTGGACCGGGTCACGACCGCGGCCGCCGCACGGGAAGAGAATGCACGGCGTTCGAAGAACCGCTTGGTGACGTGGCGGCGGCCCCTGCTGGGAGCCGGCGCGGCGGTCACCGCGGTCCTGATCTACCTGTCGCACACCTACCTGTGGGCGGCCGAGTTCCCCGGCGACGGCACCATCGGCAGCCACATCGCGAGCGCCGCGGACAGCGGGACCACCTGGGCGCAGGACAACCTGTCCGGTCTCACCAACGCGATCCGCGACGCCATTACCAACGGCCTGCTCAACCCGTTCCAGACGCTGGTCACCGACTCCCCGTGGTGGCTCGTCGGCGCGGTGCTGATCGCGCTGGGCGTGGTGCTCGGCGGCTGGAAGTCCGGGGGCACCACGGCCGTGTGCGTGGGCCTGCTGGTCGGCACCGGCGTGTGGTCGGATGCCATGACGACGCTCGCGTCGACACTCGTCGCGACGGTGCTCGTGATGGTGCTCGGCATTGTCTTCGGCGTGTGGATGGGACGCAGTCCGCTCGTGGACCGGTTGATCCGGCCCAGCCTGGACGCGGCCCAGGTCATGCCGCCGTTCGTCTATCTCGTGCCGTTCCTCGCGCTGTTCGGGCCCACGCGCTTCACGGCCATCGTCGCCGCGATCGTCTACGGAGCGCCCGTCGCGATGAAGATCATCGCGGACGGGATCCGGGCCGTGCCCGAGACCACCGTGGAGGCGGCCACCTCCGCCGGGTGCAGCACCTGGCAGGTCATCACCAAGGTCCAGCTGCCGATGGCACGCAGCGCCCTGACCCTCGCGACCAACCAGGGCCTGATCTACGTGCTGTCGATGGTTGTGGTGGGCGGCCTGGTAGGCGCGGGCGCCCTCGGCTACGACGTCGTGGCCGGCTTCTCGCAGGGTCAGTTGTTCGGGAAGGGGCTCGCCGCCGGGCTCGCCATCGTCCTTCTCGGAGTCATGTTCGACCGGATCACTCAGGCAGCGGCGCGGCGTACCAGCGCGTAAGGAGTTCACTGACCATGGCAAGGCAAGCAACACAGTGGAGAGTCGGCGCGGCCGGCATAGCGGTCCTCGGCCTCACCCTCACCGCCTGCGGCGGTGCGAAGGTCGGTGACAGCTCCGCGGGTGCCGGCAGCGACGGCAAATGCGGCACCTTCAACCTCGCGGTCAACCCGTGGGTGGGCTACGAGGCGGACGCGGCGGTCGTCGCCTACGTCGCGGAACACGATCTCGGCTGCAAGGTCAACCAGAAGGACCTGAAGGAGGAGATCGCCTGGCAGGGCTTCGGGACGGGCGAGGTGGACGCCGTCCTGGAGAACTGGGGTCACGACGACCTGAAGAAGAAGTACATCACCGACCAGAAGACCGCCGTCTCGGCCGGCTCGACCGGCAACAAGGGCGTCATCGGCTGGTACGTACCGCCGTGGCTGGCGAAGGCCCACCCGGACATCACCGACTGGAAGAACCTCAACAAGTACGCGGCGAACTTCAAGACCTCCGAGTCGGGCGGCAAGGGTCAGCTCCTCGACGGTGACCCGTCGTACGTCACCAACGACGAGGCGTTGGTGAAGAACCTGAAGCTGGACTTCAAGGTGGTGTACGCGGGCAGCGAGACCGCCCTCATCCAGGCCTACCGGGACGCCGAGAAGAACAAGAAGTGGGTGATCGGCTACTTCTACGAGCCGCAGTGGTTCCTGTCCGAGGTGCCGCTGGTGAAGGTCAAGCTGCCCGAGTACAAGGAGGGTTGCGACGCCGACGCGGAGAAGGTCGCGTGCGACTACCCGGTGTACGACCTGGACAAGATCGTCAGCGCCAAGTTCGCCAAGTCGGGCAGCCCCGCCTATGACCTGGTGAAGAACTTCAACTGGACGAACGACGACCAGAACACCGTGGCCAAGTACATCGCGGTGGACAAGATGAAGCCCGAGGCGGCGGCCAAGAAGTGGGTCGAGGCCAACCGCGACAAGGTGGACGCCTGGATCAAGTAGGGCCTTCACGGATGCCCGGTGGGCGGTGCGCACGGACGCGCACCGCCCACCGGGCATTGCTGTTTTCCGAGCCGTTCTCCGACGTCACCGGACCTCTTGACACCCACCTGCACGGCAGGCACATTGAGTTGCGCAACCTGAATCAGGTTGCGCAGAAAGCAACTCAACCGGAGGTGCGGCGATGGCGGGACCGCGTGTGGTCATCATCGGAGCGGGAGTCGTCGGCGCGGCGCTCGCGGACGAGATCTCGGCGCGGGGCTGGACCGAGGTGACCGTGGTCGACCAGGGGCCGCTCCCGGCCACCGGGGGCTCGACCTCGCACGCCCCTGGCCTGGTCTTCCAGACGAACTCCTCGAAGACCATGACGGAACTGGCCCGCTACACCGTCGAGAAGTTCTGTTCCCTCGACGTCGACGGCAAGCCCTGCTTCCTTCAGGTCGGCGGGCTCGAGGTGGCGACCACGCCGGAGCGCCTCGCCGAACTGCACCGCCGGCACGGCTGGATCACCGCCTGGGGCATCGAGTCACGGATCCTGACCGCCGACGAGTGCGTCGAGCTGCACCCGCTGGTCAACCGCGACAAGGTCCTCGGCGGCCTCCTCGTCCCGACCGACGGCCTCGCCAAGGCGGTCCTCGCCGTCGAGGCCCAGATCCGCCGGGCCACCGAGCGCGGCGTACGCTTCCTCGCCCGCCACGAGGTCCTCGACGTCCTGACGGCCGACGGCGAGGTGACGGGCGTCCGCACCGACCAGGGCGATCTGGAAGCCGACATCGTGGTGTGCTGCGCCGGCATCTGGGGCCCGAAGATCGCCCGCATGGTCGGCATGAACCTGCCGCTGACCCCGCTGGCCCACCAGCTCGCCTGGACCGGCCCCGTCCCGGCCCTCGCGGGGCAGACGGAGGAGGCGGTCCGCCCGATCCTGCGCCACCAGGACGCCGACCTCTACTACCGTGACCGCTTCGACGGCCTGGGCATCGGCTACTACGGCCACCGTCCGATGCCGATCTCCGCCGACGACATCCTCTCCGTGGACGAGGCCGACGAGATGCCGTCGATCCTGAAGTTCACCGAGGAGGACTTCGAGCCCGCCTGGACCGAGACCCAGTCCCTCCTCCCCGCCACGCAGGAGGCCAAGGTCGAGGAGGGCATCAACGGCCTGTTCTCCTTCACCACCGACAACTTCCCGCTGCTCGGCGAGTCCCCGGACGTCAAGGGCTTCTGGGTCGCCGAAGCCGTGTGGGTGACCCACTCCGCGGGCGTCGGCCGGGCCATGGCCGAGTGGCTGGTCGACGGCCACTGCTCGTCCTTCGACCTGCACGAGTGCGACGTCAACCGCTTCGAGCCGCACCAGCTGTCCCCGGAGTACGTCCTGGCCCGCGACTGCCAGAACTTCGTCGAGGTCTACGACATCCTCCACCCCCTCCAGCCGTCCGGCGACCCGCGCCCGATCCGCACCAGCCCCTTCCACTCCCGCCAGCAGGAGCTGGGCGCCTTCTTCCTGGAGGCGAACGGCTGGGAGCGCCCGCACTGGTACGAGGCCAACGCGAAGCTGGTCGAGGGCCGCTCCATCCCCACCCCGAACGACTGGGCCGCCCAGTTCTGGTCGCCCATCGTCGGCGCCGAGGCGCAGGTCACCCGCGAGACCGTCGCGATGTACGACATGACGGCCCTCAAGCGCCTGGAGGTCAGCGGCCCCGGCTCCGCCGAGTTCCTGGAGCGCCTGTGCACCGGCAAGGTCGCCAAGTCGGTCGGCTCGGTCACGTACACTCTGCTCCTCGACCACGACGGCGGCATCCGCAGTGACATCACCGTCGCCCGCCTCGCCCGCGACCTCTTCCAGGTCGGCGCCAACGGCAACCTCGACCTCGACTGGTTCACCCGCCACCTCCCCGCCGACGGCACGGTCCAGGTCCGCGACATCACCCCCGGCACCTGTTGCATCGGCCTGTGGGGCCCGCTGGCCCGCAAGGTCCTCCAGCCGCTGACGGATGAGGACTTCACCAACGACGGCCTCAAGTACTTCCGCGCCAAGCGCGCCTACATCGGCAGCGTCCCGGTGACGGCGATGCGCCTGTCGTACGTCGGTGAACTCGGCTGGGAGCTGTACACCACCGCCGACCAGGGCCTGAAACTGTGGGACACCCTGTGGCAGGCGGCGAAGCCGCTGGGCGGCGTCATCGCGGGCCGAGGCGCCTTCAACAGCCTCCGCCTGGAGAAGGGCTACCGCTCCTTCGGTACCGACATGACCTACGAGCACGACCCGTACGAGGCCGGCGTCGGCTTCGCCGTCAAGCTCGACAAGGACGACTTCATCGGCAAGGCCGCACTGGAGCGCCGCAAGGAGAACGTACGGCGGAAGCTGACCTGCCTCACGATCGACGACCCGCACGCTGTCGTCCTGGGCAAGGAGCCGGTGTACGACGGCGGCCGAGCGGTCGGCTACGTCACCAGCGCCGCCTACGGCTACACCATCGACAAGGGCATCGCGTACGCCTGGCTCCCGGCCGACCTGACCACGCCCGGCACGCCCCTGCAGATCGGCTACTTCGACCAGCGCGTCGAAGCGGTCGTCGCCGAGGAGCCCCTGTTCGACCCCACCATGTCCCGCCTCCGTGGCTGACATCCCGCGTCGACTCCGAGGGAAGGAACACCGCCGGTGAACGCACAGCTGCTCGACGGCAAGGCGACCGCCGCCGACATCCGCCGCGAACTCACGGAGCGCGTGGCGAAGTTGACGGCCACGAACGGCCGCCCGCCGGGCCTCGGCACCGTCCTGGTCGGCGACGACCCGGGCAGCCATGCCTACGTCGCCGGAAAGCACCGCGACTGCGCCCAGGCCGGCATCGCCTCCATCCGCCGGGACCTGCCCGCCGACGCCTCCCAGCAGCAGGTCGAGGAGACGATCGACGAGCTCAACGCCGACCCCGCCTGCACCGGCTACATCGTCCAGCTCCCGCTCCCGCGCCACCTGGACACCAACGCCGTACTGGAGCGCATGGACCCCGCCAAGGACGCCGACGGGCTGCACCCCGTCAACCTCGGCCGGCTCACCCTGGGCGTCGAGGCCCCGCTGCCGTGCACCCCGCGCGGCATCGTCGAGCTGCTCCGCCGCCACGAGGTGCCCTTCGCCGGGGCGAGGGTGTGCGTGATCGGTCGCGGCATCACCGTCGGACGCCCGATCGGCCTCCTCCTCACCCGCCGCTCCGAGAACGCCACCGTGACCCTGTGCCACACCGGCACCAAGGGACTTGCCTGGCACGTCCGTGAGGCGGACATCGTCATCGCCGCCGCCGGCTCGCCCGGACTGGTCACCAAGGACATGCTGCGCCCCGGCGCCGCGGTCCTGGACGTCGGCATCACCCGCACCGACCAGGGCCTGGTCGGCGACATCCACCCGGATGCCGCCCAGGTCGCCGGATGGATCGCGCCCATGCCCGGCGGCGTGGGCCCCATGACCCGGGCGATGTTGCTGGCCAACGTCGTCGAGGCCGCCGAGAGGAACGCCACCGCGATATGAACGCGCACGCCCCCAAGTACCCGCAGCATCCGCACCTCGCAGACGCCCTTTCAGAAGACGGAGACGTCCGATGAGCCCCCGCACCCCCGGCGCCGATCTCCCTGACCACCCCGACTTCCTGTGGCGTAATCCCGAGCCCAAGAAGTCGTACGACGTGGTGATCGTCGGTGGCGGCGGCCACGGCCTCGCCACCGCGCACTACCTCGCCAGGAACCACGGCATCACCAATGTCGCGGTGCTGGAGAAGGGCTGGCTCGCGGGCGGCAACATGGCCCGCAACACCACGATCATCCGCTCCAACTATCTGTGGGACGAGAGCGCCGGCATCTACGAGCACGCCCTCAAGCTCTGGGAGGGCCTGGCGGAGGAGCTCGACTACCCGATCCTCTTCTCCCAGCGCGGCGTGCTGAACCTGGCGCACAGCCTCCAGGACGTCCGCGACAGCGTGCGCCGCGTCGAGGCCAACCGCCTCAACGGTGTGGACGCGGAGTGGCTCGACGCGGACGGCGTCAAGGAAGTCTGCCCGATCGTCAACATCTCGCAGGACGTGCGCTACCCGGTCCTGGGGGCCACGTACCAGCCCCGCGCGGGCATCGCCAAGCACGACTACGTCGCCTGGGGCCTGGCCCGCTCGGCGGACGCCGCCGGGGTCGACATCATCCAGAACTGCGAGGTCACCGGCCTCGACGTGGTCGGCAACCGCGTGGTCGGTGTCCAGACCGACCTCGGCCCCATCGCGGCCGGCAAGGTGGCGCTCTGCTCGGCGGGCCACACCTCGGTCCTCGCCGCCATGGCGGGCATCGAGCTCCCCGTCCAGAGCCACCCGTTGCAGGCCCTCGTGTCGGAGCTTCTGGAGCCGGTGCACCCCACGGTCGTCATGTCCAACGCCGTCCACGTGTACGTCAGCCAGGCGCACAAGGGTGAGCTGGTCATGGGCGCGGGCATCGACGCGTACAACTCGTACACCCAGCGCGGTGCCTTCCACATCATCGAAGAGCAGATGTCGGCGGCCCTGGAGCTGTTCCCGGTCTTCGCCCGTGCCCACGTGCTGCGCACCTGGGGCGGCATCGTGGACGTCAGCCCCGACGCCTCACCGATCATCGGGCTCAGCCCCGTCGACAACCTCTATCTCAACTGCGGCTGGGGCACGGGAGGTTTCAAGGCCACCCCCGGAGTCGGCTGGGTCTACGCCCACACCATCGCCAACGACACCCCGCACGCCCTCAACGCCCCCTTCTCGCTCGACCGTTTCACCACCGGCGCGCTCGTCGACGAGCACGGCGCGGCCGCGGTGGCCCACTAGGGAGCCGAACCCATGCTGCTCATCCCCTGCCCGTGGTGCGGGCCCCGTGACGAGGCCGAGTTCCATTACGGCGGCCAGGCCCACGTGCCGTACCCGGAGGACCCGGCGTCCCTCTCCGACGAGGAGTGGGCCCGCTACCTGTTCTTCCGCGACAACCCGAAGGGCCCCTTCGCCGAGCGCTGGAGCCACACGGCGGGCTGCCGCCGCTGGTTCAACGCCGTACGGGACACGTCGACGAACGAGATCCTGACGGTGTACAGGTCGGGAGAGGAACGCCCGGCAACGCTGGAGCCGAGACCAGTTCTTTCAGCCCGTCTGGGGGTCCCCCCGCTGGGGGAGTTTGAGGACGAGGCCGTTCAGGCCGAAGGGGGGTCAGGGCGCGCAGCCCCCAGCGGGGTCGAAGGGGCGGAGCCCCTTCAGGGCGGGAAGGGTAGGGGCGGCGGGGGCGAGACCAATCCGTTCCGCCACCCCACCCGCGGCCGAATCGACCGCGACACCCCCCTCACGTTCACCTTCGACGGCACCGAATACCGAGGCTTCCGAGGCGACACCCTCGCCTCCGCCCTCCTCGCCAACGGCGTCATCCAGGCAGGCACCAGCATCAAGCTCGGCCGCCCCCGAGGCATCTTCTCCGCCGGCGTCGAAGAGCCCAACGCGGTCATCCAGATCGAGGAGCCCTTCCCGGAGCCCATGCTCCCCGCCACGACCGTCGAGCTCTACGACGGCCTCGTGGCCACCAGCCTCGCCGGCCAGGGCCGCCTCGCCACGGAACCCGACCCGGCCCGCTACGACGCCGTACACGCCCACTGCGACCTGCTGATCGTGGGCGCCGGCCCGGCCGGCCTCGCGGCAGCGGCGGCGGCAGCGAACAGCGGCGCCCGCGTCATCCTCGCCGACGACCAGCCGGAACCCGGCGGCAGCCTCCTGGGCACGGCCGAACACCTCGACTGGGTGCGGGAGGTGACCGAGCAGCTCGACGCCGCCCCCGAGGTCCGCGTCCTGCCCCGCACCACCGTCTTCGGCTACTACGACGACAACCACCTCCTCGCCGTCGAACGCCGCACCAACCACCTCGGCGCCGACGCCCCCGAGAACGTCTCCCGCGAACGTGTCTGGCGCATCCGCGCCCGCCGAGTCGTCCTCGCCACCGGCGCCCACGAGCGCTCGCTGGCCTTCGCGGACAACGACCGCCCCGGCGTGATGCTGGCCTCCTCGGCCCGCACCCACGTCAACCGCCACGGCGCCCTGCCCGGCCGCCACGCGGTCGTCTTCACGACCAACGACAGCGCGTACGCGGCGGCGCTGGACCTTGCCTCGGCCGGCCTGGCCATCGCGGCGATCGTCGACACCCGCCCCGAACCGGGCGAGTGGGCCGAGCGCGCGAGGGCGGCCGGCATCGAGGTGCTGGCCGGGCACGCCGTCACCGGCACGGAGGGCGAGGCCCGCCTCTCCGCCGTGACCGTGGCGCCGTACGGAGAGTCCGCGGGACGGCGGGAGTTCGCCGCCGACCTGCTGCTGGTCTCCGGCGGATGGAACCCGGTGGCGCACCTGTTCAGCCAGTCGGGCGGCAAGCTGCGCTACGACGACACGCTGGGCTCCTTCGTCCCCGACACCACCCGCCAGGCGGTCGAGGTCGTCGGCAGCGCGAGCGGTGCCCTCGACCCGGCCACCGTCCTGGCACAGGGCGCGGCCGCCGGTGCCCGCGCCGTCGAGGCGGAGGGCTACACCCCCGAGGCGCCGCGCCTCCCGGAGGTGCCCGCGCAGCCGCGGCAGACGCCGCCGATGCACGTGTACGTCGTCCCGGGCGACGCGGAAGGCCCCCGTTTCGTCGACCTCCAGCGCGACGTCACGGTCGACGACCTGGCCCGCGCGACCGGCGCCGGCCTGCACTCGGTAGAGCACACCAAGCGCTACACCACGGCCGGCACGGCCAACGACCAGGGCAAGACCTCCGGCGTCCTGGCCAGCGGTGTCGTCGCCGAACTGCTCGGCGTGGACATCTCGGCGCTCGGCACCACGACGTTCCGTCCGCCGTACACCCCGGTCTCCTTCGCCGCCCTCGCGGGCCGCGACCGAGGCGCGCTGAGCGACCCGGTCCGCACGACCGCTATCCACGAGTGGCACGTCGCGCACGGCGCGCTCTTCGAGAACGTCGGCCAGTGGAAGCGCCCCTGGTACTACCCGCAGGACGGCGAGGACATGGAAGCGGCTGTGCTGCGCGAATGCGCCGCCACCCGCGAGAGCGTCGGCTTCATGGACGCCTCCACGCTCGGCAAGATCGACGTACAGGGCCCGGACGCCGGCGTCTTCCTGGACCGTCTCTACACCAACATGATGAGCACCCTGAAGGTCGGCATGATCCGCTACGGCGTCATGTGCCGCCCGGACGGCATGGTCTTCGACGACGGTACGGTCATCCGCGTCGCCCCGGAGCGCTTCCTGGTCACCACGACGACGGGCAACGCCGCCGCCGTACTCGACTGGATGGAGGAGTGGCTCCAGACCGAGTGGCCCGAGCTGAAGGTCCACTGCACCTCCGTGACCGAGCAGTGGGCCACGATCGCCCTGGTCGGCCCGAAGTCCCGCGAGGTCCTCGGTTCGCTCGCGCCCCAACTCGCCGTGGCCAACGAGGACTTCCCCTTCATGGCCTGGCGGGAGACGACCGTCGCGGGCATCGAGGCCCGGGTCTGCCGGATCAGCTTCTCCGGTGAACTCGCCTTCGAGATCAACGTGTCACCGTGGCAGGCCCTCGCTCTGTGGGAGGCGGTGTACGAGGCCGGCGCCCCGTACGGCATCACCCCGTACGGTACGGAGACCATGCACGTCCTGCGTGCCGAGAAGGGCTACCCGATCATCGGCCAGGACACCGACGGCACCGTCACCCCCCAGGACCTCGGCATGAGCTGGGTGGTGTCGAAGAAGAAGCCGGACTTCATCGGCAAGCGGTCCCACGCCCGCGCCGACACGTCCCGCCCGGACCGCAAGCACCTGGTCGGCCTGCTCCCCGAGGACCCGGGGACCTTCCTCCCGGAGGGCACCCACCTGGTCGCCGACGGTGTGTTGCCGGCCCCGCCCGTCCCCATGCTCGGCCATGTCACGTCCAGCTACCGCAGCGCCGCCCTGGGCCGGACGTTCGCGCTCGCCCTGATCAAGGGCGGCCGGGACCGCATCGGCGAGCGGCTGTACGCCCCCGTCGGTGACCAACTGGTGCCGGTGACCGTGGCCAGCCCTGTCCTCTACGACCCCGAGGGAGCACGCCGCGATGGCTGAGACCGCCCTTACCGCCCCGCTCCGCAGCCCGCTGTCGCGCGTCACCGACCGTCTGGCCACCGCGACCCACGCGTCCGGGGGTGCGATCCGGCTGGCCGAACTTCCCTTCCTGGCCCAGCTCAACGTGCGTCTGGACGCCAAGGGAGCCGCGGCGGAAGCCGTCGGGCTGACCCTGGACCTGCAACTGCCGCTCCAGCCCAACACCGTAGTCCGCGCGGGGGAGTTGACCGCGCTGTGGCTCGGCCCGGACGAGTGGCTGCTGGTGGGACCGCCGGGCAGCGAGCGGGACCTGGAGAGCCGGATCCGGGAGGCCGCGGGCGCCGAGCCCGTCTCGGTCACCGACGTCTCCGCGCAGCGCACCACGCTCCTGGTCTCGGGCCCTCGCGCCCAGGACCTGCTGGCCCACGGCTGTCCGCTGGACCTGCATCCGCGGGTCTTCGGCGCCGGACGCTGCGCCCAGACGACGCTGGGCCGCACACAGGTCGTCCTGGTCGCCCGGGACGAACCGAGGGCCGGATTCTGGGTTCTGGTGCGCTCGACGTTCGCCGGCTATCTGGCGGACTGGTTGCTCGACGCGGCGACGGAATACGTCTGAGCGTCCTGGGCGGGTTGTCCCGTCCCCCCTGTGGCAGCTCCCCCGAGGAGCTCCCACAGGGCTTTGTGCCGCACGTCTCTTCACATGCTTCGAAGGCTGGACCCTGTGACCGTCACGGCTGACACCACCACCCCACTGCACCCGGGGATGCCCGCACTCCACCCGGACGGGCTGCCCGCACCCGGCCGGACGCTGGTCATGGGCGTCGTGAACGTCACCCCGGACTCGTTCTCCGACGGCGGGCTGTCGTTCGCAGCGGACGCGGCCGTCGCGCACGGGCTCGCGCTGCTCGAACAGGGCGCGGACATCGTGGACGTGGGCGGTGAGTCGACCCGCCCCGGCGCGGTACGCCCGCCGGTCGAGGAGGAACTGCGACGCGTCCTGCCCGTCGTCCGGGAGCTCGCCGCGGCGGGCGCGATCGTGAGTGTGGACACCATGCGGGCCGAGGTCGCCGCACGCGCGCTGGACGCGGGTGCGCGGCTGGTCAACGACGTCTCAGGGGGCCTTGCCGACCCCGCGATGCTGCCGTTGATGGCCCGGGCGGGGACGCCCTACGTCGTCATGCACTGGCGTGGACACTCCGCCGGAATGCAGGCGCACGCGGTCTACGACGACGTCGTCACCGATGTGCTCGACGAGTTGCGCCTCAGAATCGACGCCGCGCTGGAGGCGGGCATAGCGCCCGGCTGTCTGGTCGTCGACCCCGGGCTGGGCTTCGCCAAGACGCCCGACCACAACTGGGAGCTCCTGGGGTGCCTCGGGGACGTCATGGCCCTCGGCCACCCCGTCCTCGTGGGCGCGTCACGCAAGTCGTTCCTGGGCAGTCTGCTGGCCGACCGGGCGACGGGACAACCCCGCCCCGCGCGGCTGCGCGACGCCGCCACCACCGCCGTGTCCGTGCTCGCCGCCGCGCAGGGGATCTGGTGCCTGCGCGTGCACGATGTCGCCTCCACGGCCGACGCGGTACGCGTGACGGCCCGCTGGGGCGTCGAGGCGGCGGCCTCGACCCGGTCACCGCTGGGCTGAGCCTCCTTGTGCAGTTCGGCCCAGGTAACCC
The DNA here is from genome assembly GCF_042657145.1 of Streptomyces bullii. NCBI lineage: Bacteria > Bacillati > Actinomycetota > Actinomycetes > Kitasatosporales > Streptomycetaceae > Streptomyces > Streptomyces bullii. The sequence continues at coordinate 351,394 of NZ_JBHSNY010000009.1, forward strand.
ATCCGGCGGCTGACCTCCTCCGCGCCCCGGATCAGCGCAGGTGCGAGCTCGTGGATGCGTTCCTCGGTGAAGCGGTACGTGGGGCCCGAAGCGCTGAGGGCGGCGATCACCTCGCCGTCGCGGGAGCGGATCGGGGCGGCCATGGCGTGCAACCCGATCTCGAGTTCCTCCAGCGCCACCGCATACCCCCGCTTCCGCGCCTCGGCGAGATCCTTCTCCAGCTTCGCCCTGGCGGTCAGGGTGTGCGGCGTCAGCTTCTGCGTCCCCGAAGCCGCGAGCACGTCGGCGCGCTCCTTCTCCGAGAGGTGGGCCAGGAGTATCTTGCCGCTGGACGTGGCGTGCAACGGGGTCAGCTGCCCGACCCAGTTGTGCGTGCCGACCGCGCCCGGGCCGCGCACCTGGTAGAGGTTGACGGCGTAGTGCTCCTGCAGGACCGCGATGTTGACCGTCTCGCCGATCTCCTCGCTGAGTCGCTCGCACACCGGCCGGCCCTGCTGGGTGATGTCCAGGCGCCCCGTGACCGCGCCGGCCAGGCGCACGATCCCGAAGCCCAGCCGGTACTTGCCCCGTTCGGCGGTCTGCTCGACCAGGCCACGCGCCTCCAGGGCCCCGAGCAGACGGAACGCGGTCGACTTGTGCACGTCGATCTCGGCGGCCACCTCGCTGACGCCCGCCTCGCCGCGCTGGGCGAGGATCTCCAGGACGCTGACGGCGCGGTCGACGGACTGCACGCCGTTCACCGAGGTACCTGTTGTTTCGCTATCTGCGGCGTAGTTGCTCATAGCGCAACTATACGCATTCCTCGGTGCGTCACGGGGGGCCGCGGCGACCGGGCAGAAGGCCGGTTGGGTACTTGCTGCCGACAGTCTCCGCGCACTCTAGGGGTGTCCGTTCCTCAGCGGAAGACGACCGTGCAGTTCCCGTTGACCGGCACACGGCTCTCGCTGTGCCACCCGACGGCGCGGGCGGGCACCTGTGCCTCACCGTCACGGCCGATGGTCACCAGCTCGTCGGGGCCGCGCGAGTGGTCCACGCGGACCACGTCCTGCTCGATGATCGGGCCTTCGTTCAGGTTGGGCATGTCCGTGGATGGGCGACGTCGTGTCAGTGGGTGTCGGGCGTCCGTTTTCCGCCGGGATGGCAACTTCGCTCGGCCAACCCCTTGACAGTGAGTGTCCGCAGGGAGACAGTTTTGGTCGATCGTTGCTTATAGCGAAGAGAGTTGCGCAATACACAACCGATGGCCGCGCTCGGCCCCGGGCAGCGGGCTCCGCCCGGGCCCGGGGAACCTCTCTCCCTCCCTCGTCGATCGCTCCGGGGAGCGATCGATGTCCCCCGCCGTCCAGAACATCAGGCCGAAGATCCCGAAGATCGCATTCGGCCGTCCCCTCGACGAGGAGATCGACCGTGACACACGAGGTACGCGCCGTCGTCGCCCGGCAGAAGGGCGCACCGGTCTCGGTGGAGACCATCCTGGTGCCGAACCCCGGCCCCGGTGAGGCGCTGGTGCGGGTGCAGGCCTGCGGCGTGTGCCACACCGACCTGCACTACCGCGAGGGCGGGATCAACGACGAGTTCCCCTTCCTGCTCGGCCACGAGGCGGCGGGTGTCGTCGAGGCGGTCGGCGAGGGCGTCACCGACGTCGCGCCCGGCGACTTCGTCATCCTCAACTGGCGTGGCGTCTGCGGCGCTTGCCGGGCCTGCAGCAAGGGCAAGCCGTGGTACTGCTTCGCCACCCACAACGCCACGCAGCCGATGACCCTCGCCGGCACCCCGCTCTCCCCGGCCCTCGGCATCGGCGCTTTCGCTGAGAAGACCCTGGTCGCCGCCGGCCAGTGCACCAAGGTCGACCCGGCCGCCTCGCCCGCCGCGGCCGGTCTGCTCGGCTGCGGGGTGATGGCCGGGTTCGGTGCCGCGGTCAACACCGGCGGTGTCGGCCGCGGTGACTCGATCGCGGTGATCGGCTGCGGCGGCGTGGGCATGGCAGCGATCGCGGGCGCCAAGGTGGCCGGCGCCTCCCGCATCATTGCCGTGGACGTCGACGAGCGGAAGCTCAAGTGGGCCGAGCAGTTCGGCGCCACCGACACCGTCGACTCCTCCAGGACCGACGCCGTCGAGGCGATCCGTGAACTCACCGGCGGCTTCGGCGCCGACGTCGTCGTGGACGCGGTCGGCCGCCCCGAGACCTTCGAGCAGGCCTTCTACGCCCGCGACCTGGCCGGTACCGCCGTCCTGGTCGGCGTCCCCACCCCGGAGCTGACCCTCGACCTGCCCCTGCTGGACCTCTTCGGCCGCGGCGGGGCGCTGAAGTCCTCCTGGTACGGCGACTGCCTGCCCTCCCGGGACTTCCCCGCCCTGATCGACCTCTACCTCCAGGCTCGCTTCGACCTGGGCGAGTTCGTCACCGAGACGATCACCCTGGACGACGTGGAGGCCGCGTTCGCCAAGATGCACCACGGCGACGTCCTGCGCTCGGTAGTGGTGCTGTGACCGCGCGCATCGAACGCCTCGTCACCTCCGGCACCTTCGAACTGGACGGCGGCAGCTGGCAGGTCGGCAACAACGTCTGGCTCAACGGCGTCGACGACGAGTTCCTCGGCGTCGACGCCGCCCACGACCCCGGCCTGATCGCCGCCGCTGTCGGCGACCGGCGCCTGGTTGCCGTCGTGTGCACCCAGGCCCACAGCGACCACGTGAGCGCCGCCCCGGCCCTGGCCGCCCGCTACGGTGCGCCGATCGAGCACAACCCCTACGAGGCCGGTCTCGGCTTCGCCGTCCGCCGCACCAAGGAACACTTCACCGGCAGGGCCGCGCTGGAGGGCATCGACGACGAGACGGTCACCCGTCGCCTCACCCCGCTGGTCACCTCGCCGCCCGCGGCCAGCGCGTGCTCGGCATCGAACGCTTCGGCCCGGCCCACAACCTCGGCTCCAGCCACGGCGGTTCCCGTATCTACCGGCAGGCCTACTTCGAGGACCCGGCCTACGTACCGGTGCTGCTGCGCGCCCGCGAACCGTGGGAGAAGCCCGCCGTCGACTCCGGGCGCGAGGTCTTCACCGAGACCGGCGATCTCATGATCGGCCGCGAGGACAGCGAGGCCTTGGCCGGCACCCTGCGCAGCGCCCACGAGTGGGGCCTGGCCCACGAGGCCCTGGGCGCCGCCGACATCCCGCGTGGGCGCCGAAGCTGCTCGCCGACCTCGGCGTGCGCGTCACGGTGGAGCGCCAGGTCATGTACTGGTTCCAACCCGAGGGCGGAGTCCGCCCGCTCAGCGCCGAACGGCACTCCGTCTACCTCCGGGAGGACCCTGACGGCACCCAGATCTACGGCTTCCCCTCACTCGACGGCCCGGACGGCGGCGCCACAGTCGCCTTCTTCCGCAAGGGCGGCCCCTGCGACCCCGACCATCTCGACCGCCGGATCCACCCGGACGAGATCGTGGCCATGGCCGACTACCTGCGCCCGCGCATCCCGACCCTGCCCGGCCGCTTCCTGAAGGGGGCGGGCCTGCATGTACGCCAACACCCCGGACGAGCACTTCGTCCTCGCCCGGCACCCTGAACATGCGCAGGTGATCGTGGCCTGCGGCTTCTCCGGCCACGGGTTCAAGTTCGTCCCCGTCATCGGCGAGATCCTCGCCGACCTTGCCATCGAAGGCACCACCGACCACCCCATTGCCCTGTTCGATCCCCGCCGCGTGCGCGTCTGACATCTTCCGAAGGTGACACGATGACCATCACGAACCTGCCGCCCAGCCTGATCCCCACGCTGTCCGGCGAGTACTACACCGCCCCCGAGGTCTTCGCCCAGGAGCAGGAGCGGGTCTTCGAGGCCATGTGGTTCTGCGTGGCCCGCGCCGCCGAGCTGGACAAGCCCGGCGCTTTCCGCACCTACCAGGTGGGCCGCGAGAGCGTGCTGATCTCCCGCTCGAGGGACGGCTCGATCAAGGCGTTCCTCAACATCTGCCGGCACCGCGGCGCCAAGCTCTGCACCGAGGAGTCCGGCGAGGTCAAGCGCGCCTTCCAGTGTCCGTACCACGCCTGGACCTACGGCCTGGACGGCAAGCTGGTCGCCGCGCCCAACCTGACCTCGATGCCGGACATCGACCGGACCGAGTACGGCCTGATCAACGTCCACGTGCGGGAGTGGCTCGGCTATGTGTGGGTGTGCCTCGCCGACGAGCCGCCGTCCTTCGAGGCGGACGTGCTGGGCGCGGTCGTCGAGCGGCTCGGAGACGTCGAGTCGATCGAGCGCTACGGCATCGAGAACCTCTCCGTCGGCAAGCGCATCACGTACGACGTGAAGGCGAACTGGAAGCTCATCATCGAGAACTTCATGGAGTGCTACCACTGCGCCACCATCCACCCCGAACTCACCGAAGTGCTGCCGGAGTTCGCGGACGGCTATGCGGCCCAGTACTACGTCGGCCACGGTGCCGAGTTCGGTGAGGAGATCCAGGGCTTCACCGTCGACGGCTCCGAGGGCCTGGACCGCATCCCGGGCGTCGCCGAGGACCAGGACCGCCGCTACTACGCGATCACCGTCCGGCCGCAGGTCTTCATCAACCTGGTGCCCGACCATGTGATCTTCCACCGGATGTACCCGATGGCACCCGACCGCACGGTCGTCGAGTGTGACTGGCTGTACCTGCCGCACGTCGTGGAGAGCGGCAAGGACGTGGAGCGTTCGGTGGAGCTGTTCCACCGGGTCAACCAGCAGGACTTCGACGCCTGTGAGCGCACCCAGCCGGCGATGAGCTCGAAGGCGTACGTCAAGGGCGGCGTGCTGGTGCCCAGCGAGCATCACATCGGCGAGTTCCACACCTGGCTGCAGAACAAGCTCGGGGTTAGCGCCACACACTGACCCGCCCCACCCCCGGTACCGCCCGTCCACCTGCTGTTGCGGCCCCTCCGGCAGGTGGACGGGCCATTGGGCTGTCATGGACGAACCCGGGATCCGTCCCGGCCGAGGTTGCGTAATGCGCAACGTCGAGCATCATCGGAAATTGATAGGTGACGCCTCCCTTGACAATGCCCGCACCGCGCGGAAAGCATGTTGCGTATAGCGATTGTCGTTGTGTCATGTGAGACACCCCGTCTGGAGCCGGCATGAGGAGCATCACCGTCGTCGGAGCGTCGCTGGCAGGCCTGAGCACGGTCCGCGCGCTGCGCGCAGAGGGCTACGACGGCGAGATCGTCGTCGTGGGGGAGGAGCGCCACGCTCCCTACGACCGCCCGCCGCTGTCCAAGGACTTCCTCAAGGGCGACATCGACGCCGAGGGACTCGCGCTCGGCGACGCGGACGAGTACGAGGTCCTGGACGCGCAGTGGCTGCTCGGCGAGCGCGCCGTACGGCTCGACCCCGCCGCCCGCACCGTCACCCTGGCCGGAGGACGGCATGTACGCACCGACGGCATCGTCATCGCGACCGGCGCCACCCCCCGCACCCTCCCCGGCACGGACGGGCTGGCGGGCGTCCACACCCTGCGCACCCTGGAGGACGCCCAGGCCCTGCGCGCCGAACTGCTCGACGGCCTGCCCCGCGTCGTCGTCATCGGCGCCGGGTTCATCGGCGCCGAGGTGGCCTCCACCGCGCACCGGCTCGGACTGCACGTCACCGTCGTCGAGGCGCTCCCCGTACCCCTGGAGCGTCAACTCGGACGCGAGATGGGGCTGGTGGTCTCCTCGCTGCACAGCGATCACGGGGTCCGGCTGCAGTGCGGAACCGGCGTGGCGGAACTGATCGGCGAGGGCCGGGTCACGGGCGTACGGCTGGCGGACGGGCGGCTGCTGCCCGCCGACATCGTCGTGGCCGGCGTGGGCGTGCGGCCCAACACCGACTGGCTCGTCGGCTCCGGTGTGCACGTGGACGACGGCGTGATGTGCGACGCCGGCTGCTCGACCGGTGCCCCGGGCGTGGTCGCCGTGGGTGACGTCGCCCGCTGCCCCCACCCGTTCACGGGACGGCACGCCCGCATCGAGCACTGGAACAACGCCACCGAGCAGGCGAAGACCGCCGCTCGCACGCTGCTGACCGGTGTGCCGGCCGAGGCCCCGCTCACCCCGCCGTACTTCTGGTCCGACCAGTACCAGGTACGCATCCAGGTCGCCGGATACGTCGCGCCGGGCGCCGAACCCGAGGTCGTCGAGGGCGACATCGACAGCCGCACCTTCACCGCCGTCTACCGGCGCGAGGGCACCCCCGTCGCCGTGCTCTCCCTCAACCAGCCGAAGGTGTTCAACCGGCTGCGCCGCACCCTCGTCCCCGCCGCCGCGGCCGTCGTGTCATGAGCTCCGCGCCCCAACTCTCCCTGGAGACCGCGGGGAAGACCGCCCCGAGGGAATCGGTGGGGGAGACCGCCATGAGCATTCCGCGGCACCTCCGCTACACCTGGGACCACGAGTGGCTGGTCGTGGACGAGGGCAATGCCACCGTCGGCATCACCGCGTTCGCGGCTGAGGCCCTCGGTGACGTCGTCCACCTCCGACTGCCCGAGGTCGGGACCTGGGTCGAGGCGGGGGAGAGCTGCGGGCAGATCGAGTCACGAAACGCCGTCAGCGGCCTGTACGCCCCCGCCTCGGGCCGAGTCCTGGAAGTCAACCCCGCGCTGGCCGACAACCCCGGCGTCGTCAACGCCGCCCCCTACACCGGCGGCTGGCTGTTCCGGCTGCGGGTCGAGAACATCGCCGGCGCGCTGACCCCAGATGCCTATGCCGCCCACTGCGCCCACACCCAAGGAGACCGCCGATGACCCTGTTCAACCAGCCCCTGCACGAGCTCGACCCGGAGGTGGCCGCCGCGGTCGACGCCGAGCTGGAGCGTCAGCAGTCGACCCTGGAGATGATCGCCTCCGAGAACTTCGCGCCCGTCGCCGTGCTGGAGGCGCAGGGTTCGGTGCTGACCAACAAGTACGCCGAGGGCTACCCGGGCCGTCGTTACTACGGTGGCTGTGAGCACGTCGACGTCGCCGAGCAGATCGCCATCGACCGGGTCAAGGAGCTGTTCGGCGCCGAGTACGCCAACGTCCAGCCCCACTCCGGCGCTTCGGCCAACCAGGCGGCTCTGTTCGCGCTGGCCCAGCCCGGCGACACGATCCTGGGGCTGGACCTGGCTCATGGCGGCCACTTGACCCACGGCATGAAGATCAATTTCTCCGGCAAGCAGTTCAACGTCGTTCCGTACCACGTGGACACGGAGACCGGTCTGGTCGACATGGCGGAACTGGAGCGGCTCGCCAAGGAGCACCGGCCGAAGGTGATCATCGCGGGCTGGTCGGCGTACCCGCGGCAGCTGGACTTCGCCGAGTACCGGCGGGTCGCCGACGAGGTCGGCGCGTACCTGTGGGTGGACATGGCGCACTTCGCCGGTCTGGTCGCGGCCGGCCTGCACCCGAACCCGGTGCCGTACGCGGACGTGGTCACCTCCACCACGCACAAGACCCTCGGCGGGCCGCGCGGCGGGATCATCCTCGCTCGCAGCACGGACTTCGCGAGGAAGCTGAACTCGTCGGTCTTCCCGGGTTTCCAGGGCGGCCCGCTGGAGCATGTGATCGCGGCCAAGGCGGTCTCCTTCAAGGTCGCCGCGTCGGAGGAGTTCAAGGAGCGCCAGCGCCGCACGGTCGAGGGCGCGCAGATCCTCGCCGAGCGGCTGACCGCGTCGGATGCCCGTGAAGCCGGGGTGAACGTGCTGTCCGGCGGCACCGACGTGCACCTGATCCTGGTCGACCTGCGCCAGTCGGAGCTGGACGGGCAGCAGGCCGAGGACCGCCTCCACGAGGTCGGCATCACGGTCAACCGCAACGCCGTCCCGAACGACCCGCGCCCGCCGATGGTGACGTCAGGCCTGCGCATCGGCACCCCGGCTCTGGCCACCCGCGGCTTCCAGGCCGAGGACTTCGCCGAGGTCGCCGACGTCATCGCCGAGGCGCTCAAGCCGTCCTACGACGCCGAAGCGCTCAAGGCCCGGGTCACGGCCCTGGCCGACAAGCACCCGCTGTACCCCGGCCTGTGACCGACAACCTCCCCGCAGGGGCGTGCCGTGACCGTTCGTCGCGCCCCACCCATCCCACCGGAGTATGGCGTGGCAATCAGCGTCTTCGACCTGTTCTCCATCGGCATCGGCCCGTCCAGCTCGCACACCGTCGGCCCGATGCGCGCCGCCGGCATGTTCGTGGCCAGGCTGAAGCAGGACGGCGTGCTCGCCCAGACCGCCACGGTACGGGCGGAGCTGTTCGGCTCCCTCGGAGCCACCGGCCACGGCCACGGCACACCCAAGGCGGTGCTGCTCGGCCTGGAGGGCAACGAACCGCACACGGTCGACGTCGCGCAGGCCGACCTGGACGTCGAGCGGATCCGCGGCACCGGACGCATCCGCCTCCTCGGTGCCGAGATCGGCCCGGCCCACGAGATCGGCTTCGACGTCTCGACGCAGCTGGTCCTGCACCGTCGGCGCTCGCTGCCGTACCACGCCAACGGCATGATCCTCTTCGCCTACGACGCCGACGGCGTGCCGCTGCTGGAGAAGGCGTACTACTCGGTGGGCGGTGGCTTCGTCGTGGACGAGGACGCGGTCGGCGCGGACCGGATCAAGCCCGACGACACGGTGCTGACCCACCCGTTCCGCACGGGCGACGAACTGCTGCGCCTGACGAAGGAGACCGGCCTGTCGATCTCCGCGCTGATGCTGGAGAACGAGAAGGCCTGGCGCACCGAGGAGGAGATCCGCGCGGGACTGCTGGAGATCTGGCGGGTCATGCAGGCCTGCGTCTGCCGGGGTCTGGGCCGCGAGGGCATCCTTCCCGGTGGCCTGAAGGTCCGTCGTCGGGCCGCGGCGGCGGCTCGGGCCCTGCGCAGCGAGGGGGACCGGGCGGGCCGCGCGATGGAGTGGGTGACCCTCTACGCGATGGCGGTGAACGAGGAGAACGCGGCGGGCGGCCGTGTCGTCACCGCTCCGACGAACGGCGCGGCGGGCATCATCCCCGCCGTCCTGCACTACTACCTCGACTTCGTGCCCGGTGCCGACGAGGACGGAATCGTCCGCTTCCTGCTCGCCGCCGGGGCGATCGGCATGCTCTTCAAGGAGAACGCTTCCATCTCCGGCGCCGAGGTCGGCTGCCAGGGCGAGGTCGGCTCCGCCTGCTCCATGGCCGCCGGAGGGCTCGCCGAGGTCCTCGGCGGCAGCCCCGAACAGGTCGAGAACGCCGCCGAGATCGGCATGGAACACAACCTCGGCCTGACCTGCGATCCGGTCGGCGGCCTGGTCCAGATCCCGTGCATCGAACGCAACGGCATGGCCGCGGTCAAGGCGGTGACGGCCGCCCGGATGGCGCTGCGCGGCGACGGCCGCCACCACGTCTCCCTCGACAAGGTCATCAAGACCATGAAGGAGACCGGCGCCGACATGAAGGTCAAGTACAAGGAGACCGCCCGCGGCGGCCTGGCCGTCAACGTCATCGAGTGCTGAGGCACCGGACGAAGCGGGACAGGGGCGAAGCAGGAGAAAGGGCCGCAGCCATGCTCATCGACACCTACGGTCGCGTCGCCACCGACCTGCGGGTCTCGCTCACCGATCGGTGCAACCTGCGCTGCACGCGCCGCATGCCGGAAGCGGGCCTGCCGTGGCTGCCCAGGCCCGATCTGCTCACGGACGACGAGGTCGTGCGGCCGGTCCGGGTCGCGGTCACTCACCTCGGCGCCGAGGAGATCCGCTTCACCGGCGGCGAGCCGCTGCTGCGCCCCGGTCTCGTCGGGATCGTCGAGCGGTGCGCCGCTCTCGCACCGCGCCCCAGGCTGTCGCTGACCACCAACGGCATCGACCTGGGGCGGACCGCCGAAGCCCTCGAACGCGCCGGCCTGGACCGGGTCATCTCGCCGGACACACCGCGGCCCGCCGCCGCACCTCGTAGTGGCGGTCCCGCCGGGTCACCTGGCCGCGGCTCGCTCCGGCGGGCTCACCCCGGTGAAGGCCAGCGCCGTCCTGATGCCCGGACCGAACGACGACGAAGCACCCGAACTGCTCGCCTGGGCCATGGAGAACGACTACGAACTCCGGTTCATCGAGCAGATGCCGCTCGACGCCCAGCACGGCTGGCGACGCGACGGCATGGTCACCGCCGGGGACATCCTGGAGAGCCTGAGCAGCCGCTTCACGCTCACTTTCGAGCCGGACGAGGCACGCGGTTCCGCGCCGGCCGAACGCTGGCTCGTCGACGGCGGCCCGGCCCGGGTCAGCGTCATCGCCTCCGTCACCCGCCCCATTTGGCCGCGCCTGCGACCGCACCCGGCTCACCGCCGACGGCCAGGTGCGCACCTGCCTGTTCGCCCGGGAGGAGTTCGACCTGCGCGGGGCGTTGCGCTCCGCGGCGCCGGACGAGGAGATCGCGGGGCTGTGGGAGCGCGCGATGTGGGGGAAGAAGGCCGGTTCCGGCCTCGACGAGCCGTCCTTCCTCCAGCCCGACCGGCCGATGTCGGCCATCGGGGGCTGGCGCCCCGGGCGTAGAGCGCAGCGACGTCCACAGACAGAACCTGGAGTGAGGCCATGGGACGGGTCACTGAGCGACGGCGCGTCGTCCGGGTGCGCAACGGTGCCGTGAGCACGCGCCCGGACACGCTGGTGTCGGAGGAGCCACTGGAGATCCGACTCTGCGGCAAGCCGCTGGCGATCACCATGCGCACGCCCGGGGACGACTTCGCGCTCGCCGCCGGGTTCCTGGTGAGCGAGGGCGTCGTGGGCCGGGCCGAGGAGGTGGCGACCATCGTGTACTGCGCGGGCGCGACGCAGGACGGCTCGAACACCTACAACGTGGTCGACGTGCAGCTCGCCACCGGCGTTCCGGTGCCCGACATCACGCTCGAGCGGAACGTGTACACCACGTCGTCGTGCGGACTGTGCGGGAAGGCGAGCCTGCACGCCGTACGGACCACGGCGCGGTGGCCGATCGCCGACACGCCCCAGGTCCGGGTCACCCCCGATCTGCTGGCTGCCCTGCCCGACCGACTGCGGGCCGCCCAGAGGGTGTTCGAGCGGACCGGTGCACTGCATGCAGCCGGACTGTTCTCGCCCGAGGGCGAACTGCTGGACCTGCGGGAGGACGTCGGCCGACACAACGCCGTCGACAAGCTGATCGGCCGCGCGTTCCAGTCCGGCCGACTGCCGCTGTCGCGCAGCATTCTGCTGGTCTCCGGGCGGGCCTCCTTCGAGCTGGCGCAGAAGGCGGTCATGGCGGGCATCCCGGTCCTGGCGGCGGTCTCGGCACCGTCCTCCCTCGCCGTGGACCTGGCCGCGGAGACCGGGCTGACGCTCGTCGGCTTCCTGCGCGGCGGCTCGATGAATGTGTACGCCGGCGAGCAGCGCCTCGATCTGCGAGGCAGGGCGACGGCAGGAGCCGGTACGTGACCCGGCTCGAAGGCCTCCACAGCCGCACGCTGGTCGGCCCGCCCCGGCTGCGGCCACCCGACGCCCGCCACCGCCCCCGCCGTGTCGCGATGCTCAGCGTGCACACCTCACCGTTGCATCAGCCCGGCACCGGAGACGCCGGCGGGATGAACGTCTACATCGTGGAGCTCGCCAAGCGCCTTGCCACGATCGGCATCGAGGTGGAGATCTTCACTCGGGCCACCTCCGCCGTACTCCCGCCGAGGGTCGAACTCGCGCCCGGCGTCCTGGTCCGGCACGTCGACGCGGGCCCCTACGAGGGACTGGCCAAGGAGGATCTGCCCGCCCAGCTGTGTGCCTTCGGGCACGGCGTGACGCAGGCCTGGGCCGGCCGGCAGCCCGGCCACTACGACCTGGTCCACTCCCACTACTGGCTCTCCGGCCACGTCGGCCGCCTCGTCGCCGAACGCTGGGGCGTCCCGCTCGTCCACGCCATGCACACCATGGCCAAGGTCAAGAACGCCGCCCTTGCCGAGGGCGACACACCCGAGCCCGCGGCCCGCGTGCTCGGCGAGACCCACGTCGTACGGGCCGCCGACCGCTTGCTAGCGAACACTCAGAAGGAGGCGGAGGAACTCCTCCGCCACTACGGCGCCGACACCGGCCGAGTCGCCGTCGTCCACCCCGGTGTCAACCTGGAACGCTTCCGACCCGACGCCCGTGGTGTCGAGGCCGGCCGGGCTGCGGCGCGGTCCCGCCTCGGCCTCCCGCAGAACGCGCTGATCCCCCTGTTCGTAGGCCGCATACAGCCGTTGAAGGCGCCGGACGTCCTGCTGCGCGCGGTGGCCGGACTGTTGGAGGAGCGGCCGTGGCTGCGTGAGCGGATCGTGGTGCCGGTCGTGGGCGGGCCCAGCGGCAGCGGCCTGGCCAAACCGGAAGGGCTGCAGAAACTGGCGGCCTGCCTCGGCATCTCGGACGTCGTGCTGTTCCGGCCGCCGGTCGGCCAGGACCAGCTCGCCGACTGGTACCGGGCGGCGTCCGTGCTCGTCATGCCGTCCCGCAGCGAGTCCTTCGGCCTGGTGGCCGTCGAGGCGCAGGCCTGCGGCACCCCGGTGATCGCCGCCGAGGTCGGAGGCCTGCCGGTGGCCGTACGGGACGGGGTGAGCGGCGTCCTCGTACCCGGGCACGACCCGGCGGACTACGCACGGGCGCTGTACGGCTTCGCCGCCGACCCGGCCCGCCTCGCCCGCATGAGCGAGGCCGCGGTGCGGCACGCCCGGTCCTTCGGCTGGGCCACGGCCGCGGCGGCGACCGCGGACGTGTACACGGCGGCCCTGCACGAGCGCGGACTTCTGGCGGTGGCCAGCCGGCCCGCACGGCGCGATCCCGCGAGGGGAGACCGCGCGCCCGTCGGCCGTGGTGTTGGAGCAGCGGGGAGGTGACCGTCCCCGCCGCCACCCGGCACGGCTCGCCGGGAGCCGACGGACTCCCACGACGGTACGGTCCGGTCGCTCAGGGAAGCGCCTGCAGGCAGCCGTCATTGATCTGCCGGCGCAGCAGCAACTTCTGGATCTTCCCGATAGCGTTGGCCGGGAGCGGGTTCGGCGTCGGGCAGTGGGAGAGGGTGTAGGTGCGGGTGCTGCGGTACGGCATGGCGCAGCTGGACGTGTGACGCACCGGCAGTTCGAGTACGTCATCCGGGACCTGATGCGCCGGGCCGGTCGCCCTGTCGCCGAACAGGTCGGTGGCCAGGGCGACCTGGGCGCGGACGTGAAGGCCACCGACCCCTACGGGGGGCGCTGGGTGCTCCATGGAACCTCACCATGCGGCAGCTCGCCCCGCTCTTCGGATGCTCACCTGCCACCGTCTGCCGTGTCATCCAGCGTCTGCGACCATACGCCCGGTCAGCGGGGTGCGGCATCTGCGTTGAGATGCACGACGTGCGGACCCGGAGCTGCCCGGACGGCACCGGCCTGCTTCTCCCACACCGCCGTGAACGCGGCCAGGCCGAACTACCAGCTTGGAAAGAGGAGCACAATGCTTCCCACCGCAAGGTCCGAACCTGGGTCGAGCACGTCTTGGCGCGGATGAAGGCTTGGGAGATCCTACGTGACTGCCGTCTGACAGGCGACGGCGTGCACGCCGCCATGCTCGGCATCGCCCGGCTGCACAACCTCGCCCTCTCGGGGTAACCCCCGGTCAGCGCCGCTGGCTTGCGCGACGGCATCGGTGGAAACGGTGGGCGTTATGGCTCTGGCCTGTGCAGATACTCTCCTCGCCGGGTGGTCGGCGAGTTGTTGGATCGCGCCGATGTTGCCCGCGGTTGTCCGCTCTTATGGACACGCTGTGGGCATGGCGCCGGCTCAGGAGTGCGGGAGCCGCGCTCGGTGGCTGACGGACGACCGAGCCTTGGCAGCGGGAACTGGTCGGAAGGGCACCGCTGCGGGAGCATACGGGCGGAGGCTTCAGCATCTCCTTGGGGTGAACGGGGCCGTGAGTGCCGCTTCCCAGCCCCACGCTTGACACAACGTCCGAACATCGTGCCCGCAACGGACAGATCACGCGTGGGCTCCGTGCGGGGCGTCGGAGATATTCGATGGACCGCAACAGTCGCACGATCCACGCCGCCGGTGCAGGCCCGTTCGAGCATCATGCCCGGGCAAGGCCAATCCGGTGATTGCCGAGGTCGCCAATCAGGTCGCCTTCGAGATGATCGGCACGACGTCACCACCACCATGGCGGCGGAGGCCGGACAGCACCCCCCACGCCTTCGAGCCGATCATCCGGCACTTCGTGTCGGAATCCACACCCACCTGTGCGCCGCCTTTCTGACCCTCGCTGAGCGGTGCGTCGACGGCATCACCGCAACACGGAGGCGCGGGGGCGGGCGTCGAGAGCTGTATCGGCCTGGTGACCGCCCAACCCGAACACATCGGATCCACGGAGGCCAACACATCGCCAAGCAGGCCCTCGCCGCCGGCTGGTCCGTGGCCTAACTCGCTCAGAAGAAGGGCCTGTTGCCCGCGCGGAAAGGCTCGCCGACCTGTTGGGCGCCGAGACCGTGGCTGGCAGCCGTCAGGCCCTGGTCCGAGATGCGCGATGAGCCTGGTCGAACTCGGCCCGGTGACGCTTGGTATGTCCGCTCCCGATTCGCGTCGTTCCCGAAACCAGTAGAGGAAAAGCATGTCGCTCCTGAAGACCATCGATACCGATCCCTCCTTCGCACCCCGCGAGTCCGGCCCGCTGCCGGAACGTCTGATCTCCGGCAATCCGACTTACAAGACCTGGGCCCAGGACGCCGCCCGCGGGGAAACGATCAATACGGGCGTCTGGGAAGCCACGCCCGGCGAGACGCGCTCGATCAAGGGCGAGACCTTCGAGTTCTGCCACATCCTTTCCGGCGTCGTCGAAATAACGCCGGAAGGTGGCGAGCCGGTGGTCTACAAGGCAGGCGACAGCTTTCTCATGAAGCCGGGCTTCGTCGGTGTCTGGAAGACCATCGAAACCGTGCGCAAGATCTACCTGACCGTGTCGTAACGCCGGTGCCGCAGGGCACGATCGTCGTCGAGCCCTTCAGCGAGGGCACCTGTCCAGAAGGCGCATGTCCTCGATGCCTGAGGCACGCGCCGTGGCAGAAGTCCAGCTCAGCGATGCGTTATGAGGCGATGAGACCGGCGGCTGCCGCCCGGCTGCGTCCGTACTGCTCGGCGTCGCTACGCAGAAAGAAGGCGGGCGCACGGAGAGTCCCGGATCGAACAGCCGGGCGCCCAGCCGCGCGGCATCGGCGGGGCGGCGGCCTGGGCCGACGCCTCCGGCCTGATGACAGCGCCGGTCGAGGACAGCGGTGTGTCCCTCCAGGAGCCGGTGCTGCGGGTAGCGGCGGGCGAGTACCTCCCGGTCCAAGACCTCGTGATCCAGCCCACGGATGGAGAGGAGGAGGTGCATGGACGGTGAGGCGGTCTCTCCCATCACGAGCCTGCCGCTGCGGCGTCGCAGCGGCAGCCTCGACCGAGGCAGGGCTCATGGCACGGCAGGTGGAGCACTGCTCCACCCTTGCGACCACGGCTCTCCTGGACGCCGTCTGGATGGGTCGCAGGACGCTGCGGGGCTTGTCCTCGTACGGGTCTACGGAATCGGCGCTTCCCCTGATCATGCGCTGGGGTAATTCTGCATGACGCTCTTCGCGTGCTCACGTGCTCACGTGCTCACGTGCTCACGTGCTCACGTGCTCACGTGTATCGCGCGTAGCGCGCTGTGGGAGCTGAGCCAGCCGACCGGCCTGCCGTGCTTGGGGTCCAGAACTGGTACGCCGGTGCTCGCCGTCGAGAGAAGGGCGTGCAGGGCGGCCCTGGCGAGGGGCTGGTCGGTCGTGACGGGGGCGGGACGCTCGGCAAGCCCTGCCACCGTTGCCGGGACGGCGTCCGGCTGCTCCGTCAGTGCCTCGGCGACCGCCCGGGCGGTGACGACACCCACGTAGTGCCCGGAGGCGTCGGCCACCGGCAGTGCCCCGTATCCGGAAAGGCTCAGCAGGTCGGCGGCGTCCGTGAGCCCGGTCGACGCCGGCAGCGGCGAGGGCAGGGGATCCATGACGGAGCCCACATGCTGGGTTCCGATCCAGGCGCCAGAGGCGGGGCCTTCCAAGTCGATGCCCCGGCGGCGCAGTTTGAGGGTGTAGATCGTGTCGCCCGACAGCAGGCGGCTGACGGTGGTGGCCAGCACGATCGCCAGCATCAGCGGCAGGATGATCGAGTACTTTCCGGTCAGCTCGAACATGATCACCACGGCAGTGATCGGCGCCCGGGCGGCGCCGGCGAAGACCGCTCCCATGCCCACCAGCGCGTACGCCCCTACGGAGCCGGCGGTCGCGGGCATCAGGTGGTGGACGCCCGTTCCGTAGGCGGCACCGAGCATCGCCCCGATGAACAGGCTGGGGGCGAACACCCCGCCCGAGCCGTCGATACCGATGGTCAGGCTGGTCGCCAGCATCTTGCCCACGAGCATCAGCAGCAGGAAGGCGACCGCATACCCGCCCGCCGTCGCCTTCTCCAGCACCGGGTAGCCGACGCCGTACATCTCCGGCAGCCAGAGCAGGAGCAGACCCAGCGCCAGCCCGCCGGCCGCGGGACGCAGCCACTCCGGGCCGCGCCAGAGCCAGTCGCAGGCGTCCTCGATCAGATACAGCAGCCGGGCGAAGCCCACGCCGACCACCGCGGCGATACTCCCCAGCAGGGCGAACAGGCCGTCCTGGGTGAGATGGCCGACGTGGAAGGCCGGAAGGGTCAGGAAGGCCACGTCACCGAAGGCGGCCCGGCCGATCACGCTCGCGGTGACGCTGGCCAGCACGAAGGCACCGAACGCCTCCGCCGTGAAGGTGCCCAGGACCAGACCCATGGCGAAGAAGACACCGGCCAGTGGTGCGTTGAAGGTCGCGGCGATGCCGCCCGCTGCGCCGCATGCGACCAGCAGCTTCATGCGGTCCTCGGTCACCTTCGTCACCCGCCCCAGGGTGGAGCCGAGGGCGGAACCGATCTGCACGATCGGCCCCTCGCGGCCCACCGAGCCGCCGGATCCGATGGTCAGCGCAGAGGCGAGAGTCTTCACCACGGCCGCCTTCGGGCTGATGCGGCCACCGCGCTGAGCGACCGCCAGCATCACCTCCGGCACGCCGTGACCGCGCGCCTCCTTGGCGAACCGGTGCGTCTGTTGGTCCCTTGCCATCCGAGCTTGGCGAGGAGTTCGGTGCAAGCCTGCTCACAGCTTCGGCACCTCCGCGCAGACGCGGCAGTGCTCATGGGCGCTCGCGTGACTGCCGCACTCCTCGGCGCACGCCTTGCAGGCTGTGGCGCACGCCTGCAGGATCGCGGGCTGATGTTCGCGTCGTAGCCCGTGTGGCGGGACAGTACCGACGCCGTGGTGTTGCAGATGTCGGCGCAGTCCATGTTCGTGCGGATGCACTTCGTCAGCTCCTCCACCATGCCTTCGGACAGGCACGCGTCCGCACAGGCCGTACACGCCTGCGCGCAGGCGATGCACTCCTCGATGCACTTCGCCATCGCCTCGCGGTCCACACCGCCCGGGTCGGCAGGGTAGGCGTCGAGCATCTCCTTGACGGAGGTGGTCATGGTCATCGTCTCCCAAGCATTGACGTGGGCTGTGGGACGCTCTTAGCCCGCCACAGCGCTTCGCTGGACTTCTCCAGCTACGCGGAGAAGCGGAAACTGATCCACCTGGCGATTCGTCTTGGGTAACGAGCCGAGCGGATGGGAAGCCAGGTGGAGCGAGCGGACAGCGGTGTGACGTCGACGGGAAAGGCAGCAGTGCCCCGGTGGGCGCGGCGCTGGGTCGGGCCGTGGGTTCCGGGCGAGGGCGGAAAGGGGGATGCAAGGCGCCGGTGGGTCTGGACGCGGGGGCGGGTGCCCGCCGCGTCCGCGGTGCTGACGGCCGGGCTGCTGGCGTTCCACCGGGCGGTGCCCAACTCCGCGGGCCGCCTGGGCAGTTTGTTGGAAACCTTCCTGCCGTGGCTTGGCCTGGTGGTCCTGGTACTGCTCGGTCTGACCCTGCTGCGCCGTTCAACCATCGCCCTGGTGGCCCTGCTCCTGCCGGTGGCGGCCTGGACGTACCTCTTCGGCGGGCTGCTCCTGCCCGGGGCGAAGTCTGGCCCGCACGACCTGGCCGTGGTGCAGCACAACGTCAGCGACGAGAACACCGACCCGGCGGGCACGGCCCGCGCCCTGGCCGACGCCGGGCCCGATCTCATCGCGCTGCAGGAGCTGGTGCCCCCGGCGCTGCCGGTTTACGAGAAGACTCTCGCCCCGGATTACCCGTACCACGCGGTGAGGGGCACCGTCGGACTGTGGTCGAAGCATCCGCTCACCGATGCCCGGCTACTGGACATCAAACCGCAGGGAATCGCGGGACCATGGAGTCGCGGACTGCGGAGCGTGGTCCACACGCCGCACGGCGAGATCGCGGCGTACGTCGCGCACCTGCCCTCGGTCCGCATCCGGGCGAGCGGCCTCGCATCCTCCTGGCGCGACGAGAGTGCCCGCTTGCTGGGCAAGGCCGTCGCTGCCGAGCAGTTGAAAACGGTGATCTTGCTGGGCGACCTCAACGGCACGGTCGACGACCGCGGGCTGGCCCCGCTGACCTCACGGATGAACGTTGCGGAGCGGGGTTTCGCCTTCAGCTTCCCCGCCGCCTTCCCGCTGGCCCGGATCGACCAGGTCATGGCCTGCTCAGCAACCGTCGCCCACATCCGCACTCTGCCCGCCACCGGCAGCGACCATCTGCCGGTCGCCGCCCAGATCACACTGCGATGAAGGAGCGGTCTCACTGCCAACAAGCCTGCTATGTGACACCTATCGGGCTTCGGCCCACCCCACCATCAAGATCACGATCTACCGGTGTCGCGCGGCAGGCGTGCCCGACGCCCTCAACTGGTCGTCCACGGCCTTCACCGGCACAGTCTTCGACGGGCTCAACGGCCTCGCGCTCGGCCACCTTCTCACTGCTCATCGATGCATGTTCCATGATCAGGAGTTACACCGAACGATTAACAGTGTCACGCAGGTCCTTCGCTTCCCTCTGTCCGCCTCCGAGCGGGGTGTGCGGCCCGTGGTGCGGCGGGGATCAGTCCACGTTCACAGCCTGCCAAAGCTGGCTGTCGGCGTTCGTGTCCGTCCTCTGCACGAGCTGAGCGCCTGCTGTCGTCGAGGAGTCGGAGACCGCGAGCAGCTTGCCGCTGTTCACGTGTTGATCTTGTAATAGCCGTTTCCGTTGGATGACGTTGGCTCCGGCGGACGTCGACGTACCTGAGACATCGATCGCCTTGGCGCTCTTCTTATTGAGAATCTTGTAGTTGGCGTTCGTGGCGGGGAACGAGATGGAGACGAACGCGTCCAGCGCGCAGACGGTGTTGGGAGGGGCCGTGTTCTTCTTCTCGAAGAGCGGCACCTGCTTCATCACCGTCGAGGCGTAGGCGTCGAACGCCCGCGGGCCTCGCCGTCGGCCGGCCAGCAGGCCGGGCTGCGCCACCACGCGCCCACCTACACCGCACCGGACCACGCAGTCCGAGGCGGACGTTCTGCACACTGGTCCCCGACAACGGGAGCGCTCAATCGGCGAAGCCATGGGACTCGGCTGTACCCGACAAGGGCGTGAGCACTACCAGTACCGGACCGTCACCCACGAAGAGATCGACCGAGCGTGTCTTCGGGGACCTGAGGTTCAGGCCCACC
Organism: Streptomyces bullii; assembly: GCF_042657145.1. NCBI lineage: Bacteria > Bacillati > Actinomycetota > Actinomycetes > Kitasatosporales > Streptomycetaceae > Streptomyces > Streptomyces bullii. The sequence goes on from NZ_JBHSNY010000009.1 coordinate 371,004, forward strand.
CGGTCGTCGCGGGCGCGCCTCGCGCGGGTCTCCGTGGAGACGGCCTCGCCGGCCCACCGGACGAGATCGGTGTTCCAGGTCGCACCGAGGCCGACCGCCTGGGCGAGGACGGTGGCCTGGCCCATCCAGGCGACGCGCTGCAGGGCCTCCTGGCCGGAGTGGAAGGCCGCGATGCCCAGGCGCTCGACGGCGGGCGTGAACTGATGCAGCCATCCCATCTTTTCGTCGAGGTTGAGCCGCTACAGAAGGTCGTCGATGCGCGCGCGAACGCCAGCTGTGAGCGCGGAACGGCGGTGGTGCATGCGCCATGTGTGGCAGACACGTGGGATTCCCTTGAGGTGGATCGGAGAGTGCTTTCGAAGCGCTTCGATGCATGCCAGGGGCACTAGGAGGGCGTCAAGAGATCGACACCGTTCATCAAGCAGAGAACGTGGAGAACCTCCTCCAGCGCCTCGAAGGAATCTTTGAAGCGTCCCTTGTGCGCCCATGGACGTTCACTTAATCTCACAGCAACATCGAAGCGCTTCGACTGCGTAGACGTCGACAGCGATGGGATGTCCGCTTTCAGCTCAGCTGGTTGAAGTCACGCCACCGCAGCCGACGGACACCGCCAGGTGTCCGGGTGCGCCATGAAGGGTTGACGCAATGACGCCGAACGTCGCCTCCATATCCTCACAACCGAGCCGGAGAAGCTTCCTCGCCTCCACGGCGGTCGCCGCCGCAGCCGTGGCCGGTGGGATGCCGCTGCTCACCGCTTGCGGTGAGTCGGACGGCGGGTCGCGCGAGGGCACCACCTCGGGCAAGGCCGCCGACAAGCTGCTCCCGACGTACGTCGCCAGCACGATCGCCAAGCCGGACCTTCCGTCGAAGAACGGCTCGTCGGCCGGCTACATCGGCAAGGTCGACCTCGCGGCCCTCGCCTCCTCGGTGCCGGACAAGCTCGGCACCGGCGCTCCCCTCAAGATCATGTCCCCGCTCTGGGGCACTCCGCCGAAGCCCGATTGCGCGTACTACAAGGCACTCGACGCGGAAGCGGGCACCAAGATCACCTGGCAGAACCAGGACGGCAACACCTACGGTGAGAAGCTCGGGGCCGTCCTGGCCTCCAGCTCCATACCCGACATGGTGGTCGTGCCCAGCTGGGAACTGGTCGGCAAGATCTCGAGCGCGGTCACCGCGAAGTTCATGGACCTTGGCCCCTACCTGGCGGGCGACAAGGTCAAGAAGTACCCGAACCTGGCCGCGATCCCGTCCGACTCCTGGCGCATGAGCATCTTCGGCGGCGCACTGCGCGGCATCCCGATGCCCGCCGCCTCCACGCCCGGCATCGTGCCCTACTACCGCAAGGACGTCTTCGACAAGAAGGGCTACACCGTTCCCAAGTCGGCCGACGAGTTCCTCAGCTGGGCCAAGGAGGCCACCAGCGCCAAGGCCAAGGTGTGGGCCTGTGGTGACATGAGGTGGTCGGCGGCAGGCTTCTTCGGTGTCCAGCCTGCCGGGACGCTCGGCTGGAACATCGGGGACGACGGCAGGCTGACGTACCGCATCGAGCATCCTGAGTACCTCGAACATCTGGAGTGGGTCCGCAAGCTGTTCGCCGCGGGCGTGGTCCATCCCGACGACAAAGCAAACACGGGCGACGCGAGCCAGCGGTTCACCGCCGGGCAGATCCTGGTCTTCAACGGCGACATGTCCGCCTGGTACGGCAAGACCACCGAACAGGCCCAGTCCAACCCGGACTTCCAGATCGAGGGCATGGACTACTTCGCCGCCGACGGGGGCAACCCGACGCTGTACGCCGCCCAGCCCGCCGGCATCTGGTCGATGATCCGCAAGGGCGCCTCGAAGGAGACGATCGAGAACGCGCTGGCCGCCGCCAACTTCGCAGCAGCACCCTATGGCACCAAGGAGCGGATGTTCGTCGACTACGGCGTCGAGGGCACCCACTACACGGTCAAGAACGGCGTCCCGATCAAGAACGATCGGGGTATCCAGGAGGTGAACAACGCCTGGGTGCTGCTGGCGGCCCCGGCTCCCTACACCGCCCACCCCGACTTCCCCGAGATCGCCCGCAAGCAGGTCGAGTGGCAGCAGCGGCAGGGTGCCTTCGTCAAGAAGACGACCACGTACGGGATGAACATCGTCGAGCCGAGCCGCTACGCCACCCTCTCCAGCCAGTTCGAACAGCTGGAGATCGACTTCGTGCGCGGCAACAAGAAGCTGTCCGACATACAGCAGGCCATCTCCACCTGGAAGTCCTCCGGCGGCGACAAGCTGCGCGACTGGTACAAGCAGCTCCTCGACAAGAACGGCAGTGGCAACTGATGTCCCTCACGGCCGGAAGCAGGCCCGACGGGACCCGTCCCCCCGTGGCCGTCGAGGAACCGGCGGCCGCGGTCGCCGCAGCCACCGCGAAGGAGAGCGTGCCGCGCAGGGCCGGCAAGGCGGGCAGGGTTCCCGTCCGCGTCCGGTGGGGCCGCGACCGCGCGCTCGTCCTGATGACCCTGCCCGTCATCGTCCTGCTCGTGCTCTTCAACTACGTCCCGCTGCTCGGCAACGTCGTCGCCTTCCAGGACTACGACCCGTACGTCGCCGGCAACGGCATCACGGCGATCTTCCACAGCCCCTGGGTGGGCGTGGAGCAGTTCTCGCGGATGATCGACGACCCGCTGTTCTGGAGCGCCGCGAAGAACACCATCGTTCTGTTCGTGCTCCAACTGGTGTTCTTCTTCCCGGTCCCCATCGCCCTCGCGCTGGTCATCAACAGCGTGATCCGGCCCCGCGTGCGGGCCGTGGCGCAGGCGATCATGTACCTGCCGCACTTCTTCTCATGGGTCCTCGTGGTCACCGTCTTCCAGCAGATCCTCGGCGGCGCGGGCATCATCGCGCAGACCCTGGAGAAGTACGGGTGGAGCGGCTTCGACCTGATGACCGACGCGGACCTCTTCAAGTTCCTGGTCATCGGGCAGGCCGTGTGGAAGGACGCCGGCTGGGGGATCATCGTCTTCCTCGCCGCCCTGTCCGCCGTCAGCACCGATCTGTACGAGGCCGCCGCCATGGACGGCGCCGGACGCTGGCGCCGCATGTGGCACGTCACGCTGCCCGCTCTGCGCCCGGTGATCGCGCTGCTGCTGGTGCTGCGGGTGGGCGACGCGCTGAGCGTCGGCTTCGAGCAGTTCCTGCTCCAGCGGTACGCGGTCGGCGCGGGAGCCAGCGAGGTCCTCGACACCTACGTGTGGAACGTGGGTATCCAGAACGGCGACTTCAGCTATGCGGCCGCGGTCGGCCTCGTCAAGGGAGTCATCGGAGTGTGTCTCGTCCTGGGCGCGAACAAGGTCGCGCACCTGCTGGGCGAGCAGGGGGTGTACCGGAAGTGAGCCTCAACACGCAGCTCGTCCGCAGCCTGAAGGCGCCCGCCCGCCCTGTGTGGGAGGAGCCGCCGAGCAGGGCCGGACTCACCGCCAAGACCGGCTTCCTCGTGCTCTGCTGCCTGGGGGTGCTCGGTCCGCTGTGGATCGTGATCGTCACCAGCCTCTCCCCGAAGCCCGTGATCGACCGGGTCGGCGGCCTCGTCGTGATCCCCCAGGGCATCACCTTCGTCAACTACACCGAACTCCTCAGCGGCGGCCAGGTCAGCCGGGCCATCATGGTCTCGGTCGGCGTCACGCTCTTCGGCACGCTGTTCTCGATGACGGTGTCGGTGCTGGCGGCCTACGGCCTGTCCCGGCCGGGCAGTCTGGGCCACCGGTTCTTCCTGATGACCATGATGGCGACCATGTTCTTCGGGGCCGGGCTCATCCCGACGTACCTTCTGGTGCAGTCACTGGGCCTCACCGACACCTACCTGTCGCTGATCCTGCCGAGCGCGGTCAGCGTCTTCAACATCCTCGTCCTGCGGGCCTTCTTCATGGGGATCTCCCCCGAACTCACCGAGTCGGCCCGCATCGACGGGGCCGGTGACCTGCGCATCCTGCTGACCATCATCATGCCGCTGTCCCGCGCGGTACTGGCCGTCATCTCCCTGTTCTACGCGGTCGGCTACTGGAGCGCCTGGTTCAACGCCTCCATCTACCTGACCGACCAGCAGATGATGCCGCTGCAGAACGTGCTCATCCAACTGGTCCAGAAGAACACCGAGGCCCCCACCGGCCTCCAGCAGGCTGTCCGAACCGGCCAACTCTCCTCCCTGGGACTGCAGATGGCCGTCATGGTCCTGGCGCTGATCCCCGTCGCGGTAGCCTCCCCCTTCGTCCAGCGGCACTTCAAGAAGGGCATGCTCACCGGCGCGATCAAGGGCTGACGCCCTTGCCCCGGCCCGCCCGTAGAGCCGTCGGTCGCCTGTCCGTGGCTTCGTTGGTGTGGCTGGTCGCGCCCACGCGGCGGAGCCGCACAGCGATACCGCCCCGCGCCCCTGAGGGCGTCACCTTCCCCTTTGTCCTGCGCAAGAAGGAGGAAAGTCATGCACGCATTCCACCTCAGCAGAAGAGCTGTCCTCGCCGGGACCGCTGCCACCGCCGCGGTCGCCACCCTGCCGCTCCTGCAGGGACGTGCGCAGGCCGCCGGTAGCGGCGCCGAGACCGCCGCCTCCGCCTACCGCTGGCGCAACGCCGTCCAGGGGGGCACGGGATTCATCTCCGGCATCCTCTTCCACCCGTCCTGTCGCGGCCTCGCCTACGCCCGCACGGACATCGGCGGCGCCTACCGCTGGGACGACCGTTCCGACCGATGGATCCCGCTGACCGATCACCTCGGCTGGGACGACTGGAACCTCCTCGGCGTCGAGGCCATGGCCGTCGACCCGGCCCACCCCGACCGCCTCTATCTCGCCCTCGGCGCCTACACCCAGTCCTGGGCCGGCAACGGAGCCGTCCTGCGCTCCGAGGACCGCGGCGCCACCTGGTCCCGTACCGATCTCAGCGTCAAGCTCGGTGCCAACGAGGACGGGCGGGGCACGGGTGAGCGGCTGCTCGTCGATCCGCGGGACAGTGACACCTTGTGGCTGGGTACCCGGCATGACGGGCTGCTCAAGTCGACAGACCGGGGCGCCAGTTGGCAGGCCACGAGCTTCCCGGCCGCCCCCAGCGCCACCGGCCAGGGCATCACGCTCCTCGTTGCCGCCGGCCGTACCGTCTACGCCGGCTGGGGCGACTCCGACGGCACCGCCGGCAAGCCCAACCTGTACCGCACCTCCGATGGCACGACCTGGGAGGCTGTCCCCGGGCAGCCCACCGGCACAGCGGCCAAGGTGCCGATCCGCGCCGCCTACGACAGGCACACGCGAGAGCTGTACGTGACGTATGCCAACGCGCCCGGCCCCAACGGCCAGTCCGACGGCAGCGTCCACAAACTGCGTACCGTCAACGGCAAGTGGACCGAGGTCACCCCGGTGAAGCCGGGCGGAACCGCGACGGACGGGTCGACCGACGCCTTCGGCTACGGCGGAGTCGCGGTCGACGCCCGCCGCCCCGGCACGCTCGTTGTCTCCACGAACAACCGGTGGGCCGAGATCGACACCGTCTTCCGCTCCACGAACGGCGGCCGCACCTGGACGTCCCTGAAGGACAGGGCTGTCCTCGACGTCTCCGAGACCCCCTACCTCAAGTGGGGCGGGGACAAGCCCAAGTTCGGCTGGTGGATCCAGGCCCTCGCCCTCGACCCGTACGACTCGGAGCACGTCGTCTACGGCACCGGCGCGACCATCTACGGCACCCGCGACCTCAAGCACTGGGCCCCGCAGATCCGCGGCCTGGAGGAGGCGTCCATCCGCCAGCTGGTCTCGCCGCCGACCGGTGAGGCGCACCTGCTCAGCGGGTCCGGGGACATCGGTGTGATGTACCACGAGCGGCTCACGGCGTCGCCGTCGCGCGGCATGGCGTCGAACCCGGTGTTCGGCACCTCCACCGGCCTGTCGCTGGCCGCGGCCAAGCCGTCGTACGTGGTCCGGGCGGGCTGGGGCAACGACGGCAACGGCGCCTACTCGAACGACGGCGGCAGGACCTGGGCCCCCTTCGGGGCGCAGCCCGCCATCGCCAAGGACGCGCCGGGGCCGATCGCCACCAACGCCGACGGCAGCGTGCTGCTGTGGTCCTTCGGCACGGCGAACCCCGGATACCGCTCGGCCGACAACGGCGCCACCTGGTCCGAGGTCGCCTCCTTCCCGAAGGGCGCCGCCCCGATCCCGGACCCCGTCGACCCGACCCGCTTCTACGCCTTCGACACCACGACCGGCACGGTGTTCGCCAGCACTGACAGCGGCCGGACCTTCACCGCGCGGGCCACCGGCCTGAGCACGGGCGACAGCGAGTTCCAGCTGACGGCTGCTCCGGGCCGCACCGGCGACCTGTGGCTCAGCCTCAAGGGGAACGGCCTCTACCGCTCGACCGACGCAGGCGCGACCTTCGCCAAGGTCAGCAGCTGCCACGCCGCACACACCCTGGGCTTCGGCAAGGCCGCCAGGGGCGCTTCCTACCCGGCGATCTACATGGTCGGTGCCGTCGACAGCTTCAACGCCGTCTACCGCTCCGACGACGAGGCGAAGACCTGGACACGGATCAACGACGACCAGCACCAGTGGGGCTGGACCGGAGCCGCCATCACCGGTGACCCGCGCGTGTACGGCCGGGTCTACGTCTCCACCAACGGACGCGGAGTGCAGTACGGGGAGCCCGCCTGATACCCGACCTGGGCGAAGCTCGAACCTCACCCAGGCGCACGGGAGTTCGGCTGGCGGAGCTGATGCAGGCAGGCGGCATCGGCGTGGTCCTCGCCACCCCACTTCAATCGTCCCGCCCTGGATGGGCCGGCTGCACGTGTTCGGAGAACCGGATGCCGAGAGGCGCCTCGTCACGCATCACACCCTGGTACGGCCGGGCGGCGATCAGCCCCGCTGATTCAGCAATCACTCGCAGAACAGGAAACTGCATGAGGAAGTCTTGGATTTTACCCCTGATCACGCTTGTCGCTGTCGCGCTCGGGGTGACGGCGACGGGCGTGGCCCCTGCCTCCGCCGCCCCCACCACGCCTTTGCGGGTCATGCCGTTGGGCGACTCGATAACCTGGGGCGTGGGAAGCAGTGCGGGCAACGGCTATCGGGGGCCGTTGTGGAACCGGCTCGCGGCGGACGGCCATCCGCTGGACTTCGTGGGCACGGTGCGGAACGGTTCGATGTCCGATCCGGACAACGAAGGCCACTCGGGGTACCGCATCGACCAGATCGCCGCGCTCGCCGACGCCTCGCTGACCCGCTACCGGCCCAACGTCGTGACGCTGCACATCGGTACCAACGACCTCCAAGGAGCCTCCGAGGTCGACAGCGCCATCGCCCGGCTGAGGTCGCTGGTCAACCAGATCACCGCCGACGTCCCCGACGCAACCGTCCTCGTCGCCTCCCTGGTCGTGTCCACCAGCAGCTCGGAGGAGCGGTTCCGGGGCACGTACAACCAGGCCACCCGGCACATCGTCAGCGACGCGCAGGCCGCGGGCAAACGCGTCGCGTTCGTCGACATGAGCAGTCTGACCACGGCCGACCTGGCCGACCCCCTGCACCCCAACGACTCGGGCTACCAGAAGATGGCCGACGCCTTCCACCGTGGTGTCCAGTCCGCGGACAGCGCCGGGTGGCTGAAGAACCCCGCCCCCGCGCCCGCCCGCGTGCAGTCCGGCATCGCCGGCAAGTGCATGGACGTCAACGGTGCCAGCACCGCCGACGGGACCGCCGTCCAGACGTGGAGCTGCGGCGACGGTGCCAACCAGTACTGGTCCGCCTACACCGACGGCACTCTGCGTTCCCTGGGCAAGTGCCTCGACGCCGCCGGCGGGGCCACCGCCAACGGCACCAAGGTGCAGCTCTGGGCCTGCCACGGCGGTGCCAACCAGGTCTGGCAGCCCTACAACGGCGGCTACCGCAACCCCGCCTCCGGCCGCTGCCTCGATGTTCCGGGCTCCTCCACGGCCGACGGCACACAGCTCGTGCTGTGGGACTGCAACGGCGGCTCCAACCAGAAGTGGACCACTCTGACCACCGGATGACACCGGCTCCCGGGATCTGCGCCTGACAGGCTCAGATCGCGGGAGGACACCGGTGCCGGGTCGCGCTGGGGACGGCACCGGCTGCGGTCGGCTCATACATGGCAGGACAGCGAGGACAAGCATCGTACGACTGTGCGCTGAGTCGATCTCGGCGCGCTTGACCAGGTAGGCGTCGACTCTCTTCCAGGCGCAGTCGGCCCGGGGACCTCGACGGTCAAGGCGGTGTTGAGCGGAACGCCTCCCGGGCCGTTCGCGACGCGGGGCCCATCCGAGTCGCTCCCCGAATGCCTCGCCACGAGTGTCGTTCCGCTTCGGGCCCACCGTCCTCGCGGCCCAGGGCGGCCTCCAACAACCTGGTCGAACTCTGCCTGGTGTCCGTCGCTTCCCAAGCTGAGAGCGCGAGTTCGCTTCTCGTCACCACCCGCTCCCACACGAACCCCCAGGTCATAGACCCGGGGGTTGTCTATTGTCCAGACCCGGGGGAGGAGGGCGCGCACCACTACGGGCCATGAGGCCGCTGCTTGCGGCCTGTGGGTGTCGGAGTGCTGAGGGATGCCTGCTCGCAGGACCGGCCTACGCGGACCATCGTGTCACTGAGGGCACGCGTCAGCGGGTCGTCAGGGTGCGTCCGGTGTGACGAAGTTCGTAGAAAGCGGGAAGCCGTCCGGGAGGGCGAAGGAGGCGCGCCGAAAGGGCACCCTCTGGCCGTCACGGTCGTGGGAGCAGGCGCACGCCTCGGGAAAGTGAGGTCGAGCATCTGTGTGCAGCGCCGGTCGGCAGGGGGCCCGGCCGCATGGTGCGGCGTCGGCGAGGGGGGTGGAGGCGCTACTGGGAGAACGAGAAGTACAGGGTTCGACCGTAGTCGCCCGTCGCCGTGGTGGGGCCGCCGCTGGGGCCGAGCGCGGACGGTGCGTCGAACTTGGTGCCGATGGCCGGGATGGCGTCGAGGAACGACAGGTCTCCCTTCGGGAAGGGCGGCGCGGTATGGCGGGGGTCGGGGCCGAACCGGGGGGTGAAGAGGCGAAGGTAGAGGTTCTCGTCCTCGGAGACCATGGTGATGCGCCCGGCGGTGGTGTGCAGGGACGCCCAGCGGACGCCCGCGTGGTAGCCCTTGAACTCCGGGTACACCCAGCCGTCGGCACCGGTCGCGGTGTCGTTGTGCTGCTTCGTCCAGACGTCCGTCGCGACGCCGCGCAGCCGGTTCTTCCACACCCTGTGGGGTCCGTGGCCGAGCCATGTCACGCCGGTCACCTGCGCTTCGGGATGGTCGAAGCCGACGCCGAAAAGGTCGTGCTCGCCGATGAGGTGGTAGCGGTAGTCCAACTGCAGCCAGCCGCTGGGGTGCAGATGCCACCGGACGTGCCGCAGCACGCCGGAGTACTCGGCCTCCACCGCGTAGCCGTTGCCGTCGGGCCCGTGCGTCAGGCGGGTGAGGTCGGCCGTTCCGGTGGTGGGCAGCGGGCCGCGGGACAGCGCGAAGTCCGTCCCTCGGTGGGTGACGCCGGCCAGCATGCCCGTCGTGGCGTCGAGCGTGACCGTGGTGTGGCGGGATGCGAGGGTGAGCCTGTCGTCCGCGAGCCGGCCGCGTACGGCTGGTCCCGGGCCTGTCCGAACCAGCCGTCGGGCCTGTTCGGCGGCGGACGCGATGGTCCATGTCCAGCGGCAGATCTCGCGGCCGTCGGCATCGGTGACGGTGAGCGCCAGGGCGTCGGCACGTCGCCAGCCGGACGGCAGGGGCAGGCGCAGCACTCCTTGCGCGCCGGGCTCGATGTCCGGCGCGGAGGCGGTGCCCTGGGCGCGCACCGTGTGGCCGTCCCGCCGCTGCGACGGGGTGGGGAAGCCCAGCAGCCGCCAAGCGAACCGGCAGGTACGGGTGTTGGTGAAGGCGTAGTGGTTGGTGAGGCGGATCCGCCCGTCGAAGTCGTCCGGCAGGCCGCAGGTGAACCGCTCCCGCTCGGCGAGTTGTACGGGAGACCAAATGTCCTTGATCGTGTAGAAGCTGGCCTCCTTCTCACGGAAGGGGCCGAGGATGCCGTCGGGTGCGGCGTTGCCCGCCACGTCGATGGCGCCGCCGAGGTCGTCCCGCACGATGCCCTCGTCGACCAGAGCCCACAGGAAGCCTCCGGCGCAGAGCCGTTCACGGCCCATCAGCTTCCAGTAGTCGTCGAGCCCCGCGCCGGCGCCGCCGTCGTAGAGGCCGTGGAGGAACTCGGTGGGCATGAAGACGTCGCCCTGTTCCTGGAGGATGCGGCGCGTGCTGTCGTACGTCTCGTAGTGGTCGGTGTTGATGCCGCCGAAGTTCGCCCAGGGGTGCAGAACGGTGCGCTGCTGGGGGTCGTGGCGGGCGTAGTCGGCGTCGAGGGCCGTGTTCCAGCCGCCTTCGTTGCCGTTGCACCAGAACAGGATCGACGGGTGGTTGACGTCACGGGTGACCATCGAGGCGACGAGGGGCCTGCCTGCCTCCTCGTCGTAGGACTTCTGCCAGCCGGCCAGCTCGTCGAGCACGTACAGCCCGAGTTCGTCAGCGAGGTCGAGGAAGTGCGTGTCCGGCGGGTAGTGGGACATCCGGACCGCGTTCATGTTCATCTCCCGCATCAGGATGATGTCCTTGCGGCTGATGCGCGCACTGGTCGCGCGGCCGGACGTGGGCCAGATGGTGTGCCGGTTGGCTCCCTTGAGGATGACCTTGACGCCGTTGACGTACACGCCGTCGCCGGGGCGCACCTCGACGGTGCGGAAGCCGAATCTCTCGTCGACGCGGTGGACGATGCGGTCGTCGGCGCGGAGCGCCACCTCGACGCGGTAGAGGTGCGGGGTTTCCGCCGTCCACTGCCGGGGGGAGTCCACAGCTGTTTTCAGGGTCACCGTCGTGTCGCCGGGAGCGACGGCCGCGGTGAACGGGGCGCCGACCGGGCGCCCGGAGAGGTCGGTGACCCGGGCGACGAGACGGTCGGCGGCACCGGTACCCGAAAGATGGGCGTCGATCCGCAGCGTGCCGTCGGCGCGGGCGTCGACGGCGATGCGTTCGATGTGCTGGAGCGGGAACGCCTCGAGATGGACGGGGCGGTAGATGCCGCCGAAGTTCCAGTAGTCCCCGAGGCGTTCGGCCCGGTTGACGGAGTCGTCGGTGGACTCCTTGCTGACGGTCACCTCCAGGAGGTTGTCCTGTCCCGGACGCAGCTGTCCGGTCACCTCGTGCCGGAACCGGTAGAAGCCGCCGCGGTGGACGGGCCCGGCCGACTCGCCGTTGATCCACGCCTCGGTCTCGGTCATCGACCCCTCGAAGACGAGGAAGACGCGTCTGTCACGCCAGTGGGCGGGCGGCGTGAAGGTGTGCCGGTAGCGGCCTTTCTCCTCCGGGCGCAGATTCCACCCGTAGTTGTACGTGCCGTATCCGTGGAACTCCCAGTGGGACGGAACAGGGATGCTGCCCCAACTGCCGCTGCGCCGCCCGCTGGTGCACAGGAAGTCCCAGTCGACCGGGTTGTCGGCGTCCTCGCCGGACAGGTACAGGCGCTCGGTGCGCGTGGAAGCGTCCGTTCCGTCGGCCGTCTCGGCCTCGGCGGCCCGGGCCGAGCCCGTGGGAAGGCCTCCGGCGAGGGCCGCGCCGGCCGCGCCCAGGATCAGAACACCACGGCGTGACAATTGCATGACATCTCCAGCCTTCAGAAACCATCGGGAGGGAACGGCGGGGACGTGCGCGTAGTCGACGGGTCCGGGTCGGCGTTTTCCCCGCCCGCGCACCGGGGGCAGACAGACCGTCGCGGGGCCTGCCCGGCCCTGTCAGCCCTGGGCGGTGGTGTCAGCCGAGGCGCCACTGCTGGTTGCTGCCGCCGTTGCAGTTCCACAGTTGGACCAGTGCGCCGCTGGCGGTGGAGGCACCGGTCACGTCCAGGCAGAGGCCTGACTGCACGCTGGTGATGGTGCCGTTGGAGTTGAGGTTCCATTGCTGGTTGGTGCCGCCGTTGCAGTCCCCTATCGCGACTTCGGCGCCGGCCGTGGTGCCGGTCGCGTCGAGGCACTTGGCGCCGCCGTAGACGGTGAGCTGCTTGGTCGACGTGCTGGTCCAGGTCTGGTTGGTGCCGCCGTTGCAGTCCCAGATCTGCGTCTGGGTGCCGTTGCTCTGCGAAAAGCCGGGCACGTCCAGGCACTTGCCGGAACCGGTGGCGTGGACCGGACCTGTGGTGGTCCCGCCGGTCCCGCCGTCGAGTCCGAAGAAGGCGACGGCCCGGGCCGCCATGCCGCTGGCGGGCAGGCTGTGCCCGGCGCCCTGGATGCTGATCGCCTCGACCGGTGCCTGCGCGCCGGCGGAGCCGTAGCGGGTGCGGGTCCAGCCGGGCTGCGGGGAGTCGGTGAAGACCGGGGTCTGGCTCACCCCGAGCACATTGGTCCACTGCTTGATCTCTTCACCGAAGTTCACATAGTCCAGCGCTTCGTCCTCGGTGCCGTGCCACAGCTGCATCCGCGGCCGGGGGCCGGTGTACCCCGGGTAGGCGTTCCGGACGAGGTCGCCCCACTCCTGCGGGGTCTTGGTGATCCGGCCGGTGGAGCAGGCGCTGTTCCAGCCGGAGCCGTCGGTGGTGGCGAAGCAGCCGAACGGCACGCCCATGAACGCCGCACCGGCCTTGAACAGGTCGGGGTAGTCGCCGAGCAGGACATTGGTCGTCATCGCGCCGGACGAGGCGCCGGTGACGTAGACCCGGCTGGGGTCGGCGTTCATGTTCTGCAGGGTGTATCGGACCATCGAGGCGATGCTCGTGGGGTCACTGCCCCCGTCATGCTTGAGCGCCTGGGGTGAGGAGACGTCGAAGCACTGCCCGCTGACGTTCGCGTCCGGGTAGACGACGATGAACCCGTACTGGTCGGCCAGGCGGGCGAACTCCGTGTTGGAGTAGAAGGCGGGCCCCGTGCCGGTGCAGTAGTGCACTGCCACCAGCACGGCCGGGCGTGCCGGAGCGTTGTCGGGCCTGTAGACGTACATCCGCAGGTTTCCGGGGTTACTACCGAAGTTGGTCACCTCGGTCAGTGACGCGGCCGACGCGGTGGTGGCCGAGGCGCCGGTCAGTACGAGCGCCGCGATCAGGGGCGAGATCGCCATCAGCAGGGCTACGAGTACATCTGTGACGCTTCTCTTTTTGGACTTCCGGGACATGACGGTGTCCTTTCTGCAATCCGGCGCAGCCGACCGGGTGGTGAAGCGCTTCGACGCTTCCATTGTCCTGGGCGCGGTGTCAATGCCTGGCGGGAAGCCAGGCGGTGTGGCCTCCATTCCTCTGTTTCAGCAGAGAATTCTCCTTGACTCGAGTTATCGATTGAAGCGCTTCAACACTCGCTGACGGCTACCGGCCGGCCTTGATCGCTTTTCAGGTATGGACCATGACCGTGTTCGGGAACGCTGCGGTGAGCCGATTCGCCGCCGACTGACCGCGACGGGAGGAGCGGTTGTCGACGATCCAGAACACGCGCTTGGCGCTTGCGTGGGGTTCCTGGCTCATGGCCCGGGAAGCCAGGCGGCTGTGCAGGCCAGGGCGCGCCGCGTCTGTTGGGGTGTTCGACGCGCATCGCCCCGGCCCTGCCGGGGTCGAAGGCGGGGTGGCAGCGGCACCGGGCCTGGGATGGAGGCCTTCTCGTCCGCGCTGATCACGTACTCGTCATCGCCGAGCTGTTCGCCCTGCCAGGTACAGGGAGTCGTCGGTGCCGTAGCCGAGGCGGGTGACGTAGTTGCCCAGCGCCCGTCAGCGGCACTGGCGTGTCGTCTCGGTGGGGCTCTCGTGCGGGCCTCGGCCGTCCAGCCCCGCCGGGGCAGCCGCACGTACGTCGCGCGGGCTCGCGCCGAGTTCACGGCGGCAGGCCTTGTTGAAGGCCTGGAGGTCGGCGATGCCCACAGCCGCGGCGACGGCGGTGATGGACAGGGTGGAGGACAACAGAAGGTGACGGGCGCGCTGAAGGCGTCGGTGCCGGATGTACGACACGACCGTGCGCCCGGTTTCGGCACGGAACACGCGTGTCAGGTGCGTGTGGGAGATGCCGACGGCGCGCGCGACGTCCGGTACGGACAGCGGGCCGGCCAGGTGCTCCTCGACGTAGGCCTGGGCGGCTGCCACGAAGGGGTGGCGGCGCCCGGCTCCCTCGGCCCTCGGTAGCTCGGCGATGCGCCACAGAGCGGTCCAGACCTCGGCCGTGGCTCGTGGGGGAGAGGCCGGCATGGCCGTCACGGCGTGTCGGAGCAGGTCGGCCAGGTGGGTGCTCTCGGCCGCGGCGTCCTGCATCACCGGCACCACCCGCGCGGTTCCGCCGTCGTGCAGCCGCAGGTGGACGTAGAAGTGTTCCGACCTGCCCCGGTAGTGGAAGTGCACCTCCGTGTTCGGCGGCACGAGGCTGACGTGGCCGGGACGTATGGGGTGGACCGACTGGCCGAGGGACAGAGCACCTTCGTAGTGGTAGAGGTGCAGCTGCCACAGATCAGGCAGCCGGAAGACATCGTGGGCGGTGGAGACGCCGTGTACCCCGATGCCGGCATCAACCACGGTGGGCGCCTCGTCGAGCCGCAGCGTTACGTGTTTCACGAGGACGGAAAATTACCAGCACTGGACGATTTCAGCCCACGACCGAGCCGGACCGGGCCCGTACGTTCGTCGCATGTCAACCAGGAAGCAACTCCTGACATCCGTTCAGGTGGCGCGCTTCGTCGGGCAGGGAGTCCTGCGCCTGGACGGGGTGGTGCCGCAGGAGATCAATGAGCGGGCCATCGCGGCCTTGGCCGAGGGCCTGGCGGAAGTGTCCTACGGCACTCCGCTGCGCGGGGCGTTCGCGCAGGACACCTTCGTCCACGAGCTGCTCGCCCTGCCGGTCGTCGCGGGCGCTGTCGAGAGCCTGGTCGGCCCCGAGCCGACCGTCGACCACCATGCGGTTCATGTGCGCGAGCCGCACGAGGGACAGGCCCAGCCGCTCCACGGGGACGCGATCATCGACGTGCGGCCGGACGCGTTCGACATCCAGCTCATGTACTACCCGCACGAGGTGACCGCCGACATGGGCGGCACCCTCAGCGTGCCCGGAAGCCATCTGCGCAGGATCAACGAGACGGACGTCGGCCGCGTCCAGAACCTCAGGGGACAGACCCGTCTGACCTGCCCGGCGGGCACGGTCGTTCTCGTGCATCACGGCATCTGGCACAGTGGCCGCCGCAACGACAGCGCGCGCCGGCGCTACATGTACAAACTCCGCCTCAACCCGACCGTGCCGCAGGTGCGTCTGTGGGACGTCTCCGACCTGCACGACCCCGCGGTGACCGCGGAACTCAACACGTACTTCCCCTGGTACGAGTGGGCCACGGGCCGACTGGAGATCTACAACCGAATCCTGCTGTGGCGGGCCCTGACCGGAGACGACTCGTTCGACGTCGACTACTGGGTCACGCGCGTCAGCAACCGGCCGGCCCTGAGGAGTCGCGCATGAGGCAGCAGGTTCTGGTCCTCTATCTCGCCACATCGGCGCTGGACTCCCCCGTCGTGGGCTGGTCCCGCTACGACGGGACCGGCCGGACCCGTCCGACGACCGGTGACGGCGACGAGCCGCCCTATTCCACCGGGCTTGGCGCGTTGCAGGACGGGTGGCGCCTGTTCCAGGCCTCCCAACTGCTGCCCGCGCAGCCCGGTCATGAGTACGACGTCTCCTTCCTGAAGCACGAGTTCTTCTTCGAGAAGGTGGAGGACGGCCTTCGCCTTTGACGCAGGTCACACGCCGCGACGGAACTCCCTGCGTTCGTCTGTCTCACCCTCGTGCAGACGGTCTCCAGAAAGAGATTGCTACGGCCCGGTTACGTTCGAAGCGCTTCGACAATATGGTGCAACGAATGAAGGGCCTGTATATGACATTCAGGATTTCGTGGCGGAGACACAGGAGCTGTACGGCGCTGCTCACCACGGCGACCGCCCTGCTGGTGGCGCTTCTGACCGGGTTGGGCGCCGCCGGTACGGCGCAGGCGGCCACCGTGGACACGAACGCGTCGTATGTGCTGGTCAACCGGAGCAGCGGCAAGGCGCTCGACGTGTCCGGCGCGAGCACCGCCGACGGGGCGGCCGTCCATCAGTGGGCCCGCCACGACGGGACCAACCAGCGGTTCCAGTTCGTGGACTCGGGCGGCGGCTACTACCGGCTGAAGGCGCAGCACTCGGGCAAGGTGCTGGACGTCTCGAACTACTCCACGTCCGACCACGCGGACGTCGTGCAGTGGAGCGACGCCAACAGCGTCAACCAGCAGTTCCGGCTGGCCGATTCGTCGGACGGTTACGTCCGTCTGATCAACCGCAACAGCGGCAAGGCGGTGGAGGTGCAGAACGCCTCCACCGCCGACGGCGCCAAGGTCGTGCAGTACACCGACGGGGACGGGGCCAACCAGCAGTGGCAACTGGTCTGGGTCGGCTCGACGGGAGTGCTGGCGCAGGTGCACACCGCGGGACGGGTCAAGGACTCCGGGAACACGGTGCAGTACAGCTGGCCAGGCGTGTACTTCGAGGGCCGGGTCAGCGGCACCGGCGTGGGCATCGTGCTGGGCGACCCGGCTGCCGACTACGACGTCCAGATCGATGGATCCACCCTTGCCACGCTGGTCACGCCCGGCAACACCACGCACTGGATCAACGGCCTGTCCAACAGCACGCACACCGTCCGGCTCGTCAAGCGCAACGACACCCCGTGGGACACCAGCACGTTCGGAGGCTTCGTCGCCGCGCCCGGGGGTGCCGTACGGAGCAAACCGGCCGCCCGCAGCCGTCAGATCGAGTTCATCGGCGACTCCCTCACGGTGGGCTACGGCAACCTCTCGACCTCCCGCACCTGCCCTGGGGACCAGGTCAAGCGGACCACCAACACCGACGTGAGCTACGGCGCCCTCACCGCCCGGCGACTGAACGCCGACTACCAGATCAACGGCTACTCGGGCCTCGGCATGGTGCGCAACTACAACGGAGGCTCGCCGGACGTCACGTACCGGACTTTCTACGACCGTGCCCTGCTGAACGTGTCCGGCGACGTCTGGCAGAACCCGGGCACCTGGCGTCCCCAGGTCGTCGTGGTCAACCTCGGCACCAACGACTTCTCGACCGCCATCAACCCCGGTGAGCCGTGGACGCCCGACAGCCTCGCGGCCGGTTACCGCACGGCCTACGGCGACTTCATCCAGAAGCTGCGGACGCGCTACGGGGCCGACACGACCATCGTGGCGGTGGGCGCCGGGCAGTACGCCGGACATGTCCAGCAGGTGGTCGAGGCACGCAACGACGCCGGCGACAGCCGGGTCCGCTACTGGTTCCTCGACGACTCGGGCCTGGACTTCCTCGGCTGCGACTGGCACTACTCTGCCCGCGACGACCGGCTCATCGCCGACCGGCTCACCTCGTTCCTCGCCGGTCTGCCGACAGGCTGGTGACGGCACCGACCGGCCAAGAGCATCCCATCAGAAGCATCCGACTCGGATCCCAGTGCCGGCTCGGTCTCGGGGAGTGTCTGCGCGCACCAGATCGTCTTGACGTTGGTGGTGTGCCGGGTGCCCCACCCCTGGGTGAGCTGGGCGACGCGCAACAGGCCCCGGCCGCCGTCGTCGAAGGCGCGGGCCCGGCGCAGGTGCGGGGCGGTGGTGCCGGCGTCGGAGACCTCGCAGATCAAGGAGGTCGTGAATCAGCCGCAGCTTCATCGGCGGCTCGCCGTATCTGATGGCGTTGGTGTTCGGTGACGAACGCCGCCTCCTCCAGGCCCCAGGCATCCACGTGGTCGACGGCGAGCTTCCTGGCGCGCGGCACCTGCACGGTGTCGGGCTCGACGTCCCAGTCGGCGACGTGGTGGGGATCCAGCGCGTGGGTGCGAACGAGGAGCAGGGCGTCGTCGGTACGTCTGCTCGGCGGCGGCCCCCTGGGCGGTCGAGTTGCCCGCGAGGCCCAGCACTTTGCCGCTGTTGCGGTTGACGAGCTCGTAGTAGCCGTCCCCGGCGGGCTTCGACCGCCACTGCTGGTTGGCGGTGTTCTGGTCGGTCCACTGCTGGATACGGGTGCCGTCGGCGGTGGAGAAGCCGTCGACGTCCAGCACTTGCCGCTGCGTACGGAAACCAGCCGGCGGATCGGCGGTGTGCTCCTCTTGGCCCACGCCGCCTCCTTCTGATCAGCCGGCTGGAGGAAGGCTCTCGCCCCTGATCCGATGCCGGAACCGCGCCCGAGCGGCCCCGGATCAGTAGCCGTAGATCATCTTGTAGGCGACCTCCGGGAGGAACTGGCCGGCCGAGGAGCCGGCTCCCACGCCGCAGTTGCCGTCGGACTCGCCCGGAACCTTGATCCACAAGAGCATCTCGGCGCCTCCGCCCAGCTGGCTGGGGGTGCCGATACGGCGGCCTGAAGGGTTGCACCACTGGCCGCTGGAGCCGTTGCCGTTGCGGCTGGTGTCCACGACGAACGGCTTGGTGTAGCCGTACCGGGCGCCGAGCTCCCTGTTGACGGCGTTGCCGTACGCGGTGTTCTCGGCCGTGGTCAGGTAGTTGGAGACGTTGAGCGAGAAACCGTGGGCCTGCCGGAGGCCGGCTTCGTGAAGGCGCCGGGCCATGACCGCCGCGCTCGCCCAGGCCGGGTTGCCAGCGTCGAGATACACCCAGGTGTTGGGCGCTTGGCGGTTGAACTCGGCGAGGGCGCCGGTGAGCATGCCCTCGCGTTCGTCGATCTGGGCCTGGGTCATGCAGCCGTAGTCCCCGAGGGAGTCCGGTTCGAGGATGACGAGGGCCGGGCGGTTGGAGATCCCCCCGGCGAACTGGGCGATCCAGCTCCTGTAGGCGGACGGCGAGGCGGCGCCGCCCGCGGAGTGCCCGCCGCAGTAGTCGCGGTTGTAGATGTTGTAGGCGACGAGGACGGGCAGTTTGTCCCGGGCGTCCGCGGCGCCCACGTACGCGCCGGTGGCGGTGCCGATGGTGCCGCTCCAGGAGCCGAACCAGCGGGCCGTCGGTGTGTTGGCGATGGAGACGTTGATCGCTTGTGCCCGGCCGTCACCGGGGTTGGCGGCGACCCATCGCTTCGCGCTGGAGTCGGGGTCCACGTAGAACCCGTTGGTCATGGTCGTCGGGTCGGCCGCGTGAGCGGACGGCGCGGCGGCGAGCGTCAGCGGCAGCGAGGAGAGCGCTGCCACCAGGGCGAGGAGTTTGCGGCGCATGACGGGTACCTCGGCTTTCCGGCAGGGGTGCGTCCGAAGGTTGGCGGTGAGGATGGGGAGCGCTCCCACCGGAAGCGTTTCCCATCGCACTGTCGGTCAGCAGGTCGAGTTGGTCTGGGTCAGGAGGCCGAGCCGCCAGGGGAGGAGGTTGTAGTCACCGCCCGCGTTAGGGTTCATGCCCTGGTAGACGTACTGGAGCCGGCAGGCGGGAATGGTCAGTGTCTGGTCGTGGCCGGCACGGATCATCTCGCCATGACTGATGTCGCGGGTCCAGGCGCCCGAGGGGAAGGTGACGTTGTTGGCCCGAGCGAACGGGTTGCTCTCGGACGCGGCCAGGGGAGTCCAGGAGCCGGCGAGGCTGCCTGAGGTCCAGGAGCGGAAGTAGCGTCGGCCGTCCGATCCGATGGCCTCGACGAGCAGCAGGTACTGGTTACTGCCCTGCACTTTGTACACGTTGCTCGCTTCGAACAAGGCGTATTTGGAGTCCTGGGCCGCGATGACGGTGTTGCTGAACCCATTCGGAAACTGGCCGACGGTCGTCTGCGAGCGGTACAGGTGTCCGTTGTCGTCGGAGGAGAACAGGTAGCAGTTGGCGCTGTCGCAGATCACCCACATGTCGACCCAGTGGCCGTTGCCGATGTTCTGCTTGATGATGTCGGGCATCGACGAGTAGAAGTGGCGCGGCGCGCTCCACCCGTTGGGGTTGCTGATGTCGGGGTTGGTGGAGTACGAGGCGTTGCCGGTCTGGTACACGAGGTACCACAGGCGTTGCGGCGCGTAGTAGAAGACCTGCGGAGCGGCGCGGTAGCCGCGGCCGATGGCGCTGCCGTCCAGATAGTGGTGCGTGGCCGAGCCGGCCTTGGACCAGTCACTGAAGTTCAGGTAGACCAGGTTGTAGCCGGAGGAGCTGGCGACGCTCGCGAACACGTGGTACTTGCCGTTGTAGTGGACGACCGTCGGGTCCTTGATCCCGGCGATGTTGTGGGTGGCGTCCGACTTCGGCGAGATCAGCGGGCCGCTGGAGCTCCACGAGTAACGGCTGGGCAGAGCAGCGGCGTCGGTGGCGCTCCGCGGAGCGGCGGGCGTGCTGCGGGTGGCGACGGGCGTGCCGCCCATCGTCGTCAGCACCGCGTTGTACGCAGGTTTCTTGTTGCCGCTGCGGTCGAACAGCAGCGGGTTCTCCGAGGCCCGCCAGGAGTCGCTGTCGCGGATGCCCCAGACCGTGATGCCGGTGCAGCGTGCGACGTTCATGCAGGCCCTGACCGTGTTCGCGTACGCGGTCGGCGACGCCTGTGCGATGTCCAGTTCGGTGATCTGGACGTCCACGCCGAGGGCGGCGAAGTTCGACAGTGTGGTCTGGAAACTGGCGGGCGGGCCGCCGGTGCCGAAGTGGGCCTGGAGGCCGACGCAGTCGATGGGAACGCCGCGCGCCTTGAAGTCGCGGACCAAGCGGTACACGCCCTGGGTCTTGGCGTCGCTCCAGTTCTCGATGTTGTAGTCGTTGTAGCAGAGCTTGGCCGCCGGGTCGGCGGAGCGTGCGGTGCGGAACGCCTGCTCGATGAAGCCGTTGCCCAGCACGTCCCGGAAGACGGAGCTGCGGAGCTGGCCGCTGGGCCCGTCGGCGAAGGCCTCGTTGACCACGTCCCAGGAGTGGATCCGGCCCTTGTAGCGGTTCATCACGGTGGTGATGTGGTTGTTCATCACGCCGCGCAGTGTGTTCGCGTCCCTGATCGAGCTGACCCAGCCGGGAAGTTGGGAGTGCCAGACCAGGGTGTGGCCACGCAGGCGCTGACCGCGGGCCTGCGCGCGGTTCGCGATCCGGTCGGCGGGGCCGAAGTTGAACGAGCCGCGGGACGGCTCGGTCGTGTCCCACTTCATCTCGTTCTCGGCCGTGACCGAGTTGAACTCGCGGTCCAGGATGCCGGTGTACGTGCCGTCGCCGAGCCGGCCCGCGGCCACGGCGGTTCCGAAGTACCGTCCGGACTGGGCCGCCTGGGCGCCCAGGGTGGAGGCCTTCACGGCGTCGGGCGCGCCGGTCGCGGTCCCGGGGGTCGCCAGGACGGTCGCGGCCAGCAGGGCGAGGACCGAGGCTCGGCGACGGCCGAGCCGTTTCAGTGGGTTCATGGTTCTCCTCGTGGGGTGGTGGGGGGTTGCGTGGTGCGGTCGGTGGGCCACTTCAGGGTGTGGACAGCTCGAACCGCGTGACGCGGACCGCGCCGCCGAGTGCCTGCGTGGTGTGGTTGAAGAGGGCGAATCGGTAGCCCATGAAGAACCGCCAGTCGTTGCCCAGGGGAAAGGCGGGGCCGAGGCGGGTGAAGGTGGTGCCGTCCGTGCTGTAGGAGAAGGTGGCGGGGCGAGCCGTGCCGGGGCGGATGTCCGCGCTCGCGCGCAACCAGACACGGCTGCCCGGCGCGGCCGCGCTCGCGACCGCCGTGCCGATGCCGGTCGTGTTCCAACTGGCGTCCATGGTCAGCCCGTTGACCATCACCACCCGCGCCGCGCCGCCGTCACGGCTGATGCCGATCCAGGCGGAGGAGTCGCGCAGCAGTGCCAGTCCGGCCCGGTCGCCGTCGCGCATCGCGGAGTGGTCGAGCTGGACCGTGGCGGTGGAGACGGGGCCCTGGATGCGGTGCGTCAGGGTGTTGCGGGCCCAGTAGAGGTCGTTGGTGACGGTCGCTGTGCGCAGGGTCAGCCCGTTGCCGACCGACCACTTGGTGTTGTCCGGGTTGTGGTTCCACTCCCATCGCGGCTTCAGGGTCGAGCCGTCGAAGGTGTCAACGCCGGTCATGGGGGTCACCGGGCGAGGCGGAGGGAGCACGGCCGGGCTGGGGTACGAGGTGCCCCATGAGCCGTCGACGAGCTGCACGACCGGCCAGCCGTCCGAGGTCCACGTCACGGGCGCCAGGGCGGGCATCCGGCCACCGGGGTAGGCGTCGACGAAGGCCAGGTAGTACCAGGCGCCGTTCTGCGTCTGTACCAGCCCGCCCTGGTGCGGGACGCCACCGCCGGGGATCGGCCCGCGCAGGTCGAGGAGGACCTGCCGCATCGTGTACGGACCGAAGGGGCCGCGCGAGGACTTCACAATGTACTGACCGTTCGCGGGGCGGGTCAGGAAGATGTAGTACTGCCCGTTGATCTTGTAGAAGCGAGAGCCTTCGAGGGTGCCGACGCTCGACGGTGTCGTGAACACCTGCTGGGTGCGGACCTGGGTGCGGCCGTCGGGCGAGAGCTGGGCCACGCTGATGGTCGTGTTGCCGTACGCCACGTAGAGGGTGTCGTCGCTGTCGACGAGCAGTCCCGCGTCGTAGTAGGGCGTGCTGATCGTCGTCAGCCTGTTCCATGGCCCCTCGGCGGCGGTGGCGGTGTAGACGTACGTCCGGGCGAAGTCGATCTGGCTGAGCCAGTAGAAGGTCCGGTTGCTCGGACGGTAGGCCAGTGACGACGCCCAGATGCCTCTGACGTAGCCACGGGCACCGTTGAGGTCGTACTTGGCGCCGAAGTCCAGAACGGGCACCGAGTGACCGGCGACCTCCCAGTTCACCAGGTCGTACGACCGAAGGACGGGCGCGCCCGGCGAGTAGTGCATCGTCGAGGCCGAGGCATAGAAGGTGTCACCGACGCGGATGACGTCGATGTCCGCGAAGTCCTGCCAGATCACCGGGTTCGTGTAGGCCGCCGCGGTCGCGAGATCCGCCCTCTGGGCAGCGGCGGAAGCGATGCCGGGGACCGCGGCCGGAGGAAGCAGGGCGCCGGCGGCCAGGCCGGTGGCGGCCGTCAGGGCGCGGCGACGGGACAGCGCTTGATGAGGGCATGACATATCCATGGGCGTTCTCCCTGTGCGGCTCGGCCGCTGTGGTGTGGCGCTGCCTGGAAGTGCCTTGTTTTGCCCGCGTGGAGCGACTGCATCACGGTTCGGCATTTCGAACGTACATCGATGCGCCGGGTATTCAGGATGATAGGGAGCCCGTGAGTGCCGTCAATGCCTCTCGCACTATTCGGTTGAAGCATCGAAACATTCGATGCCGACAGGGTGGGTCGCTGCAGGTCAATGGCGCACACGGGATGGATGCGCGGAGTGTTGACAAGTTCTGAAGCGTCTCTATCATCCGTGGCACTGGGAGTTTCCGAATGGCATACGAAATTTCGAACCCGACTTCTCTTCCGTGCGATGTCACGGGAGCACCGTGAACCGGGCACCACCAACGGCACCCCTGCCATCACCTGGCCCTGCAACGGCCAGAGCAACCAGAAGTGAACCGGCGTGTGGGCAACCTCTTATGGCCCGCCCTGGTCGCGGTGCTGGTCGTCCTGAGCATGGGCGGCACGGCACTGGCCGTTCCCAGGCCGAGCACACTCCGCTCACGGCCTCCGGCACGGCTGCCGCACCCGTCGGCACCCCGCCGCCACCCCTGCCGCCACCCCCGGATGCGGCAGAGCCCCCACCCTGACGAGCGGTACTCACACGATCCGGAGCGGCGGCAAGAACCGGAGCTTCATCTCTGGGCGGCAGCGCCACCGACGTCGCCACGGGCCGCACCGTGGAAACGGGCACCTGGGCCTACTACGGGCTGCAGCGACTGGCCGACAACAGCGCCGTCTTCGTCGCACCCCAAGGCCTCAACAACGGCTGGGCCAATGCCGACGGGGAGGATGTCACCTTCGTCGACGACATGATCAGACGGATCGTGGCGGACCTGTGCGTCGACACGACACAGCGCTTCGCCACGGGCTTCAGCTACGGCGGCGCCATGTCGTACGCGCTCGCGTGCTCCGGGGCGACGGTCTTCCGCGCGGTCGCGGTCCTGGGCGGCGGACAGCTCAGCGGATGCAGCGGTGGCACCCAGCCGATCGCCTACCTCGGCGTGCACGGCCTCAGGGACAGCGTCCTCGGCATCTCCGGCGGACGGGCGATGCGGGACAGTCCGTCAGGAACAACGGCTGCGCCGGGGCGGTCGGTCAGGAGGCGGGTGTGACGCGAGTGCCGGTGACCGAGTCTCCGGACTTCTTGACGTGATACATGAGCTTTTCGCCGCTGTAGAAGTGGAAGGTCAGTGTCACCAGTTCGCCCTCGCGCAGCGCGTCCAGGAATGCGGGGGTCAGGATGATCGTGTCGTTCGGGTAGTCCGGCTTGAAGGACTTGTTGAACTCCTGGTACGGAGTCCAGTCGGTCTGGCCGGCGTTGCTGCCGTCGCCGTACCTGGCCTCCATGGTCGCCAGCACGTCACCCTTGTACTGGGTGGGGACGGTGAACGCGTCGGTCTTGCCCGTGGCGTCGGACAGCACCGGTTCGTCGGAGGTGACCACCTCGAGCTGCCAGGGCAGTCCGCGGGAGAACCGGGCCTGGAGCGTGGCGTTCACTCCGTACTCGCGGTCGCCCGTCAGCCGGGTCAGCGCGCCGGCCGTGAGGACGAGCCGCGTCTTGTCCCACAAGGTGTAATCGCGTCCCTCGACGAGCTCCGTCTTGCCGTGCCACAGCCCCCGGAACTTGGTCCCGTTCAGATTCAGGGTGACCCCCTTGGCCGTGATCGGTTCCGACTTCGGCACGAAGACCTTGTCGAAGGAGGCCGTTCCCGAACGGGTGGTCCAGCCGGCCTTGATCCATGCGATCAGGGCCGGGTCCGTCCACTGCAGGGTCTCCCGGTTCAGGTAGGCCCACGTTCCGGGGTCCCACAGCGCGGTGGTGACTCCGGCGAGGCGTGCCGCGTGCCCGAAGTGCTCGTAGTACTTCAGCGCCTCGCCCCGCTCGACACGGGAAGGATGGTTGTGGTCGGGGTAGCCGAGCAGGCCGTACTCACCGAGGTAGACGGGGATGTCCCTGGCGACGAAGGTATCGCGCATGCGGGCGAAGGCGTCGTTGAGGTCGTTGCGGGCGACCTCGTCGTAGTGGGTGCCGCCCGCGATGTTGATGCTGAACGGATACCAGCCGTAGTAGTGCACGGTGGCGATCAGATGGCGGTCGTTCAGCGACTTGATCGTGGTGTACAGGTCGTCCATGAAGTTCTGGGAGGGCGTGCACCCGTCCGTGGGCAGCACGAGCAGGCGGTCGGTGTTCCTGCCGCCCGACGAGCGGACGATCTTGTGGAAAGAGGTGTTCAGCTCGTGCAGGAGCTTGGCCTTCTGCTCGGCCGTGGCGTTCTCGAACTGCGGCTCGTTGACGCTCTCGAAGAGCAGGGTGCGCGGCTCGTCGCGGAACGTCCTGGAGATCTGGGCCCAGGTGGAGTTGAAGCGGGCCAGCACTCCGTCGTGGTCGGCAGGCATCTTCTTGATCCACTGCCACGAGTCGTGGTGGACGTTGAGCACGACGTACAGGCCCTCGTCGAGCGCCCAGTCGACGACCTCCTTGACGCGGCTCATGTACGTGGCGTCGACGGTGTAGGGGGCGGTGGCGGACTGGTGGTCGGACCAGGTCACCGGGATCCGGACGCTGCGGAAACCCTCCTCGCGGATGGTGGTGAACAGGTCCCGGGTGACCTTCGGGTTGCCCCAGTTCTCCTCGTGGGGGATGGCGTCCAGGGTGTTTCCCAGGTTCCAGCTGGGCTGCATCGCGGCGACGGCGTCCATGGCGCGGGCCGGAACTCTGATGGCGGACCCTGTCGGCTCTGCCGTGTGGTCGGTCGCGGCGGTCGAGGTGCCGCCGGCCAGACCCAGCAGGACGGCGAGGACCAGGAACAGGGGGGCCAGGCGGCTGGTGCCGCGGCTGCGGTGGTGCGCGGGTTGCCGTAGGTCCTGCATGTGTGGGCCCTTTCGGTTGGTCGTGCCCTTCGGTCGGTTCAGCCTTCGAGGGGCTCGTAGTCGAACCAGTCGAAGTGGACGGTGCCCGCGGCCGCGTACATGCCGATGACGCGGCCGGTGAAGCCGCCGGCGACCTCGGTCGACAGGTAACGGCCGTCGAGGGCCGCGAGTTCGGTGAACGTGCCGTCGGGTTGCTCGATGCCGAGGGAGACGATGTCGGGTCCGGTGCACGGCCCGTGCGGAGGCGGTGGGTCCGAGATGGTGAGGGCGAGGACCAGTGGCCCGGCGGGTACGGGTTGTTCGGCCACGACCGTGCGCAGGGAGCCGACGCGCGCGATCACCCGTACCTCCGTCCCGGACGCCTCGATCGCGTAGTGGTGCCGCTCGTCGAGGCGGACGGCGAGGCCGCCGCGACCCTGCTCCGGGTCGACCAGGGTGCGGGCCCGGCAGGTGAGGTGCTGCTGGCGGCGGCCGGTGAACACCGCGTCGGGCTCGTCCAGGGAGCCGCCCCGCGCGTGGAGCGTCAGCCATCCGGGGCGCTCCTTGGTGGTGCAGAGCTCGGTGGGGCGGTCCCGCACGGAGATCCAGGTCGGCCCGAGTGCGCTGAGCTCGAAGTGGTCGCGCCCTTCCTCGGCGGGGGCGGGGGAGAGCGGCCACGGGAGCGTGGAGAGGTCCGTGGTGACCTCGCCGACGACGGGCCAGCCGTCCTCCCAGGTCACGGGTGCCAGAAAGGTCTCCCGGCCGAGCACATGCCAGCCGGGCGTGCCGCCGCGCGGCCGTACGCCGAGGAAGACCATCCACCACGAGTCGTCAGGGCCCTGGACCAGGTCGGCGTGGCCGGTGTTCTGGATGGGGTGATCGGTGCCGCGGTGGGTGAGGACGGGGTTGGCCGGGCACGGCTCGAAGGGGCCGGTCGGCGTCAGGCCGCGGGCGATGGACACGCCGTGGCCGCGTTCGGTGCCGCCCTCGGCGATGAGCAGGTACCAGTAGTCGCCGATCCGGTACAGGTGCGGCGCCTCCGGGGCCTTGGCGCCGGGGCCGCCGGACCAGAGCTTGTGCGGTGTGCCGTGCGTCTGCCCGGTGGACGGGTCGAGGCGGACCTGTGCGACCCCGGCGACGGTGCACCAGCAGGTGCCGTCCTCGTCCCAGGCCAGGTCGGGATCGATGCCGGGTACGTCGGGTGCGGGGATCGGATCCGACCACGGTCCGGCGGGGTCGGTGGCGGTGACGATCAGGTTGCCGCCGCCCTCGCTGCAGTTGGTGACGATCAGCCAGAAGCGGCCGTCGTGGTGGCGCAGGGTGGGGGCGTAGATGCCGCCCGAGGAGGGCATGGAGGCCGGCAGGCGCAACTGCTCCGGCCGGTCCAGGGCGTTGCCGATCTGCCGCCAGTGCACGAGGTCGCGGCTGTGGAAGAGGGGTACGCCGGGGAAGTACTCGAAGCTGGAGCAGGCGAGGTAGTAGTCGTCGCCGACCCGGCAGATGCTCGGGTCGGGGTGGAACCCGGGCAGCACGGGGTTGGTGGCGCGGGTGGGCTGGTTCTGGGCGGGCACCCTTGGTCGTCCTTTCGTCGGGTGGGCAGCAGGGACGGCGCTCAGCGAGCGTCCGGCTCCGTGCGGGTGATGCGCAGCAGCGCCGCGGAGGGCGCGGTGGGCAGGGTCATGGTGAGGTCGGCGGTGTCCGGGTTCCAGACGGCACCGGCCTGACCTGCGGCGGGGTACAGCACCTCGGCACGGGCCGCGCCGCCCGCCCGTTCGGGCAGCCGGAGGGTGGTGGTGGCCGGACCGCCCGGTCGGCGCCAGACAGTGAGGTAAGTGGTGGCGGGGGTGTGCAGGGCCAGGGCGATCCAGGGGTCCTCCCAGCCGGGAAGGCCGAGCGGCCAGGACGGCACGGCCCCCGGCAGGTCGGCGCGGACGGCTTTGTACACGGCGACCGCCTCGTGGACCAGGGCGCGGGCCTCGGGCCCCAGTTCCGGCAGGTGGCCGGAGAGGTGGATGCGGCCGAGGAGGGCGCTCACCATGGTGAAGGCGACCTCGTCGAGGGAGTCCTCCGGCTGCGGATAGGCCCACACGGCGCCCTGCTCGGGGGTGACGGCGGTGGGTGCGGAGGCCGCGATGGGCGCGTAGAGGAGCAGGTTCTGCTGGTCGCTGGTGGACTGCAGTTGCAGCCGCGACAGCAGGGCGTGGTCCCAGCGCATGCCGCCCGAGGCGCAGTTCTCCACCACCAGGTGCGGATGGCGGTCCAGGATGCCGTCGAGCCAGTCCAGGTGCGCCCGGTTGTGGCCGAGCAGACCGGCGCCCGGGGTCTCGCCGGGGTGGGCGCTGGTGCCGGAGCCGGGGTCGATGTTGTGGTCGAGCTTGAGATAGCCGACGCCCCATTCGCCGACCAGGCGGTCCACGACCTGGTCCAGGTGGGCGCGGGCGGCCGGGTGGCGCAGGTCCAGGTGGTGCCGGCCGGTCTCCGTGAGGCGGACGCCGTCGCGGCGGAAGAACGCCTCGTCGGGCAGGGACTTGGCCATGGGGCTGTCGACGCCGATGACTTCCGGCTCCAGCCACAGGCCGGGGACCATGCCGCGCTCCTGGATGCGGTCCAGCACCTCGTGGATCCCCTTCTCGCCGGGGAAGCGGGAGGCGGCCGGTTCCCAGGCGCCGACGGTGGTCCACCAGCCGCCGTTGTCGCCGTCGTACCAGCCCGCGTCGATGACGAAGTACTCGGCGCCGGCCTCGGCCGCCGCGTCGATCAGAGGCAGCAGTTTGTCGGTGGTGGGGTCGCCCATGAGGCAGTTCATGTAGTCGTTGAAGATGACGGGCAGACGCCGGTGGTCGGCGTGCGGGCGGCGGTGGGCGCGGCGGTAGCGGGTCAGCGCGGCGAACGCGGCGTCGGGGCCGCCGTCGGCGCTGAAGGACAAGGCGGCGGGTACGGTGCGGAAAGCGGCGCCGGGTTCCAGGGGGTGGCGCCAGCCGTGGTGGGCGTCGGTGGGCCCGAACAGTGCCGCGTAGGCCGCCCGGTCGTGTTCTTGGCACTCCCAGCGCCAGCCCCCTCCGTTGTGCTCGATCTGCCACATCCAGGTGCGGCCGGTACGCCGGTCCGTCAGTCCGCCCATGGGCAGGTGTCCGCAACTTGACCAGGTGCCCTGGCCGTTGAGGGCGAAGCCGGCCTTGCCGTGCCCGTACTTCACGCGTCCGCTGACGCCGGGTGTGGTCCGGCGTATCGGCTGCCGCTGCCAGCGGCACTCGGCGAGCCAGTCGTTGTCCGCCCACAGCAGGTCGGCGGCGTCGACGGCCGCCGAGTCCCGCGGGGTGAGGCAGCCCACCGTGAGCGAGCTGACCGACTCCAGGTGCAGTGTGGTCTGCCCTTCGTTGCGCAGGGTCACTTCGCTGCGGAGCACGGGGATGCCGTCCGGCGACCGGTAGGTCACCTCCGCGGCCAACCCGGTTTCCGGGTCGTGGAGATGCACGGTCAGCGTGTGCCAGTCACCGTCGCGGGCCGCGCGATGGGCCCGGTGGCGCAGCCGCCCGCCGAGAGCGGTCCCGATCAGACGGCTGGCCGACCAGTCACGGCCGTGACCCGCGGCAGTCACCTCAACCAGCGGCAGGGACGCACCGGGGTCGCTGCCCGCTTCGCCGGGCAGTCCCAGATGCGTCAGGCGTACCCTGCCGTCGTCGCCGAGGACGAACTCGAGATGCAGGGCGTCGTGACCCCAGCGGAAGTTCCGCTGTTCGTTCTCCATGGTGTCCTTTCCACGTCAGTGGCCGCACGGGACCACGCAGCCACCGGGCGGCAGTAAGTGGGCTGTGGGGCCGGTGTCTCGGCACGGTGGTGTGCGGGGCGGTGATGCACAAGGGAGGCGCCGCCAGATCATCAGCTCGGTCTTGGAGTTGCAGTCGGTCGGCGCGGGGTACGGGTCGATGAAGATGTCGTACGTGGCCTCGTAGTACGAACCGGACTTCGGGTATGCCGACTGGCTGAACCACGTGGTGTGGTTGGGGCTGATGTCGCGGCTCTTCTTGGGGAGTGTGGTCACCGGGGAAGTACAGCCCCAGTCCTTGCGGTTGACCATGGCGACGAAGCCGGTGCCTGTCGAGGAGTTCACACCCCAGAAGTTGTCGTTGCTGTACCACGTCGAGGCGTTGCCGCCGGTCGCGTAGTGCTTGAACCAGTACGTCCGTGACGCTGCCACTGCCGAGTTCGGCAGGGTGAAGACGAGACCCGGAGCCGTGAGAAGCGCGGCCCAGCCGATACGGAATCATCAGCCCTCCGGAATGTGTGCTGAGTGGGGGGATCACACAGGAGAGGAGAAGCCGGTCGTCCTGCCCCGGCGGCAGGGCCACGTCGGTCTCCCCCTCGGGACGGCGGGTGCGGAGCGGGGCGGCCGGGAGCCGCACCTCACTTCGCGTCGCCGTAGATGACTCCGCGTCCGTTCGTCCCGAAGTAGACGCGACCGTAGATCCGGGGGTCTCCGGTCATGGTGTTGCCGGTCCAGGCGTACTGGTGCCGGTCGTCGTTGATGCGGATCCAGGTCCGGCCCGCGTCGTCGGACCGGAAGATGCCGCGCACGCCGTGGATCTTGGAGCTGGTGTAGACGGCGGGGTACGGGGCGCCGGGTGCGGCCTTGCCGAATCCGACGACGTCGCCCTGGTCCACCACTTCGAACCTGGTGAAGGACGCTCCGGAGTCGGTCGACCGCCACAGCCCGTAGGGTGTGGGGGTGGTGGGCTTGGCGGTGCCGCCAGCCAGCCAGATGTCGCCCTCGTGGCCCGGTACCGGCTTGAACCGGACGTTCCCCGCGGTGGGCAGACCGGTCGCCGCCGTGGCCGTGAAACTCTTGCCGCCGTCCGTGCTGAGGTAGAAGACGCCGGAGTCGTAGGCGTAGAACTTCGCCGGGTTCACCCGGTCCGAGCGCACCGAAACCCCGGTCGGCAGCCCCTTCGAAGCCCTCCAGGTCGCTCCGTGGTCGTCGGACCAGCTGACCGGCGCACCGGCCGGTGACCAGACGATCCGCTTTCCGTCGGCGCTGATGGCGACGGCCTGGTCCTCGACTCCGGGCCCGGTGACGCCGGACGGTTCGCTGCCGGACGGCTTCCAGGTGTCGCCGCCGTCGGTGGAGACGGCGAAGTGCTGGGTCCAGCCGCTGGTGGGGCGGCCGACCCGGACGATGGTGTGGGGAGCCAGCTCCGCGTAGTCCAGGGCCGGGGTGTTGTCGAAGGTCGGGTTGTCGTACATCTTCGGCGCCTTGTGGAGATCCGTGTGCCGGAAGCCGCCGACGTCGCCCACGCCGGAGAAGAGGTGCGCGCGACCGGCGGGCGGGCTGATCAGGCACAGGACCGCGGTCTCCTCCAGGCCCTGGGCGCGCACGGACAGGTGTACCGTGCCGCCGCTGTCCCAGTCCGTGAGGTTGTCGGCGCCGTAGATCGTCGCCCCGGTTCCGTACATGAAGTGGTCGGAGTCGAAGGGGTCGATCTGGACGGACTCCATCATCCAGCCCAGTTTCGGTGCGAGCTCGGGCAGCGACGGCGAGGCGTTCCAGGTCAGCCAGGGGGCGGCGGATATGTCGATGTCGTAGCGCAGGGTGCGCTCGGAATTCGTGTTCAGGTCCCAGGCGCGGGCCCAACTCGCGCCGCCGTCGGTGGAGCGGAAGAGGATGCAGTCGGGCCACCAGTTGATCTGGGTGGACACCATCAGGGTGTCCGGGTTCTGCCGGTCGATGGTCAGGCCGCTGTAACCCCACTTGCTGTCGTCGCTGGTGGACGGGACCGGGCTGATGCGGGTCCAGGTGTCGGTGGCGGTGTCCAGCTTCCACACGTCGCCCTTGGAGCCGTCGTACGGGCCGGCGGTGTCGCTGGTCGCCAGGTACAGGTAGCCGCCGACGTGGTCGAAGACCGCGTGGTGCGGGATGAAGCCGGTGGGCTGCCCGGGTACGCGTTCCCAGGTCGCTCCCGCGTCGGTCGACCGGTACAGGACGTTGTCCTTGTCGGCGACGGTGACGTAGAGGGTCCGGGTGGCCTTCCCCGCTCTGCCGGTGCGCTTGTCGAAGACGACCTGCAGCACGCCCAGGTTGTCGCCGTTGTAGCCGTCAGGGTCGGTGGGGTCGGGCACGAAGTTGCCGACGTTGGGGAAGTCGGCCACCTTCGCGAAGGTCCTGCCGTGGTCGGTGCTGCGCCACAGCCCGTGGCCCCCGCGCACTCCCAGGTAGAGGATCCTGTTGCGGTTGGGGTCGATCACCAGCCGCTCGCCGATGCCCCGGCCGGGCATGTTGCCGCCCAGCCGGAACGGCAGGGGAGTGGTCTTCCAGGTGCGGCCGCGATCGGTCGAGCGCAGGATCGCCGCCATGCTCGGGTCCCAGTCGGGGAGGGTGTAGGTGCCCGCCGCCAGGTAGACGCGGTCGGGGTCTGCCTCGTCGGTGGCGATGCTGATGATGCCGGTGTGTCCGTACTCGTCCCAGCCGATCCAGTCGGTGAGGGGGATCCACCGCCGGGACGCCGTGTCGAGGCGGTAGGCGCCGCCGATGTCGGTGCGCGCGTACACCAGTCCGGGCTCGCGCTGGTTGAAGACGATGCCGGTGACGAAGCCGCCGCCGACTATCTCGGCGTTGCGGAAGGTGTAGGGCGTGTGCCGGACCTTCCCGGCCACGCGGGCGGGTGTGGCCGATGTGACGGGTGTGGCGGAGGCACCGGAGGGGGAGAGCAGGGGGAGTGCGGCCGTGGCCGCGCCTGCGGCCAGCAGGCCTCGGCGGGACAGGTGCGGGGCATGGGTCATGACGGGTCCTTGCCTTTCGGGTGCGGGTCCGTAAGGGGCCTGCGCACAAGCAGCGGTCCGGCCGGCCGGCTCCAGAAGGCGATTCCGCAGACCTCCGGCGCGCCGAGGGTGCCGTACCGGTGGGGCGGCCGGAGTCGGGGCACCACCGAGGCGCTCGGTGATGGATCTTCCGTCGCCGAGGCCGGAGTTGGTCTGCCGGACTTCGCCGGAGCTACTGCTGGGGAGGTCCGCGAGAAGGTGGCCGGGGACGTGCCGGGGGTGTTCCCGCCGGCGGGCTGCACGTTGATCGTGGTGCCCAACGCCCGGGACACGGCCTGGTAGTCCTCGTTGCCGGCGGGTGGCAGCGGTGGGAGGGAGACGGCGCCCGCCACGCCGGCGGCTGTTCGCAGGACGACTCGGCGGTTCCTCTCACTGCTCATGTCGTTGCGGCCCTTCGTTCGCGTCGATCCGACCAGCGGGCGGGCAGACGCTGCGTCGTCCGGTGGTCTCATGTCCGGAGGGCGGCAGCCAACCGAGTCGACGCGCTTCGACGTTTCGGTGAGACTAAGGCCGCGTTTCCGGGGGCGACAACGGGCCGCCAAGGTCACTTTTCGGTAACAGGCGCGGTCGCGGGTGAGAACAAGCACCGCCCTCCATGCCATTTACCCCAGGTGAGCTGGCCTTCTAGGTGAACTATCAAAGAGGAACGCCGACGCCGGAAGAACGGCTCGCGGCGGCTGGACGACCTGTGATTGACACACGACTCAGCGTCATGTCACCGTCGAAGCGCTTCGACTCTTTCTGCGACAGTGCGATCGACACAAGCCGTGCGCCGCCCGGCTCCGCAGTCGCCCACGCTTCCCACGCCTTCTCCGCCGACCTCCTGCAAGGGACTTCTCAGGTGAGTACCGCCGCCACATCCCCCGAGCCGCCCACCACCGACCTGCCGTTCCGTGACCCCGCGCTACCCCTCGCCCGGCGAGTCGACGACCTGATCTCCCGGCTGACGCTCGACGAGCGCATCGAGCTGCTCTACCAGTACTCACCAGGAGTCCCGCGCCTCGGACTGGCCCCCTTCAAAACCGGTACCGAAGGGCTGCACGGCGTGGCCTGGCTGGGGCCGGCCACCGTGTTCCCGCAGGCGGTAGGCCTGGGAGCCACTTGGGACGAGGAGCTGCTGCACGAGGTCGCCACGGCCGTCGGCACCGAGGCCCGCGCCTTCCACCAGCGCCCCGCCGCCGACGGCCGCCGGCACAGCCTCCAGATCTGGGCCCCCGTGGTGAACCTGCTGCGCGACCCCCGCTGGGGCCGCAACGAGGAGGGGTACGCGGAGGATCCGCTGCTCACCGGCCGGCTCTCCGTCAGCTTCTGCCGCGGGCTGGCCGGGGACCACCCGGTCTATCTGCGCACTGCACCGCTCCTGAAGCACTTCCTCGCCTACAACAACGAGGACGAGCGCGACATCACCTCCTCCGTGGTGCCGCCCAGGGTGCTGCACGAATACGACCTCGCCGCCTTCCGCCCGGCGATCGCGTCCGGCGCCGCCACCGGCGTCATGCCGGCCTACAACCTCATCAACGGCCGCCCCTGCCATGTCAGTCCACTGCTCGAGACCGAGGTACGGCGCTGGGCCGAGCCCACCGGCCACGAGCTGTTCGTCTGCAGCGACGCCGGAGCGGTGACCAACCTCGCCGAATCGGAGCACTACTTCGACGACCACCCCACCTCCCACGCGGCGGCGGTACGCGCCGGCGTCGACAGCATCACCGAACTGGACGAGGACGGCAGCATCACCCTCGACCGGCTCCGCACGGCGGTCGACCGCGGGCTGCTCACCGAGGACGACATCGACCGCGCCGCGCGACGCCACCTGTCGATACGCTTCCGCCTCGGCGAGTTCGATCCGGACCTCGACCCCTACGCCGGCATCCGCGACGACGTCGTGGACAGCCCCGCCCACCGGGCGCTCGCCTTGCGCGCCGCCACGGAGTCGGTGGTGCTGCTGAAGAACGACGGCGCACTGCCGCTGTCACCGGCCCCCGGCGGGCGCGTCGCGCTCGTCGGTCCGCTGGCGGACACCCTCTTCGAGGACTGGTACAGCGGCACCATGCCGTACCGGATCACCATTGCCACCGGCCTGGAGGCGGCCCTCAAGGAGCGCGGCGCCGAAGCGGTCCGCGCGGAGGGAGTCGACCGGATCACGCTGCGCGCCGCCTCCACCGGAGGCCTCCTGCGCGTGCCGACGCTCGACACCGGCGGGCCCATGGTGGCCGGTGCTCACTCGGACGAGCAGGAAGCGGGCGACAGCGCCTGCCACGACCTGTTCGACTGGGGTGAAGGTGTGCTGACCCTCCGCAACGCCTGCACGCAACGCTACGTCACCCTCAAGGACGGCGACCTCACTCTCGCCGCCGACCAGACGCAGCCGAACGGCTGGTTCGTCCACGAGACCTTCCGGCTGGAACCCCAGCCGGACGGCACGGAACTGCTGCGCAACATCAGCAACGGCCGCTACGCCGCCGTGGACCCCGCCACAGGCCGCGTCACCCTCTCCGCCGAAGCCCCCGAGCAGGCGGAACGCTGGACCCGGACGGTCGTCAGGGACGGCATCGCCGAAGCCGTCGCGGCCGCCGCCTCGGCGGACGTCGCCGTGGTCGTCCTCGGAAACGACCCGCACATCAACGGCCGCGAGACCGAGGACCGTGCGGGCATCTCGCTGCCGCCCGCGCAAGAGGCCCTGCTGCGCGCCGTCGCCACCGAGCGTCCCGAGTCGGTACTGGTCGTCATGAGCAGCTACCCGTACGCCGTCGACTGGGCGGACGAGCACCTGCCCGCCGTGGTGTGGACCTCCCACGGCGGGCAGGAGACGGGCCGGGCACTCGCCGCGATCCTGCTCGGCGAGGCCGAACCCTCCGGACGGCTCCCGCAGACCTGGTACCGCGGCGACGACCCGCTGCCCGGCCGCCTCGACTACGACATCATCAGCGCCGGCTGGACGTACCAGTACCACGACGCCGCACCGCTGTACCCCTTCGGGCACGGCCTGTCCTACACCAGCTTCGCCTACTCCGGCCTGCGGCTGTCCGCCCGGGAAGCGGCGCAGGACGACACCCTGGTCGTGAGCGTCGAGCTCACCAACACCGGGCCGCGCACGGGCACCGAGACCGTGCAGCTCTACACCCGCGCGCTCGCCGCCTGCCACCGCGCGCCCAGGCGCAGACTGACGGACTTCCGCAAGGTCTCCCTCGCCCCCGGTGAACGGCGGCGGCTGGAGTTCGACCTGCCTGTCGCGGCCCTGGCCCACTGGTCCGTCGCAGCCGGCGCCCTCGCCGTGGACCCGGGGCCGTACGAGATCCTCATCGGGCACTCCGCCGAAGCCATCGCCCTGGCAGCGCCCCTCACCGTGACGGGGCCGGCCCTCCCTGCCCGCGCTCTCCTCGGCCGACGACTGGAGGCCGTCGACTTCGACGAGTGCGAGGGCGGCACGCTCGTCGACACCACCCGGGAGAAGGGGGAGGCGGTCACCCCGGCGACCGGTGACATCCCCTGCGCACTGCGCTACGACTCAGTCGACCTGGGCAGCCCGGCGGACGGGCCACGGGTCATCACGGCCGAGGTGTCGTGTGCGACGGAGGAGGACGCGACCGTGGAGATCTACGCCGACGGCGCTCCCGGTGCCGGAACCTTGCTCGCCGCCCTCCGTGTCACCACCGGCACCGGCGACCGGTACGACTGGCGCGCGGTCAGCGCGCGGATGCCGGAGGAGGTGACCGGGGTGCACGATCTGCATCTCGTCCTGCGGGGCGGTGTCCACCTGGCAGCGATCGCCGGCGGGACGTGGTGAGGAGCGGCGGGACGCGGTAAGGAGCGGTGGGACGCGGCAAGAAGACGGTCCGCCGCCGCGTTCCACACTCTCCGACCATTGACGCACGCGGCCCGCGCGGATCTATCCTCTGCCTGAAACAGGGGGGCGCCCGGGCTCCGGCCGCGTCGTCGTACCGCCGGACGGTGTGGAGGATCGGGGTCCGTACCGGAGGAGGGCCGGGGCGGGTATGCGACAGACCGCACGCCATGACGTCGTCTTCGTCGCCGGCACCGCCGGAGAGCATGAACTGACCTGGTCGCAGAAGGCCCATGAACGCGAAGGATGCGACCCCCGTCTCCACGGACCCCGCAACAGGAACGTACGGATGGGGCGGGCACTGGACGGCCGGCCCGACATGTCCGCGGTGCTGCGTGCCTTCGCCGCGGTCATGGCTCACTTCGAGGCTTTGCGCACGCTCTATCCACGTGACGCGGACGGGCACCCGCGCGCGGTCGTCGTGGCTTCCGGCGTGCTCCAGATCGACGAGTACGCCTCCGACGCCCCGCCGACCTGCGACGAGTTGAGCGCCTTCACGCTCCGACTGGCCGAGCCCGGATTCGCCCCGGACGACCTGCCGTTGCGGGCCGCCGTCATCACCGTGGACGGCAGACCCACCCATATCGCGCTGTCCTTGCACCACTTCTCGGCGGACACGACGAGCGCCCGGATCGCGGCCGAACACATAGCCCGACTGGCCGCAGATCCCGGCGCCGACCTCGGCTCGGGGTGGCAGCCGTGGCAGATCGCGCGCTTCGAAGCCAGTTCCTCGGGGCGGCGGCACGCCCATCGTGTCGACACCCATGACCGGGCCATGCTCCGTCGGTCCGCCATGCCCGAACTCCAGGCTCCACCGGGCCACAGGGCCGCCGTCTACAACTTCGTATGCCTCGACTCCGCGGCGGTCGCCCTCGCGGCAGCCGGTCTGGCGAAGCAGTACCGGACATCCGCGGCCGCCGTCCTGCACGCCGCATACGCGCGCACGCTCGCCGAGCACCTCGGCATCGGCACCTGCGTGTTCAACACCGTGATACCCAACCGGCACACCGCCTTCGCCCGCGAGGCGGTGGCCCATATCGCCGGCAGGGCCCTCGTCCCGGTCGACACGTCCCTGGGCAGCGACCGGTTCCCGGCGCTGTGCCGGGCCGTCGACGCGGCACTCGTCAGATCCTCCTCCGTCAGCCTGCGAGAGCCGGACCGCTACGCCAGATCCCTGGACGAGGTCTCCGCCGAACTGGGCCGCTCCGCACACAACCCGTACGTGGTCAACATCCGCCCCATAGCGCCCCGCACGCTGATCCGGGCTCGCGCGGACAGGGCACCGCAGGACCTCGACCGAGCCATGGCATCCAGCCGTTACCGACGATTCCCCAAACCCGTCGACGCCTACTCCGGAAACCTTTCCTTCGATGTGTGGGGCATGTCCGAGACGGCCGGAATCAGTCTGGGGACGGATGCGACGTCGTTCGACGCGACGGATCTCGAACAGATACTGCGGTCCTTCGAGAGCCGGCTGGTCGCAGCCGCGATCGGCGGTCACGCCGCAAGGAGCGGCTCCTTCGCCGGCGCATAGAGCGCGGCGGAGCGCGGATGGCCGGCGTCGAGATCACTCACGACGCCGGGTGTGCTGCCTGGTACGAGCGGGCTGCCTCTCTGACTGAGCATGTGGTGCAGCTTTCCGGGCAACGGTGCCGCCGTCGGTGCAACGCGTCCCACTCTCGGATAACCGGAGTTCGGCCTGTCGGCGGGGGCGGTCCCGCTGGTCGGGGGAGTGAGCGGCTTCGGGCGCCGCGATGGGATGGAGGTGCCGGTCAAGGCCGACAGGAGCGGGTGAATGAGTATCTAACGGGACCGGCCCGCCGAGTGCATGAAGTACGACTGCCGCGATGCACCGTCGGCCCTGGTCGACCGCGCTCGGGCGATCGCCGAGGTCTGCAGGCGCACGGGACCACCCTGCCCGCCGCCGCGATCGCCTTCCCGTACACGCATCCCAGTATCATCAGCGTCACCCTCGGCATGCGGACTGCGGACTGCGGACTGCGGACAGGTCGGACGAAACGTGGGACTCCATGGTCAACACGTCCCCGACGGCCTCTGGGACGATCTTCGCACTCAGGGGTTGATCCGGTCGGACGTGCTGGCGGGGCACGGTGAGGGGAGGGATGCGTGGTGTCTCTGACGGACAAGGCCATCGAACAGATCCGTGAGCTGATCCGGACCGGCGCGCTGCCGCCGGGCTCGAAGCTCCCACCGGAGCCGGACCTGGCCGCCCAGCTGGGGCTGTCCCGCAACCTCGCCCGCGAAGCGGTCAAGGCGCTGTCCGTCGCCCGCGTCCTGGAGGTACGGCGGGGCGACGGCACGTACGTGACCAGCCTCCAGCCGAGCCTGCTCCTGGAGGGTCTCGGCGGCGCGGTGGAGCTGCTGCAGGGCGACTCGGTCGCCCTGCAGGACCTCATGGAGGTCCGGCGGCTCCTTGAACCGATGGCCACGGCCCTCGCCGCCACCCGGATCTCCGACGCCCAACTCGCCGAAGTGCAGCGGCACTTGGACGCCATGCGCGAGGCCCGCGACGACGTCGAACAGCTCAACGCCCACGACGCCGCCTTCCACCGCGCCGTCGTCTCGGCCACGGGCAACGAGACCCTCCTCGCCCTCCTGGAAGGGATCTCCGGCCGCACCCTGCGCGCCCGCATCTGGCGCGGCCTGGTCGACGACAAGGCCGCGGGCCGCACCCTCGCCGAGCACGAGGCGATCTTCACCGCGCTGTCCACCCGTGACGCCGCCCTCAGCCAGGCCGCCGCACTGCTGCACGTGAGCAACACCGAGCAGTGGCTGAGGGAACACCTGCGCTCGGCCGAGCCCTTCCCCGTCCGGACGACAGAGCGGAAGTGACGGGCGGGTGGCGCCGGCTCACTGGGTGTAGAAGGTGGCGTCCGCCCGGTCGGTCGTCGTACTGAGAGCCTGGACATACAGCAGGTAGTTGTAGTGGCGGATGTAGCGGCCCGGGAAGTTGTACGACTCGTACGAGACCCCGGCGGAGTCGGAGAGGCCGGCCCGGGCCGTGAAGGAGGCGTCAGCGGCGAACAGCGACGTCCCGTCGTTCTTCTCCACCCACACCTCGTTGTTGTTGTGGCGCAGGAAGTAGCCGGGGAAGTTCGCCGACTCCAGGGAGACGGTGCCCGTGCCGGCGAGACCGGCGACGACGCGGAACTGCGAGTCGGCGAGCGGGGAGACGTTCGGCTCGATCTTGGCTCGGTACTCCCAGTGCCGGATGAACCGGTCGGGGAAGTTGTACGAGGAGAGCCGGATCGGCGTGAGGCCGTCGGCGACCGGGATGCCGAAGTCGGGTGTGCCGTCGGCCTTCCAGTAAATCTTCTGCACGCGGGTGCGGCGGTTGGGGTCGTTGAGCGGGGAACCGCTGATGTCCTTGTAGCTGCGGTCGTGATAGACGAGGACGTCCGACTTGCCGTCCTCGGAGACCGTGAACTGGTTGTGCCCGGGGCCGTACTGGCTGGTGGCGGCGTAGCTGGCGAAGACGGGGCCTGTGCTCTTGGCCCACGACGACGCGCTCAGCAGGTCGGCCGAGGCGGACGCGGTCAGCATGCCCATGCAGTAGTTGGCGTCGGTGGCACTGGCCGAGAAGGTCATGAAGACCTTGCCGCCCCGCTGGATCACGGCCGGGCCCTCGTTGACCGTCTCCCCTCCGGCGGTCTCCCACGCGGCGGTCGGCCGGCTGATCATGACCGGTGCGCCGGTGATGGTCCACGGGCTGGACATCCGCGCCAGGTAGATGTTGGTGCCGCGGCCGACGGCCGGGTCGTTCTGCGCCCAGGCCAGGTAGCGGGTGCCGTTGACGACGAAGGTCGTCGCGTCCAGGGAGAAGGTGTCCAGCGGCAGGGCGATACGGCCCTTCTCCGTCCAGGTGCCCGTGACCGGGTTCGCGGCCGTGCACTCCAGGACGTAGGGCCGGATCCTCCAGATGTCGTTGGCGGCGCCCGCGGCGAAGTAGATGTACCACTTGCCGTCGATGAAGTGGATCTCCGGAGCCCAGATGTGGGCGCCCATCTCACCGGTGGAGTGCTTCGTCCAGATGGTCGTCTCGGCGGCCGACGTGAGCCCCTGGATCGTGGTGGCCCGGCGCAGCACGATCCGGTCGTACGCCGGTACCGTGGCGGTGAAGTAGTAGAAACCGTCCGTGTGCTTGAAGATGTGCGGGTCGGCCCGCTGCTCGGCGATGGTGTTCGTGTACGTCACACCGGGGGAGGCGGGCACGGCGGCGTGGGCGGTACCGGCCGAGATGCCGGTGACGGTGGCGGCGGCCGAGCCGGCGATCATGCCGAGGACCGTTCGACGGGTGAGCGCAGGTCTCACGGAGTACTCCCTCTGGTGCTGGTGGTGCGGCGGACTGCCTCTTCACACTGGGTCGATATATCGAACATCGTTCGTAAGTTCGGCCAGAAGATAAGTTCTGCACCTTTCTCCGTCAACAGTTGTCACACAAGTATCCGGAGCGTCTTTCCGCCGTCGAGAAGCGAGGCTGGCGCTGCTCCGTGTCAGGGATGGTGCACTTCACGGGGGAGGGGGCGGCCAACCAGCAGATGTACCTGTCCCACAGCACGGACGGTCTGCACTGGAACGACTTCAACGGCGGCGGCATGGTCCTGCGCTCCACGGTCGGTACGAAGGGGGTGCGCGATCCCGCATTCGTCAGATCCCCCGGCGGCAGCCAGTACTGGATCACCGCCACCGACCTGTGCTGGGGCTGCGGGTCCACTGGACGGCTCCATCAACAACGGCAGCCGCAGCATCGTGGTGGGGCAGTCGACCGCCCGGCGCCCAGGAGATCATCGACACCCAGATCATCGAGATGCCCTCCGGCGTCGGCAACTACCGCTACGTGCGGGCCTCCGGCGACGGGCAGATCACCCTTGAAGGCAGCAACTCGATCCTCGGCACCTGGACCAGGCTCGGTGACCTCTCCGGCATCGGCCTCACCGGCTCCCAGGTCGAGGGCCCGATGTGGATGAAGTGCAACGGCACCGACAAGTGGGCCCTCTACCTCGACCAGTACGCCACCAGGGGCGGCTGCATGCCGGTCGTGACGACCGACCCAACAGCCCCGCCCAGCGCCTCCAGTCGTACCCCTTCCACGCGAACGACGCCGCGATCATGCGCTGGCCCAGCATCGGCGGCACCAACCAGCGCTTCGCGTTCGTGCCTTTCGGCGACGGTACACGCGGTTCGTCAGCCAGGCGAGCGGCAAGGACACCGTCATCAGGTCGGCCTCCCGCGACGCGGGCGCGAAGGCCATCCAGTACTCGTACGAAGCCAACGCGAACACCAACGAGGGCAGCGCCCAGAGCGACCAGTCGGAGCAACGCCCGTTCCACGACGCCGACCACCAGATGATCACCGTCTCCTGACGCCGCTGAACGAGACAGCCACTCGGCAGTGCATCACTGGAAAGGGGGATGCCGGCGCTCTCGCGGAGGCGCCGGCGTCCCTGTCGGTGCGGGTCAGTTCGTCACGCGGAAGGTGGCGTCGCTGCGTCCTGTCGCGGTGGTGATCGGGTCGAGGCGGAGTTGGTGGGCGTAGTGGCGGATGTAGCGGTCGGGGTGGTTGTACGACTGGAAGGACGACCAGCTCGCGTCGGCGAGCCCCGCGACCTGCCGGAAGGTGGCGTCCGCGGCGAACTGGGTGGTGCCGTCGTTGTGGGCGAGCTGGAAGTCGAATCCGGAGTGCCGCAGGAAGTACCCCCGGTAGTTCACCGATTCGAAGGAAACGGTGCCGGAGCCCGCAAGGCCGGGCCGCAGCCGGAACTGGGCGTCCGGGCCGGTGATGTTCTGGTCGATGCGCACGTCGAAGTTGGTGTGGCGCACGTACCGGTCCTGGAAGTTGTACGACTGGAGCCGGTTGGCCGGGATGTCGCTCCAGCGTGCGAGCACGCGGGACTCCTCGGCGGCCGTGAGGTTCAGGATCGAGCCGTGGCGCTTCTTCGTGACGCCCATGGAGTAGGTTCCCGACGCCGGAATCCGGTAGGTGCCGGGGGCGGAGGGGTTGGTCGTCGTGACCGGCAGGTACCCGCGTCCGGAGGAGTACTGGTCGAGGTAGAGCGCCCACTCGTTGCGGTCGCGGAACTTCATCCACATCGGGCCCTCGACCTGGGAGCCGGTGAGGCCGATGCCGGAGAGGTCACCGAGCCTGGTCCAGGTGCCGAGGATCGAGTTGCTGCCTTCAAGGGTGATCTGCCCGTCGCCGGAGGCCCGCACGTAGCGGTAGTTGCCGACGCCGGAGGGCATCTCGACGAGCTGGGTGTCGATGATCTCCTGCAAGCCGGGGCGCTCGATGTAGATCTGCGGGGTGGTGATGGAACGGAAGTCGCTGGTGCGGGCGTAGTAGATGCGGTGCTTCTTTACGCCGTCGACCGGCTTGTTCGTCGCCCAGTACAGGACGTAGTCGTTGGAGGCCGGGTCCCAAATCGCCTCCGGTGCCCAGGCGTTGCGTCCGTCGGGGATCGCGCCGGCGACATTGAGCAGCCACGGCTCCGACCAGTTGATCAGGTCCGTCGACTCCCACACCACGAGGTTGCGGCTGCCGTTGTACACGGCGGCCTCCCAGTTCTGCCCGCAGCTGATGCACAGGTCGGTCGCGATGATCCAGTACTTGTCACCGTTCGGGGATCTCACCAGTGCGGGGTCGCGCACCCCCTTCGTGCCGACCGTGGAGCGAAGGGCGATTCCGCCGCCGTTGAGCTCAGTCCAGTTCAGGCCGTCCGTGCTGTACGAGAAGTAGATCTGCTGACCGTTCGACCCCTCCCCGATGAAGTGCGTCATCAGGTAGCCCGGGTCGGCGGCGGCCGCCCGGCCCGGTGTGATCAAGGCTTGGCCCGTGAAGAGCAGGCACACAGCGAGCAGTATCGCCGACAGCCGGGCGCGAAGCGCGGACATGTATGTCTCCTGTCGTTCTGCAGTGGCCACCACCGGGCGCGCGGACGGGGCCGACTCATTCCGGGTGACGCGTCTCTCCCGTGGGCGGTGTGCTTCGCCGCGGTGGCACGCTTGTCACCCGAGTGGGGCGGTCGGGGTGCGGGGGCCGACCGAGCGGTTGTCGATGCGAGCGGGGTCTCGGTCTCCACTGCCGGGGAGGTGGAACTTGCGTATCCGACTCCCTGTCCGGCGAGGTGAGTTGTCCGATAAATCGAACGACGTTCGTA
Organism: Streptomyces bullii; assembly: GCF_042657145.1. NCBI lineage: Bacteria > Bacillati > Actinomycetota > Actinomycetes > Kitasatosporales > Streptomycetaceae > Streptomyces > Streptomyces bullii. The sequence continues at coordinate 414,758 of NZ_JBHSNY010000009.1, forward strand.
AGGTCGGGCAGACGCTAAGTGCGAGGAGCGGGACGCGTCAATACCTCCGGCAGCAGTAGCCGTGGGACCTGAAAGGGTGTCGCAGTCGGTCAGCATGGCGTTCCGCCGGAGCAGGCCTGGCTGACGCCCAGCGCGCCCCGGCTGCCGAAGCCCCGCTCGACGACGTTCACGTCGGCCGACCGCCCACCCGGTGGCGACCGCGCCACCAAGGTGGCCGAATGGCCCGCCCGTAGCGTGGGGTTCGTACGGATCCGGGCCAGCGCGGCCACCGGCGGGTACGCCACCATGGGCGGCGTCAGGATCGGCGGCCGGACGGCCAAGCCGGCCCTGGTCTCCACCACGCTGCCCGGCGACGGCACCGTCTACCGACCTTCACCGACACCGGCGATGGCTACTGCGAGATCAAGGGTGTGGGCAGCGGCAAACTGCTGGAGGTCGCAGTGCAGACCGTGGAGATGCCCGCTTCCTCCACGGTCCGCCGTTCGCGCTCGCAGTCCCGGTCCCGGTGCAGGAGGGGCAGTCCCCGCAGCTTGGTTCGCTGTCGTGGGACTGCCCTCTTCCGGCCGGACGTCTGCCGGTTACGGGAGCGTGGTCCACTTCTGGTTGTTCTGGCCGTTGCAGGTCCACAGGATGACCGGGGTCCCGTTGGCGGTCTGGGCGCCGTTGACGTCGAGGCACAGCCCGGCATGGACGTTGCGGATCGACCCGTCGGAACCGACGGTCCACTTCTGGTTGTTCTGGCCGTTGCAGGGCCAGATGACGACCGGCGTGCCGTTGGTGGTGCCCTGGTTGGAGGCGTCCAGGCACTTGTCGCCGTAGACGCGGATCTCGCCGCCGGCCCAGGTGGTCCACAGCTGGTTGGCGGCCGTGTGGCAGTCCCAGATCAGCGTCTTGGTCCCGGCCGCCGTGGCGGCACCGTCCACGTCCAGGCAGCGGCCGGACCCGGTACCGCGCAGGCGTGCGGTGGTGGAGGCCAGCGGGCTGCCGCCGGTCACCTTGAACACGGCGACACCGTGCGCGGGGACGCTGGCCGAGATCTGCCCGGAGGTGGTCGACGTGCCGCCGGTCCACAGGTCGGTGAGGGTGAACGGCCCGCCGGAGAGGCCGACTTGTGCGGCCGTGGTGGTGACGGTCGCGGTGCTGCTGCCTCGGTTGAACAGGCCGACCGCGACGGAGCCGTCGGACAGGGGCTTGGCGAACACCTCGGTGTCGCCGTCGTCGCGGACCCGGCGTCCGCCCGCGCCCAGCGAGTCCTGGTTGACCGCGAGCAGGCGCGGGTTGCGCAGGATGGCGCTCACGTCCGCGGACATGGTGCGGATGTCGTTGCCGGCCATGAGCGGGGCACTCATGAGTGCCCACAGGGCGAAGTGGGAGCGGGACTCGGTCAGGGACAGGCCGGGGCGGCCGACGACCAGCATGTCGGGGTCGTTCCAGTGGCCGGGACCCGACTGCGCGGCGAGCGGGGCGGTGACGTCGAGGACGTTGCCGACGCCCATCGGGTAGCTGTTGGTGTTGTTGTTCTGCCAGATGTCGAGCAGGTCCTCGGTCGTCCGCCACAGGTCGGCGACCTCGCCCCAGTTGTACTTGTCGCCGGTGGGGGCGTGGAAGCTGTTGGGGTTGATGCTGTAGACGATCGGCCGCCCCGTGGCGCGCAGCGCGTCGCGCATGAGCGTGAACTGTGCGATCTGCTCGCTGAGGGTGCCGCTGCCGGAACACCAGTCGTACTTGAGGTAGTCCACGCCCCACGAGGCGAACGTGGCGGCGTCCTGCCTCTCGTGGCCCTTGCTGCCCGTGGAGCCGGGGTAGGTGCCCACGCCCTGGGCGCACGTTTTCTCGTTGGGGGCCTGGTAGATGCCGAACTTCAGGCCCTTGCTGTGAATGTAGTCACCGAGCGCCTTCATGCCGCTGGGGAACTTGGTCGGGTTGGCCCGCAGGTTGCCGGCCGCGTCACGCTGCGGGTCGAACCAGCAGTCGTCGACGACGACGTACTGGTACCCCGCGGCCTTCATACCCGAGGACACCATCGCGTCGGCGGCCTCACGGACCTGCGCCTCGGTGATCCCGCACCCGAAGCTGTTCCAGCTGTTCCACCCCAGCGGAGGGGTGAGGGCGGGGCTGCCCGGTGCGGCCTCGGCGGTCGTGCCGACGGAGGCGGTGACGGTGGCGGTGAGCGTCAGTGCGGTGGCTGTGAGGAGACGCAGCAGTCGTCTGTGCAGGGGAACCATGGGAGGTCCTTCCTGGGAGGCAGAGCGGAAGCTGCTTTGCCTCCCTCCAAAGGGCAAGGTCACGAGCTTGTGATCACGTGCGCGCAGGTCAGCGCTGCAGGGTGAGCAGGCCCGGCCGGTACGGCAGTCGCTGGTAGGGGGTTTCTCTTGGGATGTCGGGGTCGTAGCCCTGGTAGAGGAACTGCAGCTTGCACGGGTCGATGGTCATGGTCTGGTCGGGGTCGGCGCGGACCAGGTCGCCGTGGCTGATGTCGTTGGTCCAGGTGGCACCGCTGTTGGCCTTGCCCGCGAAGGGGCTGCTCTCGCTGCCGGCCTGGAGGGTCCACGGACCGTTCAGGCTGGAGGCGGTGAACGAGCGGAAGTAGCGGCCGCCCGCGCCCTTCGCCTCAACAATCATGAGGTACTGGTTCTGGCCCTGGACCTTGTAGACCTCCGGCGCCTCGAACAGCTTGTCCTCCGTATCGCTCATGACCGTCGTGTACGACGAGCCGAAGCTGCTCGGGAAGTTCCCGATCGGCATGACCGACCTGAAGATGCTGCCCTTGTCATTGGCGAAGAACAGGTACATGTTCTGGTCGTCGGCGATCATGGTCGGGTCGATCGGGCCGCCTGTGGGGAGGCTGCCGGTGAACAGCTCCTGCGGCGCGGACCAGCCGTTGGGGTTGGTGGGGTCGCTGGACGTGCGGTAGGTGAAGGGCCAGGCGGTGCCCCACCCGTTCGAGACCAGCACCCATATCTTCTTGGGCGCGAAGTAGAAGAGTTTGGGCGCCACCGCGGCCCCGCTGATCCCGGTCTGGCCGGCCGAGGCCATGTCCGACCAGTTCGTGAAGGGCCGGAACGTCATCGCACCCCACGACGATCCGTCAGAGGTGGTCCCGTAGACCAGGTGCTGGCCGTTGTACGTCACGGTGGTGAAGTCCTTGAGCGCCACCCAGCCATTCGCCGGCTGCGCCAGCGGACCGGTCGACGTCCACCGGTATGTCGACGGAAGAGAACACGAGTTGGGCGTCCCGGACAGGCCGGTCCACTTCTGGTTGCTGCCGCCGTTGCAGTTCCAGAGCTGCACCGCCGTGCCGTTGGCCGTAGCGCCGCCGCTGATGTCCAGACACAGCCCGGACTCCACGGCGACGATCGTGCCGTCGGCGTTCACCCGCCACTGCTGGTTCGTACCGCCGTTGCAGGACCAGATCACCGGCCTGGTACCGGCCGTGGTCGCGTGGCCCGGGACATCCAGGCACTTGTTGCCGTACACGGTCAGCTGGTTGCTGTCCGTCAGCGTCCACTGCTGGTTGGTCCCGCCGTGGCAGTCCCAGATCTGCAGGTTCGTGCCGTCGGTCTGGGCGGCACCCGGTACATCGAGACACCGGTTGGAACCGGCACCGCGCACGGCGCCGGTGGTGGCCGCCTGAGCCGGATGGGCGACGAGCGTCGCCGCCGACGCGACCAGGGCCGCGAGTACCACGGACAGATGTCTGCGGCTGAAACGTAGTCTGCGCAATGCGGGCCTCATTCGTTGAGTGAGCGTTTCCGGTTCGGCCCCGTCAGAGGCTGTCCGGACTGTCGATGTGCTGCGCCTCGACCTCCTTTGTTCTCGATATCGAACGAAGGTCGAAAGGTCGAGCGTGGTGGAGGATGGGGACCGGCCAGGAGGTGCTTCCGCGCCGGCCTAGTTCCTCACGATGCGCCACCGGTTGTCGGCAGTGCCGTCGTCCGAGTCCTGGACCGCGAACGCACCCACGGCGGTGGAGTTGTTCGCGATGGCGAGCAACTTGCCGCTGTTCTCGTTGCGGATCTTGTAGGTTCCGTCTCCCTGGTCGAGCAGCGTCCATCGGTGGTCGGCGGTGCCGTTGTCCGACCACTGCAGTACGGTCGCGCCGTCTGCCGTCGACATGTTCAAGACGCCGAGCACCTTGCCGCTGTGGACATTGCGGAAGCGGAATCCGCTTCCATCGCTGATCATGTACCAGTCGTGGTCGGCGGTGCCGTTGTCGGACCACTGCAGAGCGCGGCCACCGTCGGCCGTGGACATGTTCTGGATGCCCAGGAGCAGACCGCTGCCCGCGTTGACGAGACGGACGCTGCCGCCGGCGTTCCAGTAGACGGTGTAGTTGTGGCCGTGCGCGTCGTGGAACGGGCCCAGGCTGACGGTGGAGCCGTTGGCGGTGGCGGTGAAGGCGAGCGAACTGCTGCTGGTCCGTGTGATCGAGGCCGTGTTCAGCGTCGGCAGGGAACTGAGCGCGGTGTCACCGTAGTTTCCGGACAGGACCACCGGGCCGTAGGTGATCGCGGCGACGTTCGGGTTGTCGTTGGCCGCTCGCATGACGATCCGCATGGGCAGGCGGACGGTGACCGTGTCGCCGGAGGTCCAGGAGCGGGTCAGGGTGGCGTAGCTGCCGGGGGTGGTGGTGATGTTCTGCCGCGTGCCGTTGACACTGATCGTGGCCTCGGCGGTCCAGCTCGGGATGCGGATGCGCATCGCCCAGGTGCCGCTGACGTTGCCGGTGACCTGCAGGTTCGTGGTGTCGCTGACGGGGTACGTCGTGGTCTGGGTGACCGTGATCCCGCGCTCCGACCAGGTGAGCACCGAGGGCACGAACAGGTTCACGATCAGCGTGTTGTCACTGCGGAAGTAGATGGAGTCCATCAGCCTGGTGTGCATCTCCAGGCCCGTGCCCTGGCAGCACCAGAAGGTGACGTAGTCGGTGCTCCAGGTGCCGCCGCCCCACGCCGGGCCCACACCGCGCCGGCCTCCCGGATTGAGCGGGGTGAAGTAGGTGACGTGGCCGTGGTCGTCGGCCGGATTCTGCTGGCCGATCATCTGGTTCAGCCACGCCCGCTCGTAGTAGTCGAACAGCGCGACCCGGTTCGGGTCCAGCGCGAACAACTCCCGGGTGAGGCTGAGCATGTTGAAGGTGTTGCAGCTTTCGCACGTGTCCTTGTTCAGGTAGCCGGCGATGGCGTTCGGGGCGCGGAAGTGCTCCGCCTGGCTGTTGCCGCCGATGGCGTAGGTGTGCGCGTTGACGGTGAAGTTCCAGGCGTTGGTGGCGATGTCGCGGTAGCGGGTGGTGCCGGTGGCCTTGAACTCCCGGGCGGCCCCGATCCACTTGGGCACCTGCGTGTTGGCGTGCAGTCCGTTGAGCCGGTCCTGGTTGGACGCCAGCGGGTCGAACACCGCGGCGTGGTCGAACCGCCGGGCCGCGGTGAGCCACCGCGCGTCGCCCGTCTGCTGGTAGAGATCGGTCAGCACGGCGTTCATGCCGCCGAACTCGGTCTGCAGCATGGCCTGCATCTGCTGGCTGCTCAGCCTGCCGGTGCGCCAGTCGACCCATCCCGCCAGGGCGAGCAGCACGTCCCGGGCCTGTGTGCTGCCGATGTGGCGCCACACGTCCAGCAGGCCGGCGAGGGTCTTGTGGATGGTGTAGTACGGCACATTGCCGTTGCTCAGGGTCCGCTGCTCGAGAGTGGTGAAGTCGGACTCGGGATAGCCGGAGAGGTACCCGGCGTTGAAACCGGCGGCGCCGTTGTTGGCCTGGCACTTGGCCAGCTCCGCGACCATGTAGGTGGCCTTGTCCCGACAGACGGTGTCCCCGGTCACGGCGTACAGCTGTGCCCAGGCCGTGAGGAAGTGCCCTTGGACGTGGGTGCGGAACGGGAAGTTCGGTGCTTCCCAGCCGCCGGTGGCGGCGGCGCCGTTGGTGGAGAGCCGGTGGTTGGCGCGGAAGTTGTACAGCAGCCGGTCGACATCGACGAACCGCAGATAGTTCTGCGTTCGGTTCTGGTTGTCCAGCCACCGGCTCGCGGTGAGCCGGACCTGGCCGAGTTCGAAGGGGTGCGCCAAGACCCCTATGTCGGCCCTTGCGGGAGGAACGGCCGCCTGCGCGGGAGATGCGCCCATGAAGGATCCCGTGGCAGATGCGGCGACCGTGGCCCCGGCTACTTGCAGCAGGCGCCGTCTGCTGACGAAGGAAGACATCTTGCACCTTTCGATGACGAGAGCGATTGCTTGGTCGTTGACACCCGGCGGGGACTTCGCCTCCACGCCTCAGGGTCCCCAGCCGGTGACGCGATGGAAGGTCCATCGCCGGTCGGAACTGCCGACGTCGCGGTACTGGATCAGTGCGACACCGTCGGCCGTACTGCCTCCCTTGACATCGAGCACCTTGCCGCTGTTGCGGTTGACCAGGACGAACTCGCCCCCGGTCTGCGGCCGCAGCTGCCACTGCCGGCTCGTCCGGCCGTCGGCGGTCCTCTGCACGACCGCCGCGCCGTCCGCCGAGAACCCCGCCACGTCGAGCACCTTGCCGCTGCGGACACAGGCGATGGTGTGGTAGCCGTTCCCCGTGGACCGGAAGGCCACTGCTGGTTCGACGCGCCGGTGCCGGGCCACTGGGTGACGGCGGCGCCGTCCGCGTTCGACGCGGTAGACGTCGGCGACCTTGCCGCTGCGCACGCTGACGCGCGTGTAGACCCAGGTGGGCGCGATGGTGTACTGCGCCAGTCGACGTCGACGTAGCCGGTGCCGTTCGGGTTGCAGGTGTAGAGGCCGACCCGGTCACCGCGGTATCCGCCCCAGATGAGCTGGTAGGTGCCGCCGAACGAGGAAAAGACGTTTCCGTCGAGGCTGTAGGAGAACCGGCTGACTCCGTTGACGTCCCAGGTGGTGCGCAGCCACACGGCGTTCTGCGTGATCGCCGGACCGTAGGTCAGAGTGCCGCCGGCGTTGTGCGCGATCGTGGTGGTGGTCCCGGAGCGCCGGACGCCCACCCCGGCGTAGGTGGCGGGGCAGTGGCACAGCCCGGCGTGTTGGCCGTCGGCGAGGCCGGCCAGTTCGAGGCGGCCGGTCACCGTCGCGCCGCCCGCCGTGCGCAGCACCCGCTGGGTGAGGGTGTTCCCCACCTTGGTCAGGTTGTCGGCCACCGGCGGGGCGAACGCCTTCAAGCGCAGGTAGCCGGGGCGTTCGGTCAACGACCAGTGGTCCGCGCGCGGCTGGTAGTTCCACTCCCACTGCGGCCCCAGGCGGGTGTCGGTGAACAGGTCGCTGGTCACCACGGGGGGCAGCGCGTCGACCGGCATACCGGGCGGGCCGCCGGCGGGCACCCGGCTGGTCCATACCATGGTGCCGATGCCGTCCGCGCCCACCTCGCCCAGGATCGGCCAGCCGTCCACCCAGGTCACCGGCAGCACGGAGAGCACGCGCCCCTCCCAGCGTCCGGTGCCGTGGTGGGTGATCCAGTACCAGGCGCCGTCCGGAGCCTGCACCAGCCCGCCCTGGTTGGGCTCGCGGTCCACCGAGGGGGAGACGTGCTGTAACTGCCGGGTCTCGAACGGGCCGTAGAGGCTGGAGGCGCGGTTCATCATGACCACCCGGCCCTCGGACTTCACCTCGCTGAACGGGTGGTAGTGGACACCGCTGATCTTGTACAGCTTGTTGGCCTCGCTGCCCCGCGACCGGTGGATGACCGTGGACGGGCCGACCAGCGACTTGCCGTCCTCGGACAGCTTGAACAGGTGCACCTTGTAGCTGTCCGCGTAGTGCGTGGTGACCAGGTAGCCCTGACCGTCGTCGTCCCGGAACGGGCACACGTCGTTCCAGCCGGAGATCCGCCACAGTGAGTGCAGCGGCTCCCACGGCCCGGCCGGCGACGAGGCCGACGTCATGAAGAAGCCCTCGTCGGGCGTGTTGAAGTACAGCCAGTACCGCCCCGCGTGGAAGCGGAGGGCGCCGGCCCACACGCCACGGCCGTAGCGGTTCGACCGGTCCCCGTTCAACTCCGGTCCGGTCCGGGTGACATGGCCGACCGCGCCGCCGAGCGTTCGCCAGTTGACCAGGTCCTTCGAGTGCAGGACGGCCATGCCCGGCGAGTACCCGAACGTGCTGGTGGTGCCGTAGTAGTCGGAGCCGACCCGGATGCAGTCCCAGTCGCTGAAGTCGCCCGGGAGGATGGGATTGACGTAGGTGCCGTCGCCCTGGTCGCCCCACGTGCCGGCCGGAGGTACGGCCGCCGCCGCCCTGCTCGGGGGCAGCAGGCCCGGCAGCACGAGCGCCCCGGCGCCGACCGCGGCGAGCCGGCCGAGCTGTCGTCTGGTGATGTCCACGAGAAACACCGCCTGGACCTCGAGTGCGCGAAGTCCGGTGTACAGGCGGTGGGGTTGGGGAAGGGGTCGCGCCTGGAAAGCGCGGTTCGGGGCATGGGGGGTGGGTTCCTTCCGGAGGCGGGACCGCTCTCGCACCGCGGATGACCGATATTCCGAACGTGGGTCGAATTGCCGGACGGGGTCGGCGCCGAACGTAAAGGGTGTCCCGTACGGAAGTCAACGTGTGTGACAGTGCGGCTTCTTCGGTATCCGGGCGGCGCGAAATGCACCGAACGGTACTCGTCGGAAACATTGACGGAACCACGGCCCAAACCTATCTTCTGCTCGAAGTTCCGAACGCTGGTCGGTATTCCGAACAATCGCATCCCTCGTCACGGCGATCGGCCCAGCGGACTGGCCGAGCCCGGAGGAAGAGTTGAACAGAACCGTAAGAAAGCTGCTCGCCCTGCTGGGCCCGCTGCTGCTGGCCCTGCTGGGCGGCGCCCTCTTTGAGGGCACCGCCTCCGCCGTCGCCCCACCTGCCGGGCAGGCCACGCGGTACACGATGACCGCGTTCACCAACAGCAGTGAGTCGAACCTGTACGTGTACGACTCGCCGGACGCCACCGGATTCACCGTGCAGAAAGGCCCCGCCTACACCCTGCCGTCCGGGCTCATCCGGGACCCCAGCATCTTCAAGCACACCGACGGCTACTACTACCTCACTTACACCACAAACTGGACGGGGAACACGATCGGTTTCGCCCGGAGCACCGACCGGGTGAACTGGACGTTCCTGTACAACCACACGATCCCGATCAGCGGGCTGACCCGCACCTGGGCACCTGAGTGGTTCATTGACACCGACGGCAGCGTCAACGTCATCGTGTCCCTGACGGCGGCGAGCACCGCCACCCACTTCACCGCCTACAAGATCACGGCGACCAACGCAGCGCTGACCACCTGGTACGCGCCCACCCAGCTGTCCGGTATCGGCCCGAACTACATCGACACCTTCATCGTCAAGGTCGGCTCCACCTACCACGCGTTCACCAAGAACGAGACGACGAAGTACATCGAGTACGCCACCGCCTCCTGCCTCACCGGCCCCTACACCGTGCGTAAGACGGGCGACTGGGCCGGCTTCGGCGACTGGGTAGAGGGCCCGGCCCTGGTCCAGCTCGACAACGGCGGCTGGCGCATCTACTACGACGGCTACCGCGCCGGGAAGTACTGGTACAGCGACAGCTACGACAACTTCGCCACCTGGTCCGCGCCCACCGAGGTGCCCGGGCTGTCCGGCTTCATCCGCCACGCCACCGTGCTGAAGGAGACAGTCCCCGGCGGTGTCACCCTGCCCACCAACGCCACCAGGTCGCTGCGGTCGGTCAACTACCCCGACCGGTACGCCGTGGTACGCTCCGACAGCCTCGGCTACACCGACCCGGTGAGCACCTCCAGCAGCACCGCCGTCAAGCAGAGCGCCACCTTCACCGTCGTACCCGGCCTCGCCGACGCCAACTGCTACTCCTTCCGCGACTTCTCCGGCCGCTACCTCCGCCACTGGGACTTCCGGGTCCGCTTCGACAGCAGCAACGGCACCGACACCTTCAACAAGGACGCCACCTACTGCGCCCGCCCGGGCAGCGCCTCCGGCTCCGTCCGCCTGGAGTCGTTCAACTACCCCGGCCGCTACCTGCGCCACTACAACTACGCCCTGCGCGTGGACCCCTACCAGAACACCGACACGTTCCGCGCCGACAGCTCCTTCACGGTGGTCAGCCCCTGGGCCTGACCTGTCCGCGGTGTTCTCCCGGGATCTGAGACGCTGAGCTGGTCCTGGTGGCGGCGCCGCCACCCGGCAACCGCACGACGCTGCCACTACCGTCGCCGTCACGGTGGAGGTCACGAACTTCCGGCACCTGGGGCCACGGCAGCCGAACAGACTCGAAGGGGTGCCTCTGACCAGCAGAGATAGCGAACTGCAACGGGAGTACTAACTTCCCCGGGTCAGTTGCATGGTGGCGTAGCCAGGGCACCAGTATTGTCTGACATGACCTATGTGATCACTGCCGCTCATCCTGACGACGCCCCGACGCTGGGGCCCTTGCACCTGCGGAACTGGCTGCAGAACTACCCCAACGCAGACGCAGGGATCGATGAGTCCTGGATCCGTGAGCACCGGGGTACGTCCGCCACGGCAGAAGGCATCGCGCAGTGGCGAGAGTTCATCGAGGTGGCAAACCAGCACCCCGCGCCGCACTTCTGCCGTGTCGTCCGGTTCAAGACGGAGATCGTCGGCTATCTCTGCGGCCACCGGGACGAATCGGAATCGGTCACCCTCGGACCGATGTATTTGCTGGACCACGCCCAGGGGCACGGGCTCGGTGGCTACATGATGACCGAGTTCCTCACCTGGGCAGGACCTGCACGTATCCGCCTCGGGGTCGTCGACTACAACGAACGTGCGATCCGGTTCTACCAACGCCACGGCTTTGAGATCGCAGGCGAACGGTACCTCTGGCGAGGGAGGCTGCCAACCCTGCCTATGACCCGCGAGGCCCCATCAGCCGCCGACTGCAGCTGAGCACAGACATCGGGCCGAGCCCGGTCACGGCACCGCCCTCATTTCTCGGGTTCTGGCTCAGCTTCTGTGGTGCTGCCACTGTGAATGATCGTTGCTACTTCAGCGCCCGGAGGATCAGCTGCAATTCCTGGCGCCATTCGGCAGCATCGGTGTGGTCCACCCAGCCCTGTGCCAGCTCGGATTCGTCATCCAAGACGCGGTGCAGGGCTTCCCTATTGGCGGAGTGCACTTGTTCTGCAGGTGCCGTATGCCTGTTCTCGGCGGGATGAACGGGAGCCACTGAGGCGGTGAGTCCGGGAACCACACTGGTCTATCCGTGGAAGGGATGGACCAGGGCACAGGTCCATGATCGGCGGCGAAAGTGAGAGCCACCTATGGGGTGACGTCGTGAGGTTGGCCAGCGACCTCTTCAGGTGTGACCACACGCCCTCGACGGGGTTGAGCTTGGGAGCGTACGGCGGCAGCTGGTAGACGGGTCCCCGGCGGCCCCAGGCGCGGCCTTTGGGCGGCCTCAGGCCCTGGCCGGCTTCGTCATCGAAGCAGAGCCAGGCGCCCAAGTCCGCCGCCCTCTTTTTATGACGGGCCACTGCTCGTCCTTCCAGGCGGCGATCTTCGCCTCGTGCCGCTCGGTGGCCCTGCGAGAGGGGACCTGCACGCTCCAGCCGATGCGGTGCAGCAGCAGGTCCAGCCCCGCCAGGGTGGACTCAACACCGAACCGGCGGCGCACGACCTCGGCGATCCTCGCCAGCGTCCAGCACTGGTCACTCCAGCCAGAGGCGGCCGGGCCGGCTTCCAGCACCGACTCCACGAGGCGGAGTTGTCCCGCGTCGAGCTTGCAGCGGGCACCGCCGGGGCCCTTGGAGGCCAGGGCCTGCCGCCCGCCTGAAGCCAACGCCCGCCGCCAGCGGTTAGCCGACATCCGGGTCACCCTGAACCGCCGGGCTACTTCCCGGTCGCTGGCCCCCGCCTCGATCAGGTCAGCGGCTGCGAGCCGGACTTGCTCACGCCGAGCCCGTTCCTCGGCCGTCAGTCCACCACCATCGGGAGACCTCACCCTCCTGGCGTAGCGCGGCCCACGACAGCCGTCACGACCCCGCGTAACCCGCACTGTTAAAGATCTCTAGTTGTATGAGGGCTCGACGTTGGTGACGCTCTCGCGCAGGCGTGCTGCTGGCGGGTTTCCGGCGGCAGCACTATGCGGCCGGTGGTAGTTGTAGTGGATGTTCCACACTGCGATCGCGGCTGACCGGGCGTCCTCGCTGGCGAACTCGCGGGCGTAGAGGACTTCCTCGGCCATGATGCGCTGGTAGCGCTCCACCTTCCCGTTGTGCCGAGGTGTGTATGGCTTGGTTCTTTGATGTCGGGTGCCTTGCCCGACGATGCGGGCGAAGTCGCCGGAGCGGTAGCAAGCGCCATTGTCGGTGACGACCCGGTGGATGTGGTTGATGCCGTGGGCGGCGAACCAGACCTTCGCCCGGGCGAGGAAAGCAGCAGCCGTCGCGCCCTTCTCATCGCCCAGCGGTTCTGTGTAGGCGAGCCGTGAGAAACCATCGACGACGGAGTGCAGGTAGACGTAGCCACGCTTCGCCCCGGCCGACTTCGCCCGACTAGCGACCTTGGCCTGATCGCTGTCCCGGCCGTGGATCCGCCTCAGCTTCGCGATCACGGTCAATGCCGGCGGCAAGGGTGTGGAGGCTGGGCAGGTTGTCCTGCCGAACTGCGCCGAGCCAGTCCGGCAGGCGCTCGCCTTTGCGTTCGGTGAGCATGGTCGCGAAGGACCGTAGGTGCCAGGTGAGCGCGTCGACCGCATACCTCTTCGTCAACGGCGCGCTCCATCAGGAAGATCTTGAACGCCTGGCCGACGGCATCCAGCGGGGATAGCGGCCAGCCTGTGGACATCGAGAACTGGTCCACCGCACAGCCGCGCGCCTCCGCCCCGCCGTCGACCGTCTGCTCGCCCGGGTTCGCGGCCGCAGGACGAGAGGGCAGCGATCCCCGACAGTGATCGAGCGATGGTGGAGCAGGGTCACCACCGATCGCGAGCCGAACAGCGATCCGCTGAGCCGACCGCCGCGAAGCTCGCTTGAAGCCCATGGCCAGCCCTGATCGCCGGAGCTGCTCACCCTCGCGTTCAAGTGGTGCAGAAGCAGTATTCCGGGGGTGCGCTGTTCGAGGGCTGAGGCTGTGACGGCTCCGCCGTTGCCTCCCGGTCGGCAGGCCGAGGGCGGTGGTGAGCGCGCCCGCACTGGATGATCACGTCAAGACGCCGTGAAGATCGCCAGTAGCGGCGTTAAGAACGCGCGAAGAATCGGGCGCTGCTTCGAGGGACGCGTTGGCTGCCGGTTGTGTCGATATCGTTCAAGCGGCTGGTCGTGGGCCGTCCGCTCAGCAGTGACCGTCTGGGTGAGCAGATGCTGCCCAAGCGGATCGCCCTGCCGGTTTTTGCCAGTGACCCGTTGTCGTCGGTGGCGTACGCGACGCAGGAGATCTTGCTGGTTCTGACGCTGGGCGGGCTGGCCTATCTGCATCTGGCGCCCTGGGTGGCGGCCGCGGTGGTGGTGCTGTTGGCGGTGGTCGTGCTGTCCTACCGGCAGGTGGTGCAGGCCTACCCCTCAGGCGGCGGCTCGTATGAAGTGGCCTCCCGCAACCTGGGCCCCTGGGCGGGGCTGGTGGTGGCCTCGGCGTTGCTGGTGGACTACGTGATGACGGTGGCCGTGTCGGTAGCAGCCGGCGTGGACAACATCATTTCCGCGGTGCCGGCATTGGGCCCGTACAGGGTCGCGGTGAACCTGGCGTTCGTGGCGCTGCTGACCGCGATGAATTTGCGCGGGGTCCGCGAGTCCGGGCGGATGTTCGCGGTGCCGACCTACCTGTTCATCGCCGGCGTCCTGGCGATGGTCGTGACCGGGCTGCTGCAGACGGCCTTCGGCCATGCGCCGGTGGCGGAGAGCGCTGGATGGCAGGTCCACCCCGAGCCGGGAAGCGTGGGGCTGACCGGGATGGCGCTGGTGCTGCTGACGCTGCGGGCGTTTTCCTCCGGCTGTACGGCGCTGACCGGAGCGGAGGCCATTTCCAACGGAGTGCCGGCGTTCCGGCCCCCCAAGGCGCGCAATGCGGCCACCACGATGGCAGTGATGGGCGGGCTGTCGATCAGCATGTTCGCCGGGATCACGGCGCTGGCCCTGATCGCGGATGTGCGGTACGTGGAGGACACCTGCCAGCTGGTCGGGTTCCCCGGCAGCTGTGCGACCGGCTCGCAGCGCACGGTGATCGCGCAGATCGCCGCGGCGGTGTTCGGCGGCACGCATTCGGTGATGTTCTTCTACATCCAGGCCGCGACCGCCTTGATCCTGATCCTGGCGGCCAACACCGCCTTCAACGGCTTCCCGCTGCTGTCGGCGATCCTGGCCGAGCACCGCTACCTGCCCCGGCAGCTGCACACCCGTGGAGACCGGCTGGCGTTCTCCAACGGCATCATCATCCTGGCCGTGGTCGCAGGGACCCTGATCTACGCCTTCCAAGGTTCGGTGACCCGTCTGATCCAGCTCTACATCCTGGGCGTGTTCACCTCCTTCACCCTCTCGCAGGCCGGGATGGTCCGGCACTGGAACCGTGAACTGGCGCGTGTGGGCGATCCGGGGCAGCGCCGGCGCATGCACCGCTCGCGGGTGATCAACGCGGTGGGCGCGTGCCTGACCGCGCTGGTGCTGGTCGTGGTTCTGGTCACGAAGTTCAGTCACGGCGCCTACCTCGTGGTGATCGCCATGCCGGTGCTGTACGTGATGATGCGGGGCATCCGCCGCCACTACGACCGCGTGGCCAGCGAGTTGCGCCCGCGGCCGGGCGGCATCGTGCTGCCCAGCCGGACCCACGCGGTGGTGCTGGTCTCGCAGTTGCATCAGCCCACCCTGCGGGCGCTGGGTTATGCCAAGGCCACCCGCCCGGACTCCCTCACCGCACTGACCGTCAAGATCAGCGATGAGGAGGTGAGTGCGCTGCGCGCCGAGTGGGAGGAGCGACAGATCCCGGTTCCGCTGACGGTGATGGCTTCCCCGTACCGGGACATCACCGGCTCGGTGCTGGAGTACATCGCCAGCCTGCACCGTGAGCATCCCCAGGACCTGATCGCGGTGTACATCCCCGAGTACGTGGTCGGCCACTGGTGGGAACAACTGCTGCACAACCAGTCCGCGCTGCGGCTCAAGGCCCGGCTGTTGTTCCAGCGCGGGGTGATGGTGACCAGCGTGCCGTGGCAGCTGGACTCCAGCGACCGCGTGGCCGCACAGCAGCCGTATTCGGCCTCGCCTGGCGCGGGGTCGAAGGTCGGTTAGCGTTTCCCATCATGAAGGGCATGGAACTGCCGCACGACGGTGGACGGCGCCGCTGGAGCACGGGGCGCCAGCTGGCCGCGGCCGGCGCCGCCGCAGCGGGCCTGGCAGTCCTGACCACGGCTCTGGTGCCCGTGAGGGACTCGCTGTCGCTGGCGAGCATCGTGCTGATCTACCTCACCGCGGTGGTCATCGTGGCCGCCACCGGCGGTCTGCGCCTGGCACTGGCGGCCGCGGTGGCTTCCGACGTGCTGGTCAACTTCTTCTACGTCCCGCCCTTCCACACTCTGACGGCGGAGAACCGGGACCTGGTCATCACCCTGGCCGTCTACGTGGTGGTCGCCACCACCGTCAGCGTCGCGGTCGACCTTGCCGCCCGGCAGCGCGCCGCCGCCGCGCGCAGCGGCGTCGAGGCCGCCCTGCTGGCCCGGATCACTGAGGCGCCGCTGGAGGAACGTCCGCTGAGCGCGGTGCTGGAACACGTACGGGACACCTTTGGCATGACCGGCGCCGCGCTGCTGGAACGCGACAGCGAAGGCGAACGCCCGGTCGCCATCGTCGGGGAGACACCCTCAGCCGATCCGACGCTTTCCGCACCGGCCGGTGAGCACCTGCGGCTGGTGGCCTACGGCCCGGCCCTCTTCGCCGCCGACCAACGCTTCCTCACCCTGCTGGCCACCGCCGCAGCCCGCGCGCTGCAGGCCGAGCGCCTTGCCGCCCAAGCCGCCCGCGCGCGGGAGCTGACCGAGATCGACAAACTACGGGCCGCGCTCCTGGCCGCCGTCGGGCACGACCTGCGCACCCCGCTCGCCGGCATCAAGGCATGCGTGTCCAGCCTGCGCGAGCCCGACCTGGAACTCACCGACGCCCAGCAGGCCGAGCTGCTGGCCACCGTGGACGCCTCCGCCGACAAGATGAACGACCTGGTGGAAAACCTCCTCGCGCTCAGCCGCCTGCAAGCCGGCGCCCTCAGCGTCCACCCCCGCGCCACCGCCGTGGACGAGATCACCGCCGCCGCCCTCCTGCACACCCCGCCACCCCCCGGACGCACCCTCGACATCGACGTCCCCGACGACCTGCCACCCGCCTGGGCCGACCCCGGCCTGCTGGAACGCGTCATCGCCAACCTCGTCGCCAACGCACTCCAGGCCGGACCGCCCGGCCGGCCCGTCCACGTGCACGCCCGTCAGGAAGGAAGCGTGATCCACCTGCAGGTCACCGACCACGGCCCCGGCGTTCCCGCCGACCAGCGCGAACGCATCTTCGCCCCCTTCCAGCGCCTGGACGACCACACCACCGATCACGGCCTCGGCCTGGGCCTGGCCATCGCCCGCGGCTTCACCGAAGCCATGAACGGCGCCCTGATCCCCACCGACACCCCCGGCGGCGGCCTGACCATGACCCTCACACTCCCCACAGCACCATGACCCGCATCCTCATCGTCGACGACGACCCCCACCTGCTGCGCGCCCTGACCATCGCCCTGACGGCCCGCGGCTACCAGACCAACGCCGCCCCCGACGCCACCACCGCCCTGCAGGCCGCCGCCACCGACGCCCCCGACCTGGCCGTCATCGACCTCGGCCTGCCCGACCTCGACGGCATCAACATCGTCGAAAGTTTGCGCGGCTGGTCCACCGCCCCGATCATCGTCCTGTCCGCCCGCCACGACGAAACCGCCAAGATCAACGCCCTGGACGCAGGCGCCGACGACTACGTCACCAAACCCTTCGGCATGGGCGAACTCCTCGCCCGCATCCGCGCCGCCCTACGCCGCGCCACCCCCGCCGACGAACAAGCCGTGATCAACACGGCCGCCTTCACCATCGACCTCGCCGCCAAGCGCGTCACCACCGCAACTGGCGGAATCCGCCTCACTCCCACTGAATGGCACCTGCTGGAAATCCTCGTCCGCAACCCCGGACGCCTGGTCACCCAACGCCAACTCCTCCAGGAGGTATGGGGACCCCGCTACGAGAAGGAGACCAACTACCTGCGCGTTCACCTCGCCAACCTCCGTCGCAAACTCGAACCGGAACCCTCCCGACCCCGCTACCTCATCACCGAGCCCGGCATCGGCTACCGCTTCACCCCCGACACTCCCGCCTGACAGCGACGGCCCATGCCCACACCCTGGGACCTGCCGGCAGCCCAGGCCTCCTTGCTCTGGTCGGGTGCCGTACCACGCCAGGGTGTGTCCACGTTGGAAGGCAGACAGGGTGCGTGCAGCCATCGATATCGGCCAGGAGGCCGCGCGGGCAGGCCAGGGGAGGAGTACCCGGTGCCGAAGTCGTCGATGGAGATTGTGCGCCGAGGTCGTCCGGAGTCCATGGGGCGCGCGGCAGCAGTGGGCGCATGGCCGCAACCGGCAGGGGTCATGCGCCGTCCCATCCGGCAGCCAGGACCCGGCGTGCGGGCAGCCCCTGCAGGAACTCGGCGGCTGCCTGGATCTGCTCCACGGTCGGGACGTGATCCTCCGCATGCGGCTTGTTGGCTCCTTACTGTGACAGTGCAGGTCAGCGCGTTGGAGGCGATCAGATGCGGCTCGAGAGGTACATCCGAGTGTCAACCCGGCGGACAGGTGGACAGATTCGGGCTGGAGGGCCTGGAGCGCATCGTGCGTCGCTGGACGCGGGACCACTGCCTCGTGAAGCTGTCGTGGAGGAGGCCGTGTCCGGCACGTCGCCGGCGGTGCGCCCTAAGCTTCTAGTAACTCCCGCAGAGGTTCGTGTCCCGAGCTGACGCCATTGCCGCCCTTGAACAGCTCAAGCGTTTCGGTACCTGCCGACAGTCTGCTCAGGACGCTCTCCTTGGAGCCTTCAGGCTCCATTCCTCGTAGCAGAACCCCCACCGGGCCAGCATTCCTGCGCGCAGCAAGGTACCGCCTGCTCTGATAGGAAAGGCATCAGCGGTCTCTTGCATGATGAGGACCGATGCCCGGCGTGTATCTGCTCCGTAGGCAGCGAGCACTGTCTCGGGAGGCCTGTCACGGGTGAAGGTGATGCAGAATCCGGGGACCCTGGGGTCTTCTGCCCATTCCCATACGCCGCGGTGTGTGCTCACGGCTCTTCTCCTCTCTAAAGCCGCGCCCTGTGCCGACCCAGGGCGCGGCCGTGATCGGTGAGCGTCAGGCGGTGACGGTCACGTCGTACTTCTCAGTGTCGAGGACTCGGTCGGTTTGCGGGAAGCTTCCGAGTTTGCCGCCGGCGGCCTTGTTGTCAGTCAGCGGGACGTGGCCTCGGGCGCATGACTCGGTGAAGGTGACGGGCTTGGTGGGGTCGGCTTCGAAGACGAGCCACTGGTCGCCGACCTGCTTCGGGACAACGTCCGCACACAGGGCGCCGTCAGTGCCTCCCTCGTAGGTGCGGGCGAAGGGGAACTCGTCGCACGAATCGTCCTGCACGACGGTGTCCGGGAACGGTTCGAAAGGATCGCTGCTCTTGTCTCCGCAGTCCTGTCTCCGGTTGAGGCCGGACCCGTACTCGCTCGCCAGGCGCCGCAGTGGTGTCGGGGCTGCTGGAGGCGACGTTGGAGAGCCAGCCGCGTCGCAGGAGCGACCAGATCCCTTCAACGGGATTGAGGTCGGGTGCGTAGGGCGGCAGGTAGTAGATGGTCAGCCAGTCCAGTGAGGCGGCGAACGCCCGAACATCACCGTCTCCGGCCTCGCCCGCGCCGCCCGAGTCGACCGCACCTTCCTCTACCGCCACCGCGGCCTGCTCGAACGCGTCCACGCCGCTGCCAACGCGCCTGTCCAGGAAGCGACGATGACGGCGAAGAAGCGCGCGGAGCGAAGGTGCGGACCAGGTGCGCAAGGGGCGGCCGTGGAGCCTGACTCTGGAGGACCGGATCCTGCTGGTAGCGGTCTACTGGCGTACGAACCTGACGCTGAGGCAGCTCGCCCCGCTGTTCGGGGTGTCGAAGTCGGCCGCTGACCGCATCATCGGCCACCTCGGACCGTCGCTTGCGCTTCAGCCCCGTCGGCGGTTCCGTAAGGACGCCGTCCTGGTCGTCGACGGCGCCCCTGGTGCCCACGCGGGATCATACGGTTGCCGAGCAGTCGAAGAACTACCGGTACTCGACCAACCACCAGGTCGTCATCGATGCCGACTCCCGACTCGTTGTCGCCGTCGGCCGACCGGTCACGGGCAACCGCAACGATTGCAAGGCGTGGGAACTTTCGGTGCGAGGGCCGCCGTCGGCCGGGCCACGGTCATCGCGGACGGCGGCTATCGGGGCACCGGCCTGCTTATCCCACACCGCCGTGAACGCGGCCAGACCGAACTACCAGCTTGGAAGGAGGAGCACAACGCCTCCCACCGCAAGGTCCGGGCCTTCGCGCGGATGAAGGCATGGAGGATCCTTCGTGACTGCCGGCTGAAAGGCGACGGCGTTCACCACGCCATGCTCGGCATCGCCCGCCTGCACAACCTCGCCCTCATGGGGTAACTCCCGCCCCATACGAGACGAGAGAGGCCCAGGGGAGGCGGCGGCTCCCCCCTCCCCGGCTCGGAGGGTGCTCAGTCGATACAGAATTCGTTGCCCTCGATGTCCAGCATTGGGATGCACGACTCGTTTTCCTCGTCGGCATACAGCGTTTGCACGTGGGTGGCGCCGAGCGCGACCAGTCGTGCGCACTCGGCTTCGAGCGTGGCGAGGCGCTCGTCCCCCACGAGCCCTGTGCCGACCCGGACGTCGAGATGCACGCGATTCTTGACGATCTTGCCTTCGGGGACGCGCTGGAAGTACAGGCGCGGGCCCACGCCTGAGGGATCACTGCAGGCGGACCATGATCCCTGCTTCTCAAGAGGCAGGGTGCGGTTGAAATCGTCCCAGGTGGCGAACCCCTCCGGTGGCGGCGGTATGACGTACCCCAACACTTCGCACCAGAAGCGAGCGAGTCGCTCAGGGTCTGCGCAGTCAAAGGTGACTTGGAACTTCTTGATCGCTGACATCGGCGCACCGTACCGCGTACCAGGGGGGCCCTGCCGCTCATTTCCACAGGCGTATCCGCCCACCACTCGTCGCATCCTTGGCCGCCGTGGATGCCAAGTGATCAAAACGGACAGCCCACGAGCCTGACGCGACCGTGGCGGCGGAGCGCCCCAGCGGTTCCCAGGATCCAGTCTTGAACAACCACCTTCCAAGATCAGTTGCATCACGACCGGAGAGAGCGATGACGGACCCATCGTGAACACTGCACCCTGATCGTCCCCGACCGTCCGGATACAGGTGCGGCCTGCTAAAGTCCGCGCCTGCATCCGGACCCACGCTCCCTACCAGCCGGTCGGCGGCGAGGTGGACCTTGCTGGTCTGCCCGCCCCTGGACCGGCCGACCAGGTCTGGCGGCCCGGCCCGGTCACGAACGCGATCAGAAGCCCGCCGACTTCCTCACCGAGCTGGAGGGTGTGCTATGACTCGAGCCCTTGGATGGATCAAGTGCCCATCGAATCCGGTGGGGTCCACCGGCACGCCGGGTGATGGCGGACATGCTTCATCCCCTCACGGTGCAGGGGAGCATGAGCGCGCCTGTGTCCTCCCCTCACGGAGGGACGGAGCCTTGTCGGCCCCTTCTCCCGCCCGGTGACGGCCTGCGACAATCGGCCGTCCTGAAAGACCGGTTGGTTATACGGTCGATCCACGACACGGACCCCGACACGGAACGGAGCGTGCCGGGGGCCGACGGGTCCGGGTGAAACGGGGACACATGCCGAGAGCCGACAGGCAGCGTCGCGTCCTTGTGTGGGGCGGGGCCGGTGGGGGAGTGGTCGCGGTCGCGAGTGTCGCGCTGCTGTGGGATCCGGGACAGACGCTGGCCTGGGCGGCCGGTGTCGCGGCGGCTGCCGCGGCCGCCTACCTCGGCCAGCAGGCACCTCAGCATCTCCAGGAGTCCCTGGCCCGGCGTCGGGCTCGACGGGAGCTGACGGAGACCGACCCGTTCGCCGTCACCGTAGAGATCAGGAACCACGACTACGTCACGCTCGACGTCGGTGACCGCGTCGCCGATGTCCCGGCCGCCGGGCACACCGTACGGATCGTGGTGACCTCGACGGGGCCTTCGGCCGTGGTGCTGACCGGGTTACGGGCGGAGGTGCTGTCCCGTGAGGAGTTGCCCGGGGATCTCGCCCGACACGCGGCCGAGATGCCGGTGCGGCGCTTCGAGGTCCTCCTCGACTCCGATCCGCCGCAGGTGCGCGCCCTGGGTGCAAGCGACTTCCCCTACCGGATCGCCGCGGACGAATCCGAGGTCCTCGACCTTCTCGTCACCACCGAGCGCGGCCTCGTGCGGTGGGTGCTGTGGCTGGACTGGACGTCCGCAGGCCGCCAGGGCAGCACCCGGATCGACCTTCAGGGTCACGCTTTCCGCACCGCCGCGCGGCAGCCGGGCGGCTGCTGATGGCCACGGGGCAGCGCCGTGTCGGCGCGGCCACCCTGGCCGGGGCACTCCCCGCAGTGGCCGGCAGCGCTGTCCTCGCCGCCACGGACGTGCACACATGGCCGCCATACGTCGCGGTGGCCGCCGTGTCGGCTCTTTCCGCGCTCATGGCGCTCACGCGGCACGGACGGCGGTGGCCCGGCCCGGCAACGGACCCCGCCGGGCAGACGCAGGAGCCGTCACAAACGGTGTCCGTAGCTGAACGGGATCCTTCCGCTTCGACACCGGATGAGGGCCGGGCGAACGGCGCGCCCGTCGGGCAGGGGAGGTCCATCTACGACATGACGCGGCCCGTCCGCCCCGTACCCGTCCAGGGACTGACGGGCCATCCGCCGTTCACGGTGCGGGCCGCCGTCCACAGTCAGCTCACACTCATCGCCTCGCCCGGGCTGTTGGGCACCCCCGAGGCGGTCCACATCCCGCTGACCGGGCACAATCTCCTTCTCTCCCTGACCGCGACGGGACAGGAGGAGGTCGTCCTGCGGTCGCTCCGGGCGGAGGTGACGGACCGTCTGCCGCTGCGTGTGGACGGCGCCTCGCTGGCCCGGTCGCGTATGCCCGACCTGGTGCTGAGCGCCGACCTGCTGGAGTCCGCCCAGCGCGCGGCCCGGGCCTACCGGCGCCTGCGCAGTCCCGACGTCGCGGTCCTTCTGGAGCCGTCACCCGCCCCCGTGCTGGCGGAGCTCGGTGCGGATCCCGTCCTGCCGCTCACCGCCACGCCCGGTGCGAGCGCCGGCCTCACCTGCGCACCCGTGACGGACGACGGGCGGTGGGTACGGTGGCGGCTGACTGCGGAGATCGTGTGCGCGGGGCGCATCTGGCGGCCCTGGTGGGACCTCACGGTCACCGCGACCACGGGCTTCGCAGCGTTCAGCGGTGACGCCGCACCGGTGGCCCAGCCCGTGCACGAGCTGTACCCCGACCACTACGACCCCAGGGACCTGGACGGACAGCGAGCCACCGCATCCGCGGCGGACCGGGCCTTCCACCTCGTGGCCCACATCTCGCGGGACGGCGAGGGCGTGCTGCAGATGCCGTCCCGGCCTGAGCCCTATCCGGAGCCACCCGGCGCCGAGGAGGCCGTCCGGCGCGCCGCCGCCCTGGCCCGCGGCGGCGACCTGTCCGGCGCCGCCGAGATCTACCGGTCGGCGGCCGAGGCGGGCAGCGGGCAGGCCGCTTACCTGCTGGGAAGGCTCACACAGGACCGCGGAGACACGGACGGTGCGGTGTGCTGGTACGAGAGGGCCGCCGCCCGCCGTGTCCACGCCGCGTACAACAACCTCGGCGTGCTGGCCATGCTGCGCGGCGATCTCGACACGGCCGAACGTTGGTACCGCCGGGCGATGGACGTGGGCGACTGGGCGGCGGCCGTGGGCCTCGGCGTCGTACTGGAGAAGCGGGGCGACGAGGCGCAGGCAGAGGAGCTGTGGCGGCTCGCCAGCCGGCGGGACGTTCCGAACGCGGATCAGAACCTCGCGGTCCTCTACCAGCGGCAGGGCCGGCTGCGGGAGGCTGACGAGTTGTTCACGCGGGCCGCCGAAGCGGGCGACGTCCAAGCGGCCGTGCACGTCGGCTTCCGCTGCCACGAAGCCGGCGACGAGGCCGAAGCGAAGCGCTGGTGGCGTACGGCGGCCGATGCGGGCAGCGCGGAAGGCGCCTTCTACCTCGGGTTGCTGCTCGTGCGCGAAGGGCGGGCCGAGGAAGGGCAACGGCTGTGGGAGCGCGCCGCCGAGCGCCTCGGCACGCCCAGGCAGGCGGTCGCGAGAATGCCGGCGGGACCGGAGGCGGGGACCACCTACCGGGCCGGCGGCACGGCAGCGGAGTCGGGCGAGGTGTACGCCGCGTACCACCTCGGGTTGCTCCACTGGGAGCGGGACGACCACGAAGCGGCTCTGGCGTGGTGGACCCGTGCCGCCGGGGCGGGCCACGCGGATGCCGTGTTCCGGCTGTGCGAGCTGCACCTGAACGTACGCGGCGACCTCATGGAGTGCCTGCGCTGGGCGACCTTCGCGCTGGAGCTCGAGGGGGCGCCGGCCGGCCGAGTGGAGTCTCTCGCTGTGGGGATGCGCGGGATCGCGGAGCGACTGGCCGAGGCCGCAGGCGCGTACGAGCCCGATCCCGGGGCCGCCGCGGAGGCCTGCTTCGTGGCGGCCGAGGCCTACCGGCGTCTCACCGCCCACGACGATGTTCACCGTCCGGCGTGGGAGGACAGTGTCCGGCGCCTCTCCGCCCTGGCCAGGCTGTCCGGGTCGTCGCGAGCGCGGGGGTTGGCCGCGAACGCCGAGGCACGGTTGCGGGCGGCGGACTGAGGTCGGCGGCGTCGCGGAGGCCGCTGCGCGGGGCAACGGCCGCCGTCCCAGGCCGGGCTGGGATGCGCCGATGCTTACCGCACGCCGCCGACGAGGGCCGGGTCAGGGGCCTGCCGCCTCGCACCCCATGTGTGGCGGCGGCGACCAGCACCGGAGAAGTGCTGCCAGTCAGCAATAATGCCCAGTGCGCGGTGGCGCTGCAGGCGCCGATCATGATGACCGGGTCGCCACGTTCGAGTGCGCTGCGAGCCGCCGTCCAAGCGGCGCCCCTGCCGGCCTGACCTGCCCGCTGCGGCACGGCACATGCACCTCCCACACCTGACGGCCCGCATTACGGATACGGCTCCACAGGTGCCGGCCTGCCTGCCCGCGGTGCTGTGAGGCGAGGCCTTGGTCGCGGCTTGTGCCGCACCGCGCTTTGCGCAGGACGCGCCAGGTCTTGAGGGTGCCCATGGCCTGTTCACCGAGGGCTCGGGTCTTGGCGTGGGAGCGGTTGACGGCCTGCTGGCCTGCGGAGAGGCTGTGCCAGCGGCCGCGGCCGGGCACGCTGACTGTGCTGCCAGCGCCTTGTCAGCCCTTGTCAGCCCTTGTCAGCCCAGAGGGGCATGCCAGCGTCTGTCAGGGTCTCGACGGTGCCGTGGTTGCGTTGGCCTTGATGTCGTGCACGGCTCCGGGTTGAGGCGGGCCAAGCCTCAGAGCAGTTGCCGAACGGGTCGGCGATGACTGTCGGCGTACGACGCCGGCTCCCCACTTGCGTACGGATCGACGTCCGGTGAAGTCGGCCGACCTGAAGAGAGCTTGGTGGCGCAGAGCCGCGAGTGCCAGGAAGTTTCCTCCAGTCCGGAAGCAGCGGTCAGCGAGGAAGCGGCGAAGCATGCCCGGCCGCGTTCCAACCCGCCCCCGGCACGCTGCCGTCGGCAGAGATCTACGTGACATGCACCGGGTGAGCCGTGTCTCACTGTTGCGGCGTTGCTATGCAACGAGTTGCATAGGAGGATCGTGCACATGGCGCTCGAGCACGCGATCCTCGTTTCCCTGCTGGAGAAGCCGGGCTCCGGCTATGAGCTGGCCCGGCGGTTCGAGCGGTCCATCGGGTACTTCTGGACCGCCACCCATCAGCAGATCTACCGCGTGCTCAAGCGGATGGAGAGCGACGGCTGGGTCGACGTCCGGGACGTTTCGCAGTACGGGCGTCCGGACAAGAAGGAGTACTCCGTCGCAGGGCCCGGACGGGACGCGCTCTCCACGTGGCTGCACGAAGCGACCGAGCCGGAGAGCGTGCGGCACGACCTGGCGGTGAAGGTCCGGGGCGCCGCCTTCGATGATCCGGCCGCCCTGATCAGTGAGGTCGAGCGGCACCGGCAGGCGCACACGGACCGCCTCGCCCACTACCTCGCGGGCGAGGTCCGCGACTTCGGGGAACCCCCGGCGGACGGTCCGCTCGACGCCGAACGGGAACTCCAGCACGTCGTGCTGCGCGGCGGCATCGCGTACGAGCGGATGATGATCGCCTGGCTCGACGACGTCCTCGCCACCCTCGCCACCCTCGCCGCCGGTCGCTGACCGGCCGAGCAGGCCCCCGGGACCCGTACCTATACCCACCCTCATCCTCTCAGCCGAAAGGCGGCACCCATGGCCGACGCGCTGCTCTTCAACCCGCGGACATACGACCCCGCGCACTTCGACCCGGAGACCCGCAGGTTGCTGCGCGCCACCGTCGACTGGTTCGAAGAGCGAGGCAAGCGCCGGCTGATCGAGGACTACCGGACCCGCTCCTGGCTCGGCGACTTCCTCGCCTTCGCAGCCAAGGAGGGGCTCTTCGCGACCTTCCTCACGCCCGCCTCCGCCGCCGCGGAGGGCGAGGGCGACAAGCGCTGGGACACCGCCCGCATCGCCGCGCTCAACGAGATACTCGGCTTCTACGGCCTCGACTACTGGTACGCCTGGCAGGTCACCATCCTCGGTCTCGGCCCCGTCTGGCAGAGCGACAACCCCGCCGCCCGTGCCCGCGCCGCGGAACTGCTCTCCCAGGGCGAGGTGTTCGCGTTTGGCCTGTCCGAGAAGGCTCACGGAGCCGACATCTACTCCACCGACATGCTGTTGGAGCCCGACGGCACGGGCGGTTTCCGGGCCACCGGCTCCAAGTACTACATCGGCAACGGCAACGCCGCCGGGCTCGTATCCGTCTTCGGCCGCCGCACCGACGTCGAGGGTCCCGACGGCTACGTCTTCTTCGCCGCCGACAGCCGCCACCCCGCGTACCACCTGGTCAAGAATGTCGTCGACTCGTCGAAGTACGTCAGCGAGTTCCGCCTCGAGGGCTACCCCGTAACTCCGGAAGACATCCTGCACACCGGCCGTGCCGCCTTCGACGCAGCCCTCAACACCGTCAATGTGGGCAAGTTCAACCTGTGCACCGCCTCGATCGGCATCTGCGAGCACGCGATGTACGAGGCCGTCACCCACGCGCAGAACCGCATACTCTACGGCCGCCCGGTCACCGCCTTCCCGCACGTGCGGCGCGAGTTGACCGACGCGTACGTCCGGCTCGTCGGCATGAAGCTGTTCAGCGACCGCGCAGTCGACTACTTCCGCACCGCGGGCCCCGACGACCGCCGCTACCTTCTCTTCAACCCGATGACGAAGATGAAGGTGACCACCGAGGGCGAGAAGGTCATCGACCTGATGTGGGACGTCATCGCCGCCAAGGGCTTCGAGAAGGACAACTACTTCGCCCAGGCCGCCGTCGAGATCCGCGGCCTGCCGAAGCTGGAGGGCACCGTCCACGTCAACCTGGCGCTGATCCTCAAGTTCATGCGCAACCACCTTCTCGACCCGGTCGCGTACGAGCCCGTCCCGACCCGCCTCGACGCGGCCGACGACGTCTTCCTCTTCCGGCAGGGGCCGGCCCGCGGCCTCGGCTCGGTGCGTTTTCACGACTGGCGGCCGGCCTTCGACGCGTACGCCCACCTGTCCAACGTGGCCCGGTTCCGCGAACAGGCCGACGCACTGAGCGAGTTCGTACTCACGGCCGCTCCTGACGAGGAGCAGAGCCGGGACCTCGACCTGCTCCTCGCCGTCGGGCAGCTCTTCGCGCTCGTCGTCCACGGGCAGCTGATCCTGGAGCAGGCAGCCCTAGCCGGCCTCGACGAGGACGTGCTCGACGAGCTGTTCGCCGTCCTCGTGCGGGACTTCTCCGCGCACGCCGTCGAACTGCACGGCAAGGACTCCGCGACCGAGGAGCAGCAGCTTTGGGCGCTCGGCGCGGTCCGGCGCCCGGTCGTCGACGGGGCGCGTTCGGAGCGCGTCTGGCAGCGCGTCGAGGCTCTGTCGGGGGCGTACGAGATGATGCCCTGAGACCTCGACGCGCGGCCTCGGACCGCCTCGCGGAGTACGGCGGCCGTGCCACGTGCTCCGCGAGGTGTTCGCCGGTGAGCGTGGAGCCCTCCATCCGACCCATGCCCGCGCGGGCGCGGCCGGGGCCACCGTGGCCGCCCGAAGGCCGGCGTATCGATACGCCGGGCCGCCTGTAATGCTGGCTCCACGTTGGCCAGATACCCAGCACGCGGGCGGCGGCCGGAGTGCCCGTGGTACCCGTGACGGAGACGCTGCCAAGGTGCGAGGACTGCCTTTCGTCTGGATGACCGCCAACGCCGACGGGCTCGCGAACGCGCTGGCGGCAAAGGCAGGCTCGCCTCTGTTGGGAAAGTCGTGGCTGTCGACGGCTGATTAGCTTGTGGCTGCCGTCGGAATCTTCGAAGATGTGCCCATGTCTGAAGCCCCTGACATCGCGACCGCCTGGCGCTGGCTCTTGGAACGCAGGTCGGGCACTCGGGGCGCCACGCAGGAATCGCTGCCTGTCGTCGTTGAGGCCGCCCACGCCGAGCCACGCCTGCGCGGCCTCTATCCCTTCCCGTCACACGGCGCGCTGCACTTCCTACGCAGCGCCCCGCCCTGCCACGAATCGGATCACGACGACGTTCCGTTCATCGTCTACGGCGGACCGCCGTATCAGGTCTACGCAGCTGGCTACGCCGCCCTCCTGGGCGAGGTTGCGACGCCCGCGGAAGCCGCCGCGCTCGTGGTGAGCAATTTGCCCCCGCGGTAGTCACGCTGTCATAGCCACTCATTGAGGACCGCGACCAGCACCGTTGCCTCGTAGCGGACGGCAAGCTTGTCGTACCTCGTGGCCACGGCACGGTGGCGCTTGAGACGATTGATCCCGCATTCGACCGCATGACGCTCGCGGTAGTCGGCCTTGTCGAACCTCGGTGGCCGTCCGCCTCGGGAACCGAGTTTCTGACGGTTGCGGACTCGGTACGCCGGGACCGGGATGGTCGCCTTGATCCCGCGTCTGCGCAAGTAGGCCCGGTTATGGCGGGAGTCGTACGCCTTGTCGGCCCGCACACGGTCTGGTCGCCTGCGGGGTCGCCCTGGACCGAGGCGGGGCACCCGGATCGCCTCCAGGACCGGCTCGAACTGCGGAGAACTGCCCCGCTGGCCAGCCACGATCAGCACCGACAAGGCTTCTGACCCTGCTCAACGGCAAGGTGGATCTTGGTAGTCAGCCCGCCCCGGGAGCGTCCGAGCCCGTGGTCAGCCGGCTCGACGACAGGGCCACCAGGTGGCTCCTTTTGCAGATCCCCCCTTTTCGCCGCCCCGGCGGCGTGCTGGTGGGCCCGGCAGACGGTGGAGTCGATGTTCACGTCCCAGGTGATCAGGCACTTCGCGTCCGTCTCGGTCTGGAGCCTGGTGACGATCTTGGCCCAGGTGCCGTCTCGCTGCCAGCGGCGGAACAAGTCGTAGACCCGGACCCACGGGTTGTACCGCTCGGACACATCACGCCAAGGGGCACCGGTGCGGGTTCGCCACCGTATGCCGTCTATCAGCTGCCGCCGAGCTCGCGTCGGGGCTGTCACGACGGTGGCTGGTGTGAGCGGACCCGTCGATGGTCATCGCGTCGCAGCAAGGTGACCACGCTGAGCGCTCCTCACATCGAAAGCGTCTCGATCGTCTGACAGGATGACGTCATGGTGTCAAACGTCGATCGTCTTCCCGAATCTCCCGCTCGTAAGCCTGATTTTGAGGACGCTTTCACCGCTCCCCGACTCAGGGAAGATCGCTGGGTCGATCACTATCTGCCGCACTGGACGTCGCCCGAGCGGTCTCAGGCACGCTACGACATTGACGATGCCGGGCTGCGGCTGCGTATCGATGCTGACCAGCCGGATTGGCGAGAGGAAGACGCCCCGCTCCGCGTGTCCAACCTGCAAACCGGGAGCTTTTCCGGCCCAGTGGGCTCTCGGCGAGGAACACACCGGCACCGCTCGGACGGACTTGTTGTCCGCACGGAGACACCAGAGCGTTTGCTGTGGGCGCCCACCGCTGGACGTGTGGATATGACCGTGAGCGCGAGCGTGGACGAGGGATGCATGCTCGCGGCGTGGCTTGTGGGGACGGAGCACCTGTCGGAGAACGACAGCGGCGAGGTGTGCATCTTCGAGATCGACGCTGACGCTGTCGGCGAGAGGATGAGCCATGCCCGATGCGGAGTGAAAGCGCATTCAGACGCACGGCTGACAACCGACATGACGGAAGTCGCCCTTCCCCTGGACGCTTCAAAGCCCCACACCTGGACGGCCATCTGGGGGCCGTCAGGCACCATCATCGGTTGCGAGGGCGTTGTCGTGAAGCGAATGCCTCAGTCCCCGGGCTACCCGCTTTTCTTGCTGATCGACCTCTTCGAGATCGGTCCTCGCTCGGGGACCGAGGCCTCCTATCCGAAGACCGCTTACATCCACCGCGTGCGTGGGTGGGACGCCGTTTCAGTGAGTGATAGGCAATAGCTCGGCGAGGAGTACGGATTCGGCTTCGTACTCGTAAACGACTCAGACAGTCGGCGCAGTCTTCTTCGACCAGCCACGGGCGGGCTTCTTCCGGGGCCGTCGCCTGGCCATAGGGGTGATGAGTGCCCGTTCAGGTGAGCTTCGGAGTGCCGCGGGATGGGCTTGATCCGCTTTGACGGACATCGGAGATCGGGAGCCTCGGTTCCGGAAGGAGGATGTCCATCATGGATGGTTCTCGGTGCGGGGCTGGGTGCAGTAGGCCGAGGTCGACGCCGGCGATCAAGAGAGCTTGATCAGCGGTGAGCGCGAGGAGCTCGCCCGGCTGCGGCGGGAGAACCGTCGGCTGCGGGAGGACGTCGAGACCCTCAAGCGTGCTACGGCTTGCTTCGCGACGGAGATCCGGTGAGCGTGTACCCGTTCATCGAGGCGGAGAAGCAGCAGGACAGCGTCAAGCGGGCGTGTGAGCTGTTGAAGGTCTCCCGTGCCGCCTTCTACGCCCGCCGCACCGCTGTTCTCGGGCCGCGCGATGCGCGACGCGGAGCTCACCGAGCGGATCAGCGAGGTCCACGAGAGCTCGCGCGTCAGTCGCGGGGCCCCGGCGTATGCACGCTGCACTCCGACGCGATGGTGAGTCGTGGCCGTCATGGTGCGGTTACCCCGGCCGGCCGCGCCCAGTGCTTGGCGGGCCTTGCCCGAGATGCGGCACAGCGGTTACCAGTTGACATGGCATCGGGTCGGTCGGCTCGACGCCAGCGTCCACGGCCCAGGCGCTCGCCCATACCGTACCGGCCTTGCATTCGTGGCCGACGCACAGCGGGCGGTCGACATCCGGCGCGGGCTGATCAGTCGGCCTCCCACTGCGGCCACTGCTCCAACGCGGTGGTGACGCGGTCAGTCAGGGTCGGAAGGGTCTCGCCTGCCTGTTCGTAGGCGCCGAAGAGTTGCTCCAGCATCTTCGTGTTGCGCTGCACGTCGTCCGTTTCCGAGTCGAGCACGGACGTGCACTCGCCGGCCGCGTCCCGGCCCTTGGCCAGGAGGGTGGACCATGCGCGACCGAGATGGGGATCGGGTACACCCAGACGCTTTCGGGCGGTGACCGTGTCACGGGCGAGGCTGGTGCAGACGGGGCGCAGGGCGTCCGCGTCGACGGCGCTGGTCTCGGTATCCGCCGACTCCTTGAACCACTTCCCGAGTGCGGTGTAACGAGACGCCAGGGCAACCATGTCGGCCTGTCCGCTCAGCTTGCACCAGGCCAGCAACTGGAAGCTGCGCACCTTTTCGTCGGTGTCGGCAGCCGGGGGACGCTCGGGCACCGCCAGGCTCATACTCTCGCCCGTCACGAGCGCACGGCGACGACGGACGACATGACGGCCAGGACCGCGACGACGCCCACAGCGATTCGGATCGACCAGGACCGCCGTACGGCTTCGGAATGTGCTGAAGGCCTTTCGCCGCGGGGGAGTCGGGCCAGGGGGGCGACCAGGGCGGCGCCGAACATCGCCGGTGCGGCCGTTTGCACCAGGACTTCTGTCAACGACCACGCGCCCTGTGCCACGGCCCTCTTGGCCCCCGCCCGCCAGACGCCGGGATCGGCACCCAGGGCCACGGCCCCCAGGTCGGCGTACAGTTCACGGTGGCGCAGGGTGTCGGCGCGGGCCAGGACGACCAGCAGGAACAGGAACACGGCGGTCGCGATGTCCCTGACCAGGTAAGGCCGGGCAGCGGGCCAGAAGACGGCGTCGACGCTAAGGCGTACAGGCGTCCTTCGCCGTTGCGGCCGTGCAGGATGCGGGTGTGGCCGTCGGTGTGTGTCCTGCCGGTCTTCCAGGTGGTGCCGTAGTCCGCGAAGGCCGTCCGGGCCCGTTCCGGCGTCATGCCGTCCCGGTTGTCGGTCACCACGATCTGGGGGATGGCCTTCCAGTCGAGCGGCGTAGTTCGACGTCGACGAGGGTGGCGTTCGCGTCCAGGGCGTTCCACACCAGCTCCGCGATGGCGGCGATCTGGGGGTTTCTTCTTTAACTGGAGGATTTTCCGCTCGCCGACCGCGAGTTGGAACTCTGTCGAAGCGCGGTCGGCGGTCCTGATCCCCTCCATGGTGGTGGGCACTGAAGAGGGCCACGGCGATTACTTCCGCGCCGACCGGACACCGGCGCGGACCTCGCCGGACAACGGACACGACGTCTGACCACCGAGACGAAGTCGGCCCCACGACGGCCGTCAGGGATCGCGGTGCCGAGGTCACCCATGAGATCGCATGGGGCGATGTGTGGTGGTAGAAGTACGTCGAGTGTCCGTAAGCGCGACGGAGAAACCAGGGAAATCGACCGTGTGTTCTTCGATTGATCGGGCATCCGGTGCGTCGGAGGTTGATAACTATGGTTCCCCTGCTTCTGGTTCTCCTGCTGGCTCTGATCCTCTTCGGTGCGGGTTTCGCGCTGAAGGCACTGTGGTGGATCGCCGTGATCGTGCTGGTGGTCTGGCTGCTGGGCTTCGTCGTGCGGACGGCGGATACCAGCGGTCGCAAGGGCCGCTGGTATCGCTGGTAACCATCAGGCGGCAACGCGCCACACTGCGGGCACCCGGATCCACCCGGGTGCCCGCAGACATGTCCGGCACCAGAAGATCCCATCCGGTAAGAATGGTGTACGCACCATTCTCATGGGACCAGGCCTGATAACTGGGGCCCGGTGAAACAGCGGAACCTACGCCTCCATCCATCGGATGCCAGCCCACCTCCTGTCTGCGCCGCATCCGGTCTCTACGGAGCAGTGCGGCCGGCGATGTTCCCGCCGGGGTCGTCGGCCAGCGCGATCAGAGCCGTGACGCGTTTGCCGACGGGTTCGCGGTGGACTTCATAGCCCTGGCTGACGGCGAGGGTGATCTCCAGGCCGTGCCGGCCAACTCGTTGCGGGTCGGTGGCGGCGACGTCCGGCAGGACCGGGTCGCTGTCCCACACCGACACCCGTACCGCACCGCCAACGATCTGCAGATTCAGCATCACTGGCCCAGGCGCGTACTTCACCGCATTGGTGACCAGTTCGCTGACCACCAGCTGCGTCATGCCCAGCGCACGCTCCGACACCGGCAGCCCGTGCACGGCCTGCACGTCGGTGAGGAAGCCGATGGCCAGGCGCCGCGCGGCACCAATACAGGAAGAATCGCCGTCATAGGCGGCCGACGCCGACAGCGGATCACTGTCCCCGATCTTCTGTCCCTCATCCCCCGCCGTCTGCCCCATACAACCCGCCCCGCCTCACATGACCGTCACAAGAACTTCACGCTGCGCTCCGGCAGGATTGCACGGCCGGCCGGACAGCGCCCTTCGCCTCCCGAAATCGCTGTCGAATCGCGTCCGCTGTCGTGTTGAGGGCCAGAGTGCCTGCTGGCTGCCCCGCTGTATCGCCGCACAAGCCTCTGGTCTGGCAGACCAGAAGTCGCTTACCTCTTTGCGGAGGCGGGCGGGCTGTCGGTCACGGCGGCGACTGCGTCGGAGGTTGTGGCATGGACAGGCAGGAGTGAGTCGACGCCGGTCATGCTGAGCATGCGCATCAGGCGGTCGGGGACGTTGGCGAGGCTGAGCGAGCCTTCCGCTGCCTGGGCCGCGTGCCAGATGCCGATGATCGCGCTGAGACCGGCGGAGTCGCAGAAGCCGACCTGTTCCAGGTCCAGGGCCAGGCGCGGGTGTCCTCGCCGGATGATCTCCAGGGCTCCGGAGCGCAGGGTGGGCGCGGTGTGCACGTCCACATCCCCGTCGACCGTGGCGATCGCGAGGCCGGGGTGGGGGTGCTGGACGGTCAGGTGAAGTGTGTGGGTCACGTCGGTCATCACTCCTGGCCGAAGTGTTCGGGTGCGGCGGTGGTGTGGGCGCTGCCGGCGACGCCGGTGCCGGGTGGGGTTTCGGCGTCGGGTACGGACAGGGCCAGCAGGGCCACGTCGTCGCCGGCTCCCTCGGGCAGCGAGGCCAGCAACGTGACGGCGTCTTCGACCAGGGCGGCGGCCGTCACGGGCCCGGTGCGCTGGTGGAGGAAGCCGGTCAGGCCGTCCTCGCCGAGCATGGCGCCCGGGATGGTGCGGGCTTCGGTCAGCCCGTCGGTGTAAAGGAACAGGCCCTCCCCGGGCGCCAGGGAGAAGGTGGCCTGGACGAAGTGTGCCTGGGGGAAGGCTCCGACGAGCATGCCGCCCTTGGGCCGGACCGCCTTGACCCATACCGCGCCGCTGTCGTCGGGGCGCAGGTGGTAGGCCGGCGGGTGGCCGCCGGTGGCCACTGTGACGCTGAAGCTGCCGTCCTCCTGTGGTGCCAGGAGGCCGAAGAGGGCGGTGCAAAAGCGGCTTCCGGCGGTGACGTCGGTAAGCAGGGCGGTATTGAGCGTGCTCAGGACGGTGACCGGGTCCGGGTCGATCTGGGCCGCGGCGCGCAGGGTGTGGCGGGCCAGGGCGGTGACGGTCGCCGCCTCGGGGCCCTTGCCGCACACGTCACCGAGGAAGAACGCCCACCGGCCGCCGCCGGCGGGGAAGACGTCGTAGAAGTCGCCGCCCACATCGTGGACGGAGGCGGTGTGATAGTGGCAGTCCAGCTCCAGGCCGGGCACCACGGGAAGCGCCGGGGGCAGCAGGGTGCGCTGGAGGGTGGAGGCGAACGCGGCGATGGCAGTCTTGTCCTTCTCCGCCTGTTCCCGCGCCGCCCGTTCCACCTCCCGCCGCTCCTGCTCGTGGCGCAGGGCCCGCAGCGCCGACAGCCGCAGCTCCATCTCGTCCAGCACGATCGCGGCAAGATCGGCCAGTGTGGCGGTGTCGTCCTCGGTAATCGAGCGCGGCTTGGTGTCCAGGACGTTGACCGTGCCCAGCCGGTGGCCGTCGGGGGTGATGATCGGTGCGGCAGCGTAGAAGCGCACACGCATCTCCCCGGTGACCAGAGGATTGTCCGCCGCCACGGGATCACGAAGGGTGTCAGGGATGACCAGCGCGTCATCGCGCAGAATCGCCGAGCCGCACAGTCCCGGATCGCGGCCGATCTCCTTGACACCCTCCAGCCCGTGTGCGGCCTTGAACCAGATGCGGTCGGTGTCCACGATCGTGACCGTCGCCACGGGGACATCAAAGAGGCGGGCGGCCATCGCCGCCACCCGGTCGAACGCCCCGTCGGGCGGAGTATCGAGGATGTCATAGCGGCGTACCGCCGCAATACGGGCCACCTCCACACCCGGGTCCGGGACCAGCTCAGGCCGCCGCCCGGGAGCCGGGTCGGTGACCGAGGCCTGCTGGGTCATCGGCTTCCCTCTCCGTCGATGGGCTGCCGCGAGCGGCACGAACCGACGCAGCCTAAATCGACTACACGTCCCAACGCCAATGCCGCAGTGAACACCAGATCTATTGCAGCACCGCTAACGTCCTCCCGGCGTTCCTCCTGTAGCCTCGCATGCTCGACTGGGCCACCGTTTCACAACGCTTTGACGGCCCGGATCCGCAGACAGGCTGCCCGGGGCATCGCGCCGGAGAGCCCAGCAAGGCTGTCTTCCACATCCCGCCGCCTGCGGGCAGCCAGCGCGCCGCCTCCTCATCCCGGCACGGCCAAAAGCACGGAGCACATGCTGCTTCCAATGCGCAGGAGTGCTCCCGCCAAGTGCGGGTATGCGCCTGTCGTCGGCGCGCGGTTGCCGGCACGGCACGGGCAGGACACATGGGAGGGCACATCATGACGGTGACGATGAAGGCGGATGCGCGAGTAGCCGAACTACCGGAGGTTGCCAACCCGTCGCAGGTGGCTCCCAAGGACGCCCGTGCACTGTCGCGGCTGTTCTTCGACCAGCTGGCGGTGCTTGAGGAAGGCACTGCCGAGTACCAGTACGCGCGCAACACGCTGATCGAGATGAACATGTCGCTCGTCCGCTATGCGGCCGCCCGCTTTCGCAGCCGCGGGCCGGAAGAGATGGAAGACATCGTCCAGGTCGGCATGATCGGCCTGATCAAGGCCATCGACCGGTTTGAGATCAGCCGCGAAGTGGAGTTCACCTCCTTTGCCGTCCCCTACATCGTCGGTGAGATCAAGCGGTTCTTCCGCGACACCTCCTGGGCCGTCCACGTCCCCCGCCGCCTGCAGGAAGCCCGCGTCCAGCTGGCCAAGGCCACCGAGGAACTGCGCAGCCGGCTGGGCCGCACCCCCACCGTCACCGAACTGGCGCAACTGATGTGCCTGAGCGAGGACGAGGTCAACGAAGCCATGCTGGCCTCCAACGGCTACAACTCCGCCTCCCTGGACGCCGCCATCAGCTCGAGCGAGGACGGTGAGACCGCACTCGCAGACTTCATTGGCACCGAGGACACGGCCCTTGAGCTGGTGGAAGACTTCCACGCCCTGGCTCCCCTGATCGCCGAGCTGGACGAACGGGACCGGCGCATCATCCACATGCGGTTCGTCGAAGAACGCACCCAAGCCGAGATCGGTCAACACCTGGGCGTGTCCCAAATGCACGTTTCCCGTCTGCTGAACCGCACACTGACCCGACTACGCGAAGGCATGCTCACCACCCACTGACCACGACCAGCACCCGCAGCGATCCGTTCCACACCTGACGAGCAGCCAGAGTGAGCCGTCGGCAACGCTCCACTCCGGGCTGCCCGAGCCGGGGCGCTTGACCATCCCCGGCATAGAAGATCCACCAACTTCGAAATCCGCAGGTCGTTGGGGCTGGCGTGAGTCGTTGATCAGGCACTCGTGCTGGGCGAGGGGGTTTGTCGGAGCTCAATATCGTCTGCCGTTTCAGCGATCACCGATCTGCGGATTCCCGGGCGTGTGCGCGGCGGGTGTCCGTACGATCCGGGCGGGTGGTGCGTTCAGGTGGCCCAGGATTGGGAGCCGGACCTTCGCGGATTGATCACGGCCCGTAGGGCCGAACTGGAAGTGCAGGCAGAGAAGTTGAGCCAGCAGCTGCAGGAGGTCGTGACGAGCTGGAGGAGCTCGCCGTCGCCGAGCGGGTGGCACGTCGGCTGGCCGAGCAGGTGCGCACCGAAGCTGAGCGGACGGCGACGGGGCCCGCCGGGCAGGTCGCGGGCCGTGCGGTGCTGGCGGTGCCGCCACGCGAGCGGGGCATGGACGACGCGGTCTTGCCCGCGGACTACCAGCGGATCATGGAAGTGGTGCGGCGGGCCGACGGTCCGGTCATGGTGAAGCAGGTCTGCGGTGAGCTGGGGATCGCCTCCGCGCCTGCCCGCTCGGAGGCGATGCGGGCGAAGCTGAACCGGCTGGCCGAGCGGGGCTGGCTGCGCAAGCTGGTCGACGGGAAGTTCACCACCACGCTGTGAGCGCGCTGGGGCGGCAACGTCATACGGCTCGGGCCGTAACATCCGTGTCCCTGGCGACAGTTGATGTCGTATGCGAAACAAGACCAGCTCCGCCAGGGACACTGAGACGGTTGTCTACCAGTCCAGCCTCACCCTGTCCACGGCCACCCTGACCTTCCTCGGCGACCTGCTGCGCGGCCACCTGAAGAAGATCCGCTCGCAGTGGCGCAAGCTCCCGCCCGGAAAGATCGCCGCGATCGTCCTCGCCGTCCTACGTCATGACCAGCGCCTCGCCGACATGGCGGGCGGCAACACCATCTCCGCCACCACGGTGCGTCGCTGGGTGCTGGAAGTGCTCGGCCTGCTCGCCGCGCGGGGCCCAGCGCCTGGACCGCGCGCTGAAGAAAGTCGGCCGAAACGGTGGCCACGTCGTGCTGATCGACGGCACCCTGATCCGCACCCGGCGCCGCACCGGGAAAGACAACCGCCGCACCTACAGCGGGAAACACAAGGCCCACGGCCTGCTCTTCCTCGCGCTCACCGACGACAGGGGCCGGCTGCTGTGGATCTCCGCGGCCCGCCCGGGACGCTCCTCGGAGATCACCACGGCCTTGCTACAACCAGCTCGTCGAGCGCCTGCGCGCCACCGAGCTGGGCGCCCTCGGTGACCTCGGCTTCGTCGGCCTGGACGACGACCCGGACAACCCGGTGGTCATCACCGGTTACAAGGCCGCCCGAACCAAGTCCCTCACGTCCGCGAAGAAGCAGGTCAACAAGCTGATCGCGTCCGTCCGTGCGGTCTGCGAGCACGCCTTCGCGCACCTGAAGAACTGGCGCATCCTGACCAAGCTGCGGATGTCGCCCCGTTACGCGACCACGCTGCTGCGGCCCCTGCTTGTGCTGACCAAGACCGAAGTCGCACGCTGACGGGCCCGGCAGACGATCTTGGGCTCGGACAACCGCCCTGACCAGTACGAGTACACGATCGCTCACTCACACCAGCCCCAACGTCCTGCGGATTGGAAGTTGGTGGATTTCAGTGACGAGACCGGCCGCCCGGCCCTGGCACTTCGACAAGGATGTCCTGGACGCCCAGGCCGCTGCCGACGGCTGGTACGCGTTGCTGACCAACCTGAGACCCGAACAGGCCAGCACCCAGGAGGTGTTCCTGCGCTACAAGGGGCAGGGGCTGGTCGAACGCCCGCTACCACGACTTCAAAGGCCCGCTCGCCGTCGCACCGTGTTCTTGCGGCACAACCGCCGCATCGCTGCCCTGATCACCGTGATCTGCCTGGCCCTGCTGGTGTTCTGCCTGATCGGACGCCAGGTCCGCCAAGCCCTGGGCTCCGAGCAGACCATGCGCGGTCTCTACCCCGACAACCGCGCCGTCCGCCCCACTGGCCGCATGATCTTCTGCCAGCTGTCCAGCCTGACTCTCCGCCCCGGCAGTGTGACCGACGCACCTGTGAGCCTCATCAACCGAGGAGTTCAAGCACACCTGCTTGAACTCCTCGGCGTCGACGAGACACGACCCCGCTGGCTGGGGACCTAACTCCTATGTGAGAAGTCTCCGGCTGGCAGGAGGCCCGGCAGAAGCGCCGGGCCGATCCGGGGTGTGGCCCGGGGTCCCGGAGCCAGCTATGCCGCGCTCGGCGGGGTTGACTGGAAGTGGCGCCGGCGCGCGCGGAGGAAGGGCACCGTGCTACTGAGCAGGACCAGGAGGAGGACAACCACGCCCGCGGGGGTGAGCTGGACCGTCACCTGCAGCGTGGTGGGCAGCACGGCCACCGCCACGCCCGCGACGGTCAACCGGTTACGCGTGCCGAAGAGCAGGGCGATCGCGAGGACCCCGGCCCACAGGACCCCGGCCCACAGCGGGCCGATGTCGTTGAGAACGACCAGCGTAAAGGGGTAGTACACCTCGACGAGCTGCACGCCCGACACCAGGACGGCCGCCAGGGCGGTGGTTCCCATGATCGTGCGGCGTTGTGACAGGGAGAGGCCGAGCAGATCCCTGGGTGCGGCGAGGACGACGGCGCCAGTGAGCAGCGGCACGGCCAGTCGGATCACTGCGATCGAGGGGGTGCCGTGGAAGCCGGAGGAGGCGAACGCGGCCAGCAGGACGTCGGCCAGGCACAGCACCATCGCCGGCACGACCAGTGCACGGGCCACGGTCCAGCGCCCGGTCCAGACAGCCGCGAGCGCCGCCAGCCAGAGCAGCGGCGTGAGGCCCGTGTTGGCCAGGCTCAGCACATTCGGAGGCGAGGACGTCGGCATGGTCCGGACGCCGGGGGCGAAGAGCCACAACAGGCCCGCCACGAAGCTACCCGTCGCCACGGCGACAGCCAGCGGG
Organism: Streptomyces bullii; assembly: GCF_042657145.1. Lineage (NCBI taxonomy): Bacteria > Bacillati > Actinomycetota > Actinomycetes > Kitasatosporales > Streptomycetaceae > Streptomyces > Streptomyces bullii. The sequence goes on from NZ_JBHSNY010000009.1 coordinate 454,192, forward strand.
GCCGCCTGCGCCAGGACCTGACCCGCCATCCGGTCGGAGCCCAGGCCGGTGCGCCGCCGCAGGCCATGACCGGCGACATCGAGCGCCTCGCGCAGCCGGCCGAGCGGGCCGGCATCCTGCGTCGCCTCGGCATAGATCGCGGTCAACTCGGCTTCGTGCTCAGCGCGGTAGGCGGCCGGATGGAGGCGCAGCGCCCAGCGGAACGCGAGTGAGCTGTGCTGCTGCGTCATGCCAGGGCCCCCTTCGGGCGGATGGCGTGGGCGCGACGGGCGGCCAGTCGACGCTCGGCCTCGGCGACGACAACACGCAGCCGCTCCGTCTCGGCGGCCAGCACGTCTCGGCCGGCCTCGGCGAGGGCGTAGACCTTGCGCGCCCGACCGTCCACGACCTCCTCGCGCTCGACCCGGATCAGGCCCTGCTGGACCAGCCGGTCCAGCGCGCCGTAGAGAGTACCGGTGCGCATCCGCACACGGCCCTGGGAGATCGCGTCGATCTCCTGAATCAGTCCATAGCCGTGCCTGGGCTCGTCGGCCAGGGCAGTGAGCAGGAGCAGCGTCGGCTCCTGAAGCGGTCGCTCATTCATGCTGCCTATATATATCAGCGACCGGCATATGTTGTCGATCGATTAATCGTTCTGACCGCCCGGAAGCCCGATCCGCTGCCTGGGGCCTGGCCGCTGTGGCGGCGGCACGTCAGCGGGCTGATATCGCCCAATACCCGATTGCACCGATAGTCGCTGGCCGGCTGCACCTCAGCGCCGGATTCGTCGACTACGGCATACGGCGGCACTCCATCCGGGAGCGCGACCGCGCCGCCCACGCGAGGCAGTACTCGACGACCACGCAGAGCTCGTCACGGCGCTCGCGCTCCTACCACCAAGCGCACGGCGAACGGTAGCGAGGCCACCAGCCCGGCGGGCGAGAAAGTGCAGTCAACAGGTCATCCACACCAGGCCAGAAGGCCCTCACCCATTTCTAGATCGCACGTCAATGATCGCTGTCACCAACCTCCGTGGACAGAACACCTTTCCTCACCAAGCTGCGGATGTCGCCCCGTTACGCGACCACGCTGCTGCGGGCCCTGCTCGTGCTGACCAACACCGAAGTCGCACGCTGACGGGCTCGGCAGACGATCTTGGGCACGGCCAACCACCCCCGACCAGTACGGGCACACGATCGCTCACTCACACCAGCCCCAACGACCTGCGGATTCGAAGTTGATGGATCTTCATAGAACCGTGCCGGCAGCGTGAGACCCAAGCAGGGGCCACAAGGCGGACCTGGGCCGGCTCGACAGCCAGGTCAAGATCAGCGGCTACCGCGTGGAACTGGGCGAGATCGAGCAGGCGCTGCGCTGTCTGCCCGGCGTCCTCGATGCGGTCGTCGTGGTCCGCGACGACCGGGCCGGCACCGTACTGGAAGCGGTCTACAGCGGGGACGGCGGCGACCCGGCCGCGCTGTCGGCCGTCCTGCACGAGCGCCTGCCCGCCTACATGGTGCCGCGCACCCTGCTGCACCTACCCGAACTGCCGCTCAACCTGAACGGCAAGACCGACCGGGCCGCCGTGACCGCCGCCCTGGACACCGCCCGCCGCCCGGCACCGGGCAGCCCCGCCCCCGCCCCCGCGCCACGGACCACCGGGCCGCCGCGGCACCCGAAGCCTCCGCCACCCGCCGCGCACCCCTCCGGGAAGGAACCCCGTGACCGTGACCGCACCGACGACCACCCGCATCCCGCTGCCCGGCCGTGAGGAGTTCTGTACCGCCATGGCGCAGCTCGCCACCGGCGTCGCCGTCATCACCACCGCGGGTCCCGAGGGACCCGTCGGCTGCACCGTCAACGCGGTCCTGTCGCTGTCCACCGACCCGCCCTCCCTGCTGGTCTCCCTCGCCAGTGCCAGCCGTACCGTGGCGCACGCCCAGAGGCGGGGCTCGTTCGCGGTCAACATCCTCAGCTGGCAGCAACGGGACCTGATGGACCGGTTCGCCCGGCTGCCGGCGGCCGAACGCTTCGACGGTGTCGGCTACCGCGACCACGAGGGCTGCCCGGTGCTGGACGGGACGGTCGCCACGGTGGTGTGCCGGCTCGACCAGGCGCCCGCCGCGCTCGACCACACCCTGCTCATCGGCAGGGCCCCGTGGACCCGCCGCGACCCCGCCGCCCGCGCCCTGGTGCTCTACGAGCGCGACCAGCACGCCGTGGCCGGCTGATCGCGGCCCGCCCGGCGCCCTCCGCGCCCGCGACGGTGCCGGGGCCGACGCCGCTGGTCCGCCCGGCCGCCGGATCCCGCACTCCCCACCACCGCGTCCGCAGCCCGCACCGACCACCCCGCGCCCGTACCGAGCCGACAGGAATGAAGATGAGCGTTTTCGACACCATGGAATCCGACGTACGCAGCTACAGCCGGGCGTGGCCCACCGTGTTCACCACGGGGCGCGGCGCCGTGCTGCACGACGAGAGCGGCCGCTCCTGGATCGACTTCTTCGCGGGCGCCGGAGCCCTCAACTACGGTCACAACCCACCCGAGTTGAAGGCGGCCCTGCTGGAGTACCTGTCCGGCGACGGGGTCACCCACGGCCTCGACATGCACACCACCGCCAAGCGCGACTTCCTCGAACGGCTGCGGGACGTGATCCTCCTCCCGCGCGGCCTGGACTACCGCGTCCAGTTCCCCGGCCCGGGGGGCACCAACGCGGTGGAGGCCGCGCTCAAGCTCGCCCGCAAGGTCACCGGCCGGCACCAGGTGCTGTACTTCCAGCGCGGCTTCCACGGCATGACGCTCGGCGCGCTCGCCGTCACCGCCAACCCGATGAAACGGGCCGGCGCGGGGGTGCCGCTGCCGGACACCACGCCGTTGCCCTACGACGACCCGGCCGACGACGAGGAGCGGGCGGTGGCCCGGCTCACGCATCAGCTGGCCGCCGCGGCCCGGTCCGGCCCGCCCGCGGCCGTGGTGGTGGAGACCGTGCAGGGGGAGGGCGGCGTCAACCCCGCCCGCCCCGGCTGGCTGCGGGCGCTGGCCGCCTCGCCCGGGAGCACGGGGCGCTGCTGGTGGTGGACGACATCCAGATGGGCTGCGGGCGCACCGGACCGTTCTTCTCGTTCGAGGAGGCCGGAATCGCTCCCGACATCGTGTGCCTGTCGAAGTCGATCGGCGGGTACGGGACGCCCATGGCCCTCACACTGATGCGCCCCGAGTACGACATCTGGAAGCCGGGCGAGCACAACGGGACGTTCCGCGGGTACAACCCGGCGTTTGTGACCGCCACCCGCGTCCTGGAGCTCTACTGGACGGACGCCACGCTGGAGGCCAGGACGGCGGCGCTGGGCCAGCGGGTCCGCCGCGCGCTCACCGGGACCGCCCGGCGGTACGGGCTGCCCGATCCGCGCGGCCGCGGTCTGGCGTGGGGGCTGCCCTTCGAGCGTCCGGGTGCGGCACAGGCCGCGTGCGAGGCGGCCTACCGGCGCGGTCTGCTGGTGGAGACGGCCGGCGCCGACGACGAAGTGGCCAAGATCCTTCCTCCGCTGACCGTGGCGGAGGAGGAACTGGACCGGGGCCTCGGCATACTCGACGAGGCCGTGGCGTCGGTGCACCAGGCTCACCCCCTGGCGGCCTGACCGGGTCCGGGCGCTCCGTGCGCCCGGACCGCAAATAAACGGTCCCGGCCGCACAGGCCCCAGGGACGGACGAGCGGAGAACTGATGTCGGTCGACCTGGCCGGTTTCCTCGGCGTGGTGCTGGTGGCGTACGTGGTGCCCGGCCCGGACTTCCTCGTGGTGGTGCGCTCCGCCACCGAGCATCCGGCCAAGGGGCGGGCGGCGGCGTTGGGAGCCCAGACGGGGCTGTGCGTGCACATGCTGGCCGCAGCCGTCGGACTGTCGGTGGTCGCCACCCGCTCACCCATGGTCTACGAGGCGATCAAACTCGCGGGTGCGGCCTACCTGCTCTACCTCGGGGTCCGTGCGGTGCTCGCCGCCCGCCGGGCCGCCCGGGAGCGGAAGGCGGACGGCGGGGGAGGGGACGGCTCCGACCACTGGTCCCACGGTCCGGCCGGGACGCCGGCGGAGGAGAGCGGACACGCCCCGTCCCGCTGGCGGTCCGGCTTCACCCAGGGACTCCTGACGAACGTCCTCAACCCCAAGGCCGCGCTGTTCTTCCTCAGCATCCTGCCGCAGTTCGTCGACGGCGGCGGATCCATGACCCGGCAGATCTTCTTCCTCGGCATCCTGGACATCCTCATCGGCGTGGCCTATTGGTTCGCCCTGGTCGTCGTCGCCGCGCGGCTGCGCTCGCTGCTCGCCCGGCCCACGATCCGCCACCGCTGGGAACTGACCACCGGCTGGCTCTTCATCGTCATCGGCATCTCGGTCGCCGCCGTGGCCTGAGCCGGGACGGTCCCGTGAGCCAGGACGGTCCCGCCTCGTCGCCGGCGCGAGGGCCGCTGCCGAGAGCGGGGGCCGCCTGCCGGCCCGGGGGCCGCCCCCACGCCGGCGGGCGGTTCCCGCGCGTCAGCCCCCGGTCCGGAGTGGTCCTGTCCCGTCCGGCTTCCCCGACGTCGTCGCTTCGCTGTGCGAGGCCTGCGGTGTGCCGTCGTGCGTCATGCGGATGTTCGGCAGCCTTCCGCGCCAGGTCTCCCGCTCACCTGTGAGCGTGAATCCGTAGCGCTCGTAGAACCGGACCGCCTGTTCGTTGCAGGCGGTGACCCACAGGCGCATCGGTGAACCTCCCGCCCAGGTCAGGAACTCGCGCATCAACCGGCCTCCGACACCCTGCCCCTGGGCTTCGTCAAGCAGGTACATCGGCCCGGGGGGTGACCACGTCCTCCCGGCGACCGCAGAGGAAGCCCACGATCTCCGTCCCGGACCGGACGGCACGGCAGAACAGCAGGTCCGGTCGCTGCTCGGCCGCCTCGATGAACTCCCGCCGCCAATCGATGCCTTCTGGGGTGTCGGAGGCGCCTCGGTGCTCGCGGATCCACGTCTCGTCGATCCCCGCCGCCTCGTTCGGGTACGTCTGCAGCCAGACCCTCAACTGCAAAGGGCCCAACGAGGCGGCGTCCTCGGGACGGGGTGAGGCGATCACATGGGTCACGGCGGCCCTCCGACCGGTCACGAACACTGCGGGTGCCAATTAATCATCCGGCCTGGTGGTCAAGCGGCATGTTGGTACTCGTGAAGGGTCCCGCCGAGTCGATCGCGTCGTGGATCTCCAGGTGTTCGATCTGTCCTGGTTCGCTGATCGCTGCGGGAAGGTGGCGGAGCGGAGCGGCTTGCATCAGGGCGCGGTGGGGCCGGTGTCCGTTGTAGAAGGACTCGAACTCGCGGAGCGCGTGCAGGAGGTGGCTGTGGTTCCAGATCAAGGTGCTGTCCAGGAACTCGCGTCGGCAGGTCTGGATCCAGCGCTCTATGAGGGAGTTCATCCTGGGCATTCGGATTCCGGTGGTGATGACGTTCAGTCCGGCGTCGGCCAGGACGGCGTCGAAGGCCTGCGTGAACCTCGAGTCGCGATCGCGTATCAAGAACCTGGCCTTGCTGCCTGCGTCCTCAAGGTCCATGACGACGTTCCGCCCGAGCTGCACTATCCACTCGGCGGTGGGGTGTGCGGTGGCGCCGAGGATGCGGATACGCGAGGGTGGCGGCGTGCTCGACGAAGTGCTTGCAGTAGCCGCCGTCGACTCCGACCTTGCGGAGGCCGGGGTGGGCGGCGGCCACCTGGTCGAGCAGGCGGGTGCCGGCTGCCGAGTCCTGGACGCTGGCCGCGGTGACCAGCACCGCGAGGAGGAGGCCTGGCGTGTCCGTGACGAGAGCTCCGCTTTCGCGCAGGTCGTGTTCGGGCGGTCGGCCGAAGTCCAGGGCCCGGCCGCGGCGCTCGAAGCGCCAGGCCGCCAGGACCGGCTCGGTCAACTCGCGGGCGTCGGACAGATCACTCGGATACGGGCGTCGTGCGCTCATGACCTGGACGTACCGCTCGTACGGGCCCGCGCCCAGGCGTGCGCCCGTACCCGTGGAAGCACGAGCCCGGACGGGCGTCCTGGGATGAGACAGGCACAAGCCGCATCTCACCCCCGGCGTCACACCATCCGGCCCCTTTAGCTCAACGCCATCAGACGCCGCATCAGCACCGCACCCCGACAATCAGCAAACCTGGAGGAACCACGGCTTCACCGATGAAAACGACCTCTTAGTGAGCGTTTGGTTCTCGGTTGTCTGTTTCATTTGCCTTAGCTGTGCGCCAGTTGGTGGTGGCTTGGACACCCTGCGGCACGTCGGCCTGGACAAAGCAGCAGTGATCAAGGGCGGTGCCGAGAAACGTGTCAGCACAGGGGGTAGGGAGCGAGTCGCGTCATGGCGGGACGATACGGGGCGCGGACGACGTCACCTCGGATCTGCCCGCCGCGCACGGGCGCGCGAGACGTGACTGCTGAGGAACGCGCCGACAGGAGGTGCAACGACCTCCCGCATGAGCCGCGCGTCGCCCGGACCGGCTTGCAGATCATCTTCGGTGTCCTGCTCATCGCTGTCTTCCAGCCCGTCTCCACCGACCTGGGCCACCACCGACCGCGTTCCGGACGCGCGCACCACCGGGGCGCCGGCACTCCGGGACGGCTCGTCGGACTGATCGTGCTGCGGGTGGTCGTTCCTCTGTGGGAAAGGCGTCACTGCACCATCCACGAATAACTTCTGCCCTATGTGAGCCACCAAGCTGTACTACGTGGTCTGCTCCTGGTCAGCAGCGGTGACCAGGGGTCCTGCATGACGTGCGCGCCGCAGGGCCTGCGTCCCGTCGAAGCCGTGCCCTTGTCGTCATGGCCCCATGTTGCCGTCGATCGCATTATGCCCGTCGGTGAGCGCGTGCTGCCGGGCCGGCCGGGTCGGGGCGGCCGCGCACCACCGTCAGCGGGTGGCGGCCGGGCGCTGGCCGTCGCTCCTTCGCGATGGCGGTACCGAGGAACTGGTCCAGGTGCGGCGACAGGAATCCCGCTGGTTTCGGCGGCCGCCGGCTCGTTCTGCGCCGGCTCGCCGACCTGGCCACCCGCCTGGTCGAGCGACCTCTTTCCTTGCGCCTGACACAGCGAGAGGGTGGAGGGCACGAGGGGGGCAACAACCCCCGCAGGCTGTAACGGGGCACCGTCTTCGGAGGGCGGACCCGTGAACCGCCCATTGGCCAAGGGAAATGATCTCGCTCTCCGTGCTACGGGAGATACGCCGGCTGGCCGAGCAGACCCCGGCGCACCGGGACCGGCATGTCGACCTCCTCCGTGCCGTCGCGATCGTCACCGTGGTGGTCGGCCACTGGCTGGTCGTGCACGTGACCTACGACGGCACGCTGAGCGGCGACTCCGTCCTGGCCCTCGTGCCGTGGACGCGTCCGTTCACCTGGCTGTTCCAGGTCATGCCGGTCTTCTTCCTGGTCGGTGGTTTCTCCAACGCCGCCTCCCTGACCTCCCATCGCGAGCGGGGCGGCAGCGTCACCGCCTGGGTGCTGCGCCGTACCGGCCGTCTCGTCCGCCCCACCACGGCGCTGCTGGCCGTACTGGCCGTTGGCGGTCTCCTGGCCAGGGCGCTCGGCGCCGATCCCGGCCTGACCGGCACCGCCGTCTGGCTGGCAGCCATCCCGCTGTGGTTCCTTACGGCCTACCTGACCGTGATCGTGCTCACCCCACCGATGCTCGCTCTGCACCGCCGTTACGGGCTGGCCGTACCCATCGCGCTGACCGTCCTGGTCGGCCTCGGTGACGCGGCACGACTAGGGCTGCGGATGCCTTACCTGGGAGAGGCCAACTACCTGCTCGCCTGGTTGGCCGTGCACCAGTTCGGCTTCGCCTGGCAGGACGGAAGGCTCGCCGGCCGGCGCGGCGTCGCCCTGCCTCTGACTCTGGGCGGCCTCGTCGCCCTGGTGCTGTTGACGGTGGCCGGCCCCTATCCGGTCAGCATGGTCGGGATGACCGGGCAGAAGATCCAGAACACCTCACCTCCCACCCTGGCCCTGCTGGCGCTGGCCGTCACCCAGACCGGGCTGGCCTTGCTGCTGCACGACCCGGCCCGCCGGTGGCTGCAACGCACGGTCCCGTGGACGGTCGTAGTGGCGGTCAACTCGGTGATCATGACCTTGTTCCTGTGGCACCTGACCGCCGCCGTCCTGGGCGCAGTGGTGTTGTACCCGACCGGGCTGCTGCCGCAGCCGACGCCGGGATCATCGGCCTGGCTGGCGCTGCGCATACCCTGGCTGATGGTGCTGGCCCTGATCCTCACGGTGTTCGTCGCCGTGTTCGGACCCATCGAGCGACGCAGAGGCCCTCGCCCCGGGCCGGTCGACACGACCGGCGTCCTGCCGGCCCTGCTCACCTTTACCGGCGTGGCAGGCGTGCTGGCCGGGCTCCTCGGCATCGCCCTTGCCGAACCGGGCGGTCAGGGTCCCGCCGGCCTGCCCGTCACGGCCCTGGCCGCCTACTTCGCCGGTGCCGCCGTGTTGTCGTTCGCCCGCCGACATCCCAGCTGAGCGGCGCCGTTCCTGCGGACGGTGGCCCATCCAGCCCAGGCGTCTGGCGTGCCAGCTGCGCCCACTTCCCTCACCGGCTGCCGCCTGCGACGCAAGGCGCCGGGGCCGCTGCGACGTCCCGCTGTGCCATCCCGACCTACAGGGGTGCTCGCCGGGCGTGAAGGTACGGGAGAATGAAGGCATCCTGGCGCGTGCTGAAGGCGGTGGGAGCGATGACGCTGCCCCTGGTCGTGGGCGTCGACGGATCAGAGACCGCCCTCTGGGCGACCGACTGGGCCGTGGACGAAGCGGCCCTGCACACCCTGCCGCTGCGCATCGTGCACGCCTCCCTCTGGGAACGCTACGAGGGACCCATCTCCTTGGAGTCTGAGGAGGTTCCCTCCGAGCGCGCGCTCGCGCAGCACATCATCGGCCGCGCTGCGGAACGGGCGCGGCAGCGCAACCCGGATGTGAAGATCACGGTCGACATCGTTCCGGACGCCGCCGCGACGGCACTGCTGCGGGAGGCGCGCCACGCCACCGCCGTCGTGACCGGGTGCCGGGGCAGGGGACTGATCAAGGGGGCACTGCTGGGCTCGGTCAGCCGTTCCCTGGCGACGCATGCCGCCAGCCCGGTTGTCGTCGTCCGCGGCACGCCGCACAACCGGCAACGGGCAAACGGTCGCATCGTGGTCGGCGTGGGTGATGCCACAACGAGCACAGAGGCGATCCGCTTCTCATTTCGCGAGGCCCAAGCACGGCGCTGCACTCTGCAAGCCGTGCGCGCCTGGCGTCGCTCCGCCCGCAAACCGTCGCAGCATCCGCTGTTCGCCGGGGGTGCCGCCCACCAGCAGGAGGATCAGGCAACGGCCCTGCTCGACGACGTCCTGCGCGCTGCGGAGAACGAACATTCCGACGTACTGGTGCATCGCATCACCGCCGAAGGCCCTGCCCACCACGTACTGCTCACTTACTCGGCCACGGCCGATCTCCTTGTCGTCGGGGCCCCTCGACACCAGGGTCCTCTCGCACTGCCCCTCGGCCGTGTAGCGCTCGCCGCGCTCCAGCACGCCGACTGCCCGGTCGCGGTAGTACCAACCGTCAGGCCACCTGAAGCAGTGCCGACCACGGCGAACAGCGCACATGCCGCTGACCACTGAGCGGCGGTCGGCTGCCACGTCCCCTTCGAGGACCTCGAGGAAGGGTGTACCGCTGATCGCGCAGGTACTTCAGCGCCGTGCGCCTTCGGCCGGCTTCAGCCGACTCTGCACGTCCTGCGGGGCGTACGCCCCAAGACCGTGAGCGGCGCCGGCCTCGGTCAGCTCGGGACAGGGTCGGCGGGAAGCATTCGCCCGACGATTCGTCTGCGGACGCCGAGCACGGCTGTTCAAGCACGGCGAGGTGGGGACGTCCAGGAGGTGGGACATGCCCCGAGCGGCGCGCGGTGAGGCAGCGTAGGAATGCGTGAGTCCCGGAGTCTGTGACTCCGGGACTCTCTCAGTCTCCGCTCAGAAGGCTTCGGCCCGCCCTCGGCGGCCCCATCCCGGCACACGAGGACCGGCAGCGCCGGATCGAGCCGGCCTTCGCCGACCAGCGCCGCCGGCGGTACACCGGCCGCCGTCACCGCACCGCGCCGCACGCCGCGCTGTGGCTGCCGGCCCGGATCGGGCGCCAGGACGTCGCCGACGCACCGCCCGCAAGCCATCACCGCGGCTTGGCCGTCAGCAGAGGCACCCGACGTCGCGGACTTCGATCACGTCACCGCGGACGATGTACTCAACCCAGCACGACGGGCCGAATGCTGCGGCCAGTGCTCCTGGTTTGGGGAACGGGGCCGAGGCCACGGCGTCGAGGAGCACGACGATCTCCCTTTGGGCGTCGCCAGGGACGTCCATCAGCACGTCGGCAGCCTGCCGGATCAGTTCGACTCGCATTGCCGCTGAGCCTCCCGCGAAGAGGGTCCCCCTGGCGCCCGCGGGCATGCACCCGGACCACGACAGAATCCCCGCATGTCTAGATCATCAGGCCCTCCAAGAGCCCCGCGCGTACCACGGTGACGGGGCACTGGGCGTGGTGGAGAACGGCCTGGCTCACCGAACCCAGCAGCAGTCCGGCGAAGCCTCCACGCCCGCGCGCACCGACCACGATGAGCTGGGCGCTGCCGCTGGCCTCGATCAGCGCGGGCCGGGTGCGCCCGCGCACCACGCGCGAGCGTACGGTCACGTCCG